>NZ_JAUORW010000003.1:0-309996 GCF_030548245.1 Psychrosphaera sp. 1_MG-2023
GTTAATTTGTTAATTTGTTAATTTGTTAATTTGTTAATTTGTTAATTTGTTAATTTGTTAATTTGTTAATTTGTTAATTTGTTAAAACAATAAAGTCACAAACAAAAAAATCCCTGCAACTGCAGGGATTTTTATTTGTAAAAACGTTGTCCAACTTTTAATTGACCGTGGAGCAAACTCCATCACTACCAAACAAATTAGGTGTCGGAGGTGAATCCTCGTTTGTCACATCGCCAGATGAATAAGGTAATACAAGCGGAACGGCTTGCATATATTCGGTCCCACCCACTTTCGCTTTGACGACCAAATTAATCTTAACCCAAGCACCATAGCTTTCTGCGTAGCGGATGTTGACGGTCGTTGCACCGTTTTCATCAGTAATTAGATCCCCTAAAACGGTAACAACATTACCAGGCTCAAGAGTACCATTTTGATTTCTATCTTCTGTAATACCATTGGTGTCAGAAATACCGTCGTGATTAAAATCATGTTCAACAACATCTAAATTTCCATCGCCGTCGATATCTTCAAAAAGTCCAACTTCAATTCCTTCAATTTTTTCATTTCCATCGAGATCTCGTCCAGCAATACCATCATAATAGTCTGGGTAGGTGTCTAGATAACCATCGCCATCTTTGTCTTCCGCTCCATCCGGCACACCATCGCCATCTAAATCAAGAATACCGTCCAATTTGCCATCACCATCGACATCTTCATTAACTCGATCAAAACGACCATCACCGTGATTACCGCCATTATTTACGTGAGCAATAGCATCTGCCAATGTTGCAGTAGTCGCTTCGTTAATATCAATATCATAATCCTGATGGCCTGCATCGCCTGTCACTCGTTTAGTATCCAGATCTTCAGTTAAATCCAACAATCCGTCGTTGTCTCGATCTTCACCGTCATCAAGTTTACCGTTACAGTTTACATCTTCGCCTGTATCTAAATTACCATCGTTGTTCAAATCGATATTACGGGCATCATCTAATGAACATACCCCTGCAACATATTCGTAAAATAAATCATGGTTATTATCGCCATCAATATCTTCATCGACGTCAATGTTAAGGTCTCCATCAAGATCTTCGGCAATATCCAACACTCGGTCACCATCAACATCTTCGTTAAATGTATCTAAACGACCATCACCGTCTATATCTTCTTTATACAGATCAAATTTGCCATCACCATCAATGTCTTCAATCTGATCTAAATAGCCATCTCGGTCAATATCTTCATTTGGACACTCTCCAGCAGCAAACGGAACGTACTTATCAAACTCCCCTTCATCATTATATGCAATTGCCCAAAAACCTTCGATATATGACTCCGGTACAGCCGAAACCGATAGTTCGACCCCTTCTACAGGATTAGACTCAACATCAGTTACAATAACCGAGAATGACTTTTGATATTCTATATCACTAGCTGAATCCAAAGTATTGCCAGCACCGACCGCAATAAACAACTCTCTATCAGCGACAGTGAGTTTAACCTCATCGTGAACACAACTATCACTTTCTTCGCAGTGAAAAATATCATTTCTACGATTTTGGTCAGTAATATCATTCGGCTCAGTTAATACATTTAAGCAATCCCCAGAATCTTTGGCAACATCCGTACATGCCGCGACCACCACGCCGTCCAGCGCAGAGATACCATTTGAGGTATATACCGTTGTTGCAAGTCCATTGCTGTCTGTAATATCAGACTGTCTTGAAATCGACCCATTACTCACATCATAAAGCGTAAAGTTAACGATTTTATTTTTAACAAAGTTACCTAAGTCATCTACAACAACAGCACTAACCGTCGATTTTTGACCATTTGGACCTAATGAGAATGGCGAAGCCTGAACTTGCAATAAGTGCGCGATTTCAGCCACAAACTCCACATTAAAACTCGCTGATAATCCGTCAGCTTTTGCCGTTATAATAGCAGGGCCGGCGTCAGTAGAAGTCATATTAACGCAAATTTGACCAGACGCATTTGTCGTATTAGATGCAGTTGTATCGTCTGCACAATCAACTGCGACTATATTACCGCGTGTTGAAGAAAACAAAACGTTGCCTACATTTGGCACATCATCTTTCTGCCAAGTTAGGGTTAATTGCCCACCACTAAGAGGAACTTCATTCGTACTGTTATTTGCAACATACGCGGCGCCATCAAATACTTTCAAATCTGAAATGACAAAACTATCTGGCGATACCGACAATGCAAGCTGTCCTGACTCGCCAAGTGCCTCTGCCGTTAACGTATCTAAACCACTATTATCTGCCGTCAATCTAAATGTCGCACTACCTGTAGAGTCAGTCGTGACATATTGGCTAACGGTTCCGTCCGCATTGTCTATTTGATTTAAAACGTTGCCGTCACTTTTAGTAAACGTATTACCAGCTTGTGAACTAATTATAATGTTTCGTTGTGCTATGCCATTCCCGTCTGAGTCAAGCATAACTACCGTCATATCTACTGTGTCACCAGTAACGATAGAGTTATTGCCAACAATTTTAATTGTAGTGCCTGATACTTCAATTGTGACTGACGCACTTTTATCGCCAACAAAAGCTGAAGCACTGATGGTTCGAGATTCTGGGTTATTTAATGTTTTTAATAATGCGGTTGCCACACCGTTCGCTGCCGTACTAGGCTCGGTTACCTGGATAACCCCAGTATCCGAACTAAAGGAAACTTGAATATCTTCCATCAAGTTGTTTTGACGATCTTTAACTAACGCTAATAATTCAATTACATCTGAACCAGAAGAAGCTAATTGCACACTACTAGCCAACAACTCAATACTACCAATTTCTTTTACCGGCTCTTGATTACCGTCACCCAATGACTCAAAAGCAATAAGTGATGTCTTACCGTCATCAAAAGTCACTTGAATATAACCGGCTCCACTTACGTCTGTGGCGATTAAGTTGATAGACGCAAAACCATTGCTGTCTGTTAAATCTGAACCTAAGTCATTACTTAACGTTGCCAATCGATTTGCATCACCAACAAGGCTAATTGTTACTAAGCTACGTGAAATAGGAGTGCCATCCGCTTGCGCCAGCTTTATTAAGATTGTTCCCGGTTGAGCAGATGAAATCGTTGTTATACTCGACACTGATACACCCGCATATAACTCATACGTTGTACTAGAAGGAATTAAAAAGACACCGTAACTGATTTCATCACTACCTGAATTAATTACACCTAGTGACGTAAAACCTAAATTAACTTTATTTACGGAGATATTGGATGCCGGTACATCTACGGTTATTGTTCCCGTCCCTGCTACATTTGCACCTGTGAGTGTTATAGTGGCGACACCTTGATCGTTCGTCGTAATACTCGTACCTGACAATGAGGCAAAGTTATTATTAGTCGAAGTAAATGTGACGACCTCACCCGCAAGAGCAACACCATTATTAGTTAACGTTGCATTTACGATCAGGTTTTCGCCAGAGGACAAAGTGGAATCAACTTCGTTATTAGTATTGACCATAGATACGATTAGACTGTAATTTGCCGCTTCACCTGAGTTACCTTGACCAATTGATTTAAAAGTAATTAGGGTTTCGACGCCATCATCGAAGACAACTTTTAGATAACCAGCCCCGCTTAATTCTGTTGCATTAATTTTAAAGAATGCAAAACCGTTATCATCTGTTAAATCTTTTCCAAGATCGTTACTTAAAGTTGCAATTTTTTCTGCATCGTCCACTAATTGCAATTCAACTAAACTATTTGAAATTGCATTCCCATCTGCATCTGAGTATTTAATTAGTAACGTTGCAGCTTGAGTCGTAGATATTGTGTTTAAAGAAGAGCTTGTGATATTTGCATAATCGGCATAAACCGTCGTGGCAGGAACCAAATAAACGTCGTGGTTAAACTCACCATTACGAACCGTTTCACGTCCTTCACTAGAAAAGTTAAGCGCAACATCTGCAACGTTTAGGGTTGAGTCATTTGCTGATACAGTAAGAACCCCTTCACCGGCTGTTACTAAACCAACAATTTCAATTTCGGCAATACCGTCACCGTCAGTAACTGCAGAGCTGCTCGACAAAGAAGCTAATAAACTGTTAGAGCTGCTGAAGTTAATTGTTTTTCCGGAAACTACTTCACCACTGTTCGTTAGTGTCGCTCGAACAATGAGTGTCGACCCCTCAGTCAAATTTGAATTTGCAGTTTCAGATGAAGTGATTAATGTCGCCACTAACGTATAATCATCAGTCGTTGTTTCATCAGTGTCGTCTATAATATCGCCACCGCCTGAACAAGCAGCCCCAACCAACGAAAATAATCCAATCAAAAATAATTTTGAAAGGCGCTTGAATAAGGTGGGTACCATGCAACTTCTCCCTAAAGTCAAAAACTATACAGTTATGTGGTTTTCACACACGTTAGGTGTACGTTAATAAATATCAAATTATTTAACAAACCTTTTCTTCAAAAATTAGGTGTTATTTCCAGTAATGACAAGGTTTTATGATGAATTCAACAGAAAAATAGGTATATACTTATGTTTATATAAAATAACGATAAGAACTAATAGTAATGTCAACGAACTCTTCAAATCGAAAACTCGGGCTCACAGCTCGCATATTAATAGGTTTATTTGCCGGTATCGGTACTGGTCTTTTGTTAAAACTCATTTTTGGTGAACAGGGTGATTTAATTATCCCATTGGGCTTTACCTCTCTATCGATCAAATCGCTTTTTGTCGATGGATTATTCCATGTCGGTGGAAGTGTTTTTGTCTCAAGTTTAAAAATGATTGTCGTGCCTTTGGTTTTTGTTTCCTTGGTAGTGGGCACCTGTTCATTAAATGACGCCAGCAAATTGGCTAGATTAGGCGGCAAGTCTATTTCTATGTATCTACTAACAACGGCAATTGCCATTACGCTAGCAATATTGTTTGCGTTATTTGTCGGGCCAGGCACTGGCGTAGATATTCCAACAAACCAAGTATTTGAAGCCAAACAAGCCCCAGGGTTTGCTCAAGTCCTGATCGACATGTTCCCAACCAACCCATTTAAATCAATGGCCGAAGGCAAGATGTTGCAGGTTATTGTTTTTGCGCTTTTATTTGGTGTCGCTATGGCACTATCTGGAAAACCGGGTGAGCGACTCGCAAGTGTTTTTTCAGACTTAAACACCGTAATTATGCGACTCGTTGTTATCTTAATGAACTTAGCACCGTACGGTGTGTTCTGTCTTTTAGCTAAGCTATTCACAACACTTGATGGTGGCACCATATTTAGCCTTATAAAATATTTTGCACTCGTTATATTTGTTTTATTACTGCACGGGTTTGTAGTTTACGGTTCACTATTAAAACTGTTCACAGGCTTGAGCCCGGTTATCTTTTTCAAAAAAATGCGCGATGCAGCGTTATTTGCATTTAGTACATCGAGTTCAGGTGCAACGTTGCCGGTAACAATGGAAACAGCCACCAAAAAGTTGGGAGTTAAAAATTCAATCGCTTCTTTCACCTTGCCAATGGGCGCCACATTAAACATGGATGGCACAGCAATTATGCAAGGTGTAGCAACCGTCTTTATTGCTCAAGTATTTGGAGTCGACTTGTCTATCTCTGATTACCTAATGGTCATTCTCACCGCAACACTAGCTTCAATCGGTACAGCTGCAGTGCCAGGTGTTGGCCTCATTATGCTAGCTATGGTTCTGCAACAAGTTAACTTGCCAGTTGAAGGCATAGCATTGATTATCGGTGTTGACCGTTTATTGGATATGACACGCACCGCTGTTAACGTTACGGGCGACTGTATGGTGAGTTGTGTTGTCGCAAAATCAGAGAAAGAACTTGATGTTGATATGTTTAATGACGTTAACGCAGGCATCGATATGGAAAATGTCGACATCCATAATTTGAAAAGTTAATAATTGAGATAAGTTTTTTCTTTATCTATTCCGCCTGAAATTTTTTTACACTTTTGGATTGGGAAAATTTAACATTAAAAAAGGGCCATTTGAATTGGCCCTTTTTATATTTTAGATCGTAACTTTACTACTACAGCTTGTGGTAGGCTTTTTGACCCCAAGAAGTCAACAATCCATCGACAAAAATAAGTGGTGTGCATTCATCCTTTGTTGTCTCACCATCAGAGTGTTGGTGATTTGTCCGGTAGAATATAACCTGTACTTCTTTGCCTTCACTTTTAAACGCTTCGTTAAACTCAGGTGTTCCCATCAACTCACGTACATTGGAATAAGTCGCACCAACTTTTAGATCAGCAATTTTTTGTTTATTAATACGTTGCTCTTTTTTCCAAGAGCTTGTTCGGTCTGAACTTCCTATCCAATCAGCTTCACGACCTTCATCGGTAGAAACAATAATGCAGCCAGTAAGAGAAAATGTTAGGGGAATTGCGATAAGAGCCATTTTAAAAGTACGGTTCATGATAACCTCGTCGTTGTTGTAAATTATGTTATATAATATTTTGCAAAGAATAAGGCAAGTTGAGTTCCAATGTTACTAACTTATTGTTTTAATTAGCAATAAATAACAAAGGCTTGATTTTCGCCCGTTTTGAAGTCGTCAAATAAAACAAATTATAGTGAGAATAACTAAATAATGAGTAGCTCCGAGATCGCCCGTATTTGTGCCAAGCTTGTAGCCGATGGTAAAGAGCCAACGGTCGCTTTAATAAAAGGGAAGCTGTCGACCAAAACAGCATTACCACTAATTATTGATGGCCTAAAGCGTTGGAAAAATAATCCAAACGCCTCACTAGAGCCAGAAACAACTGAACAGAAACAGCAACAACCAATAAGTTTGGACCAAAGAGTTAGCGACTTAGAAGCATTGGTTGGGCAATTAACAAATGAAATTAGTGAACTGAAGAAACGGCTTTAATTGTAGAATAAGTTTTAAATTTAAGCTTATTAAGTTATGCGCGATTGTCTCGATCGAGGATGCTGGAAAGGTCTATACTGCCAAGTGTATTTCGAATAACACTTGGCATTAAATGAGGTTTGGCTTTTTACGCTATTCGTTACAAAAAAGTTCGACTTGGCGCATTGCCAATCGTCTTTGTTCCATTACATCTTTTTTGTCTAAAACTGTAGGTTGGCCTGCTTCATTAAGCACCCGAACATTTTTAAATGTTTCTAACACATTGAGGTTATGTTTGGCCTTTTTACAATATTCATTCGCTTTTTCATTTAATTCTTGCACAACATTATCGTCAACTTGTTTTCGACCTAAAGTCGATAAGTTGTAATCGACTTTGCCACTTTTACCACCAACGACTCTATCGCCTTCAATCTCTAGCTCGACATAGTCATCTTGAGACGGGCGATATTCACTAAATGTAACGACACCATTCTTATCAACCCACTTGTAAACCTTTATTTTACTGGCGTTGGCTTGATTAGCAACGACCATCAAAATGGCGATTGCAATTAAATTCTTCATCAAGTCTCCCCTTTTTTGTTTCTTTGCTCTATGGTATTTAACTGTTATATCCTGATTTTAATAGAAAATAAAAAGAAAACTACATGAGCCTTCAAAAAAATCAAAATCAAAACACGAATCGTGGCATTTATTTACTGCCAAACTTATTAACAACCGCCGGACTTTTTTCCGGTTTTTACGCCATTATTGCGTCGATAAACGGCGCATTTGAACCGGCAACCATCGCAATTTTTGTCGCCATGATATTCGATGGGCTTGACGGCCGAGTCGCTCGAATTACCAATACACAAAGTGCTTTTGGTGCTGAATATGACTCTATGGCCGACATTGTATCATTTGGTGTGGCACCTGCACTACTTGCTTTTAGTTGGGCATTGTCTAGCTTAGGTAAATTGGGTTGGTTAGCAGCCTTTATCTATGTTGCCTGCGCAGCTCTTCGACTAGCACGTTTTAATGTACAAACTTCCACCGCAGATAAGCGCTATTTCCAGGGACTTGCATCTCCGGCCGCCGCGGCTCTAGTTGCCGCAACAGTTTGGGCCGGGGTTGATTTTAATATTGATGGGCATGAGTACAATATTGTAATGGCTATACTCATGGCGTTATCCGGTTTATTAATGGTAAGTAATTTTAGATACAGTTCGTTTAAAAGTATCGAATGGAAAGGTAAAGTTTCTTTTATCATGATCCTCGCTGTCGTTTTAATATTTGTTTTTGTTGCGGCTCAACCAGCTCAAGTATTATTCGCTGTATTTTTGGGATATGCATTGTCGGGGCCAATAACGACGTTTAAAGTCGAAAAAGAAATTAAATTGGAACACGTCATTGGTGACGATTCAGATGCAGATTTTGATGATAAATGAACGGTATAAATACATTGGTTCAAAAGTTTAAACACGATAGTTTATTTTACTAATACTCAAAGAACGATTTTTAGAGCAACTCAAATTAGAGCGACTCGTTTGTGGCAAAGCAAATAAAATTGATAAGGACTAAATAAATGAAATGCGACGAAATTGATTACGAAATCATTGGTGAAAGCATGCAGATGGTTGAAGTAGAACTTGACCCGTCAGAGGCTGTTATCGCCGAAGCTGGCGCAATGAACTATATGGAAGATGACATTGAATTTGAAGCCCGTATGGGGGATGGTTCAAACGTTGACCAGGGTTTTATGGGGAAATTATTTAGCGCCGGCAAACGAATGATCACTGGTGAGTCCCTCTTTATGACTCATTTCACTAACCGAGGAAATAGTAAACGTCGATTAACCTTTGCTGCACCTTACCCTGGGTCAATTATCGCTTTAGATTTAGCAACGCTCGGAAATGAAGTCATTTGTCAGAAGGATTCATTTTTGTGCGCCGCAATGGGAACAAAAGTTGATATTGCATTTAATAAAAAGCTTGGCAGTGGATTTTTTGGTGGTGAAGGATTTATTCTTGAGAGGCTCGTAGGCGACGGAATGGCATTTGTTCATGCTGGCGGAACAGTTGTAGAGAAGAAATTGAATGGCGAGACGTTAAGGCTCGATACGGGCTGTTTAGTGGCAATGGCTGGAGATATAGATTACGACATTCAAATGGTTAAAGGTTTTAGAAGTATGTTTTTTGGTGGCGAAGGATTATTTCTTACAACGATAAGCGGCCACGGTAGCGTATGGATCCAAAGCTTACCATTCTCGAGATTGGCTGACCGCATAATCCAACATGCGCCATCGGTAGGCGGCAAACGTCAAGGTGAAGGTTCTGTTTTAGGTTCGATTGGTGGGTTAATAGACGGCGACAGATAAAACGTTTTATTGAATCGTTGTCGCGTCTTAATATATGTTGAGGGTTTTAATGAAAGGCTAGGAGCTTCTGCTTCTGGCCTTTTTTAATTTACAAAGGCAATGTCGCCAGAGTTGGCAACAATAAATATAAACATAATCCAGCAAATAGACCTGCAACAACATCATCAATCATGATCCCTAGACCACCATGCACGTATTTGTCTAAATAAGATATTGGCCAAGGTTTAACAATATCAAAAAACCGAAACAAGACAAAACCCGCAAGCACATTTACGAAACTAAATGGCACAAAACACATCGTGATAAAGAAACCAGCAAACTCGTCCCAAACAATCGCTTTATGATCGTGGACACCAATATCTTCAGCGGCCTGTCCACATATTTTTGGACCAACCAAACAAACGAGTGCGGTAAAAATAAAAAACCAAATAGATGGGCTATAAACAAACATCAAATAAAACGGGATCGCTGCAATTGTGCCAAATGTTCCCGGCGCAAATGGCGCTAGACCACTACCAAAACCGGTAGCCAGTAAGTGCCATTTATTACATAGATTAAATTGCGCAGGTTTTGTCATTGTGTGTTACTCATTGCCAAAATGTTGATAACCCGATGTTATAACGTCAGTATAACACTCGCCATTTTTCAGCATTTTTATGCCTTGCCCTGACTTTCTAATTTGACCAACTTTAGTAAATTTAATTCCCATTGCCGTCGCATTTTGTTCGATATAACCTTTCTTTTCTTCAGGCACGGTGAATATCAACTCGTAATCTTCTCCACCCGTCAACGCTAATCTTTCAGCTTCTAAACGGTCAACTGACGCTAAAACGTTTTCATCAATCGGCAATTTATCGATATACAATTCAGCACTCATATTCGACGCCGTTAATATATGTTGAAGGTCCTGTAAAAAACCATCCGATACATCAATTGCTGAAGTTGCTGCGTGTCGTAAAACTTGACCTGCCGCTAAACGAGCAGATGGAAAATTAAATCGCTGTTCAATGTTTCTTAAATAAGGGTTATCGAGTTTAAAACCGTCAATTTTTGATTTAACAGCAAGTGCCGAAGCTCCCAATTGCCCAGTAACACAAATCCAATCACCTGCTTTCGCGCCACTGCGCTTCAACGCTTTTTCTTCCGTCACGAATCCTTTCAAACTAATGGTAACTGAGAGCGGTCCGCGGGTCGTATCGCCGCCAATGATCTGCACATTATAGTAATCCGCAATTTCAAATAGGCCGTCGGAAAAACCTTGCAGCCATTCTTCATTAATTTCAGGGATTGTTAAAGCAACTGATGCCCAAGCGGGTTCTGCGCCCATAGCAGCAAAATCGCTTAGATTTACTGCTAATGCGCGATGGCCAATTGAACGAGGAGATGAGTCTGGAAAAAAATGTACATTTTCAACCATAGTATCTGTCGCCACAACCAATAATTGGTCCTGTGGTACTTTTGTCAAAGCCGCGTCGTCGCCAACACCTAAAATCACGTCCTTGCGCTTAGGCCCACGCCCAGCGAAATAGGTTTGAATTAATTCAAACTCTTTCATATTTTGCCTATAGAGGTAAAGTATTTTTACTGCAGTGGGATCCGCAAGTCTTTAACAGCTTTGTCTAACACACCATTCACAAATTTATGACTGTCATCTGCGCCGAACTTTTTCGCCAGCTCAATGCCTTCATTAATTGCAACTTTATACGGTACGTCGATGCGAAATTTTAATTCAAATGCAGTTAAACGCAAAATTGCACGTTCAATATGATCTACATCGTCATAAGGTCGTTCAGTATACGGCGTTAACGCTGTATCGAGTTCTTTATAATGTCCTGCAACACCGCGTAGTAATTCTCTAAAAAATTCCACGTCAATTTTACTTACATCATTATCTAACAACATTTGTTGTTCAATGTCGCTGATATGATTTTGGCTCATCTGCCAGGAATAAATTGCCTGTACTGCCAATGCTCTTGCTTTTCTACGCGCTGCTGGTTTCATCGTCAATACCTAAAGCTGTGCCATTACATTAACCATTTCCAATGCACCTAAAGCCGCTTCAGCGCCTTTATTTCCTGCTTTGGTTCCTGAACGCTCAATTGCTTGCTCTATTGTATCCGTTGTAATAACACCAAATGCAACTGGGATATCAAACTCTAACGATACATTAGCTAATCCTTTGTTACATTCGCCTGCAACAAAATCAAAATGAGGTGTGCCGCCACGAATTACCGCGCCAATTGCGATTATCGCTTCATACTGACCTGATTTTGCAATCTTTTTAGCGGCCAAAGGCAACTCATATGCACCTGGTACATAAACAATGGTGATATCGTCTTGATTGACTTCACCATGACGCTCTAATGCGTCAACCGCGCCTTCCAATAAGCTGTCTACAACAAAATGGTTGAAACGAGAAACAACAATTGCGAATTTTTTGCCAGTGGCTCGGAAGTTACCTTCAACGACGTTCATTCAAAAACCTTTCTTTAAATAAAATGGATGATAAAAATTTTGCGCGATAATACCACAAGATTTTAATAGTTGTTAGGCCAAGTTGTTTGCTCAGCCCTACTCACTTACATATTCTGTTACTTCTAAACCGAAGCCAGACAGTGCATGATAATTTTTAGGTGAGCTTAATAAACGCATTTTAGTTACACCTAATTGAGCCAATATTTGACTACCAATACCGACATTACGAGACGTACCCTGCCATTTTGCCGGCGCTTGATGTTGACCCGAGTCTTCAGCTTCAAATCGTTTCACTAAATTAATCAGATCTGACGTTTGTTCCTGTTTCCCTAAAAGCACAAAAACGCCACCGACTTCAGCAATTCGGCTTAACCCGTCATCGATAGAAAAGCTGCGGTTCACAGAGCGGTCAGAACCAAGTAAATCAGAAAAGGTGTTCTGTAAATGCACGCGAACAAGTGGTTGTTCAAGTTTAGCTAAATCACCTTTTACTAACGCAAAATGAACTTGTCCATCTATCGTATCTTTAAATGTATGTAAATCAAAATCACCATGTTGAGTTGGTAACTTACATTGTGCAACAAGCTCGACCGTTGTTTCGTTATGATTTCTGTATTCTATTAAATCGGCGATAGTGCCAATTTTTAAATCGTGCTTCTTAGCAAAGATTTCTAAATCTGGGCGACGCGCCATTGAGCCATCATCATTAAGTATTTCAACAATAACACCTGCGTCAGTTCTACCTGCTAAACGGGCTAAATCGACTGCTGCTTCAGTGTGGCCTGCACGTGTTAAAACACCGCCTTTTTTTGCCACTAACGGAAAAATATGCCCTGGTTGAACGATATCGGCCGCGACCGCATCTTTTGCAACGGCAGCTTGAATGGTTCTGGCTCGGTCTGCCGCACTTATCCCTGTTGTCACTCCCTCAGCCGCTTCAATAGAAACCGTAAAGTTAGTGGCAAATTGGGCATTATTATTATCGACCATTAACGTAAGATTTAGTGCTTCTGCACGTTCAATTGTCATCGGTAAGCAAACTAATCCACGAGCATGCGTTACCATGAAATTAATATGCTCAGGTGTTAGCATATCCGCGGCCATAATAAGGTCACCTTCATTTTCGCGGTCTTCATCGTCCATCAAAATCACCATTTTTCCATGGCGGATGTCTTCGATTATCTCTTCTGGCGTATTCAATTTCATTTTACAGACCCACTAATTCTTATTTCAAAAAGCCACTGCGCGCGAGCAGTGACATAGATACGCCTTCATTAGAAGACGGATTTGCCAATTTTTCTAGATATCTGGCTATGATATCAATTTCAATGTTAACAGACGAGCCTGTAACCGCATTTGAAAGTGTCGTTTGCGATGCCGTATGTGGCACAACTGTCAATTTAAATTGACCCGCTTCTACGTTGTTTATGGTCAAGCTGATGCCATCGACTGTAATCGAACCTTTTGTAATGACATATTTTAATAAAGCTGCTGGGGCATTTATCCAAATGTCTTTGGCTCGTCCATTGTCAATTATCGCAGCGATCGTAGCAATACCATCGACATGCCCACTAACTATATGACCGCCAAAACGAGATGTTGCCAGCATGGCTTTTTCTAAATTAACTGCTTGCCCTATTTGGTAATGTCTAAAACCGCTGTTGGTGATCGTTTCATTTGAAACGTCGGCAACAAAACCATTTGATAATTTCTCAACAACCGTTAAACAAACGCCATTGGTAGCAATACTGTCACCTAATTTTACGTCAGACATATCCAAATCAGAACTTTCGATGGTGACTTTTAGATCTCCTCCCAGTTTAGACAAAGACTTTATTTTTCCTGTAGCTTCAATAATTCCGGTAAACACGTGCCCTACCTTAAATTGTATTAGACAATATGACTTTTAGATCCGAGCCAACGGTCATTGTTGACTGCACCTGTAGTTCTTTAACATCCACCATCGACTCAAATGGACCAATGGGTAATAATTCTTGTGCGCCCGCGCCCATTATTTTTGGGGCAATATAAACAACTAATTGATCAAATAAATCTTGTTCGATGAAACTTGCTGACAATCTGCCGCCTGCTTCTATCCACAAATTATTTATTTCGTTCGCGCCACACCAAGAGACAAGCTCAGATAAATGAAACCCGTCAACATCGTCGTAACTTATGACTAACTCAGTAACATAATCGACGTTGGAAAAGTCATTGGATTTCGATGGTCTAACAATAATCACGTCTGTTTTGCCGTCAAATAACGCTAATTGAGCAATTGATTTTGCAGTAATCCGATTTTTGCCATCTAATATGATCTTAATCGGCTGTCTAATTTCACCGTCGTATTGATCTAGTGGGTAATCAAAGTTCAATTGTTCACTACGTACGTTCAACTTGGCGTTATCACGGATAACGGAAACGGCAGAACTGAGTATGGCGCAACTCTGCGCTCGAAACGTTTGAACGTCACTGCGGGCTTTAGGCCCCGTAATCCACTTACTTTCGCCATTTTTCAATGCCGTTTTACCGTCTAATGACGAGGCTAATTTAACGCTGATAAACGGCCTGTTTTTTTCCATTCGGGATAAAAAACCTAAATTAAGCTGACGAGCTTGAGACTCTAATAAGCCGGTTTTGACTTTAATCCCTGCTTGTTCAAGCAGTGCAACCCCTTTTCCTGCCACTAAGGGGTTGGGATCTAACATAGCTATTACTACGGTTTTAATACCAGCTTCGATTAATTTTCTGGCACATGGTGGTGTTCGCCCAAAATGACTACAAGGCTCCAATGTTACATAGGCCGTTGCGCCTGAACTTTGTTCAATATCAAGATCAACTAAAGCATTTACTTCTGCATGGCCGGTGCCGGCTTTTTTATGCCACCCCTGGCCTAAAATTGTGTTGTTTTTGACAATAACACAACCAACATTAGGATTAGGTGTCGTTGTAAATCGACCTCTAGCCGCTAATTCAATGGCGAGTGTCATATATTGATGATCAGATTCTGTAAACAACATAGATCAAATTCTTATTCAAACAACTTGGATTGTCTGGTGGTGATTTCTTTTTTCTTATCAGCTTGTTGACCAATTTTGGCAATTTCTTCACCAAATTCTTTAATGTCTTCAAAAGAGCGATATACAGAGGCAAAACGAACATAGGCCACTTTATCGTATTGTACTAGTCCATCCATTATAAGATTACCAATAAACTCTGAACTAACTTCACGTTCACCCGTCATTCTAATTTCTTTTTTGATTGCCAATATAAGTTGGTCAATTTGTTCAGTACTCACAGGTCGCTTTTCTAGCGCCCGCAAAATACCGGCAGACATTTTGTCTTCATTAAATGGTTCACGTTTACCGTCTCGTTTTACCACTTTTGGCATAACAAGTTCGGCACCTTCAAAGGATGTAAAACGTTCGTTACATTGATTACACTCACGCCGACGCCTAACTTGAGAGCCGCCACCGACAAGTCGTGAATCTATTACCTTCGTTTCAGTTGCTGAGCAGAATGGGCAGTGCATAAAAAATGTCCGTAAACTAGTTAACTAAAAAAGCCGCGATAAACGCGGCTTTCGATCTTATCATAATTCTGCTAATGCTAGCGAGAACAAGATTTTACAGTTTAAGCATAAACAGGGAAACGTGCACAAAGTGCTTTGATTTGTTGCTTAACGTTTTCAATATTAGCATCATCTTCAATGTTGTCTAATACGTCACAAATTAAGTTAGTTAATTCAACCATTTCAGCTTCTTGCATACCACGACGCGTTACCGCAGGTGTACCTAAACGCAAACCAGAAGTCACAAACGGTGAACGTGGGTCATTTGGCACAGAGTTTTTGTTTACTGTGATAAATGCTTTTCCTAACGCAGCGTCTGCATCTTTACCTGTAATGTCTTTGTCGATTAGATCAACTAAGAATAGGTGATTTTGAGTGCCATTTGATACAATTTTGTATCCGCGTTCTTGCATGACTTCACACATTTTCTGAGCGTTTTTAACAACTTGTTGTTGGTAAACTTTAAACTCAGGTTGTAATGCTTCTTTAAATGCGACCGCTTTAGCAGCGATTACGTGACATAAAGGACCACCTTGACCACCTGGGAATACCGCACTGTTTAGTTTTTTATAAACGTCTGCGTCACCGCAGCCAGAAATAATTAAACCGCCACGAGGACCCGCTAGAGTTTTGTGTGTCGTAGTAGTAACAACATGAGCATGTGGAACAGGGTTTGGATATACGCCAGCTGCAATTAGACCAGCAACGTGCGCCATGTCAACAAACAAGTAAGCACCAATTTCATCCGCAATTTTGCGGAAACGAGCCCAATCAACAATACCAGAGTATGCAGAGAAGCCAGCAATGATCATCGCAGGTTTATGTTCACGTGCCAAAGATTCCATTTGCTCATAGTCAAGCAAACCAGTTTCTTCATTTAGTCCGTACTGGATAGCATTGTAGATTTTACCAGAAAAACTAACGCTAGAACCGTGAGTTAAGTGACCGCCGTGCGCTAAGCTCATACCAAGTACAGTATCACCTGGTTTAACTAAAGCTTGGAATACCGCAGAGTTTGCTTGTGATCCAGAGTGTGGCTGAACGTTTGCATAATCTGAACCGAATAGTTCGTTTGCACGGTCAATTGCTAATTGCTCAGAGATATCAACATACTCACAACCACCGTAGTAGCGTTTTTGCGGATAACCTTCAGCATATTTATTGGTTAACTGAGTGCCTTGAGCTTCCATAACTCGTGGACTTGCGTAGTTTTCAGACGCAATTAACTCAATGTGTTCTTCTTGACGAATTGTTTCTTGTTGAATTGACGCCCATAGTTCTGGATCGAAATCAGCGATGTTCATATCACGCGTTAACATATTTGCACCTCGGCACTCTGACTAAATTATTAAAAAAAGAAGGCCGTATAATACGCGTTTATTATGTAAAATCCTATATCAAATCTGCGTTAGTTAGTGAAATTTAGCATTAGAAATATTTATAAGTTAGTTAATTAAATCAACCCAATGTCGACTTAGTTACATTCACACCAAATTGGTTTTTGGCGTTTCGTTAAGTGTAGTCAATGTTTAGTAGCATTTGTAATTCGTACCTATGGTGCCATTGTCACAACATTAACAGTTTCAACACCTGTTACTGAGGGCGTTAACTAATAGGTAAAAAACGACTTTGGTATTTCACTTAAATCTAATTAATGGAAAATCAAAGCGATTTGTAGCACAGTCTATTTGCTACTTTTCCTAAAAGTATTTTTAATCAAATTGTTAGAGCAACAAAAATTCAATTGAACATTTGTATGAGCAAGCGAGAATATTGCGATTAAAACAATAAAACAGAAGTTAGATATAAATTGAATTGCTGTTTGCCTATCGTGGTGTATGTCACTTAAAATAGCGGCATCAGTTCTAAACATTAAAAAGGTTTCCTATGGCATTGCCAGATAAATTTATTTTTTCAATGAATCGTGTGAGTAAAGTTGTTCCACCAAAACGCACGATCCTCAAGGATATATCACTTAGCTTTTTTCCTGGTGCAAAAATTGGCGTGCTTGGACTAAATGGTTCAGGTAAGTCTACGTTACTTCGAATTATGGCTGGTTTAGACACCGAGATCGAAGGTGAAGCAAGACCAATGGCCGGGATTAAAATTGGCTATTTACCGCAAGAACCACAAATGGATTTGTCTAAAACAGTTCGAGAAATTGTTGAGGAAGCCGTTAGTGATGTTAAAAATGCACTTTCAAGACTTGATGAAGTCTACGCTGAATATGCTCTAGAAGACGCCGACTTTGACGCTTTAGCTAAAGAGCAAGGCGAGCTAGAAAGTATTATCCAAGCAAAAGATGGCCACAATTTAGATAACCAACTAGAAGTCGCCGCTGACGCGCTTCGTTTACCAGAATGGGATGCAAAAATAGAACACCTATCTGGTGGCGAGCGTCGCCGGGTGGCAATTTGTCGATTGCTATTAGACAAACCTGACATGTTATTACTCGACGAACCGACCAACCATTTAGATGCAGAGTCGGTTGCTTGGTTAGAACGATTTTTACATGAATACGAAGGAACTGTCGTTGCTATAACCCACGATAGATATTTCTTAGACAACGTCGCAGGTTGGATCTTAGAGCTAGACCGTGGCGCGGGTATTCCATGGGAAGGCAATTACTCTAGCTGGTTGGAACAAAAAGAAGTACGTTTAGCACAAGAAGAACGTAGTGAAAACTCACGTCAGAAGTCGATTCAATCTGAATTAGAATGGGTACGAACCAATCCAAAAGGTCGTCATGCAAAATCTAAAGCCCGTATGGCTCGATTTGAAGAGCTTCAAAGTAACGATTACCAAAAACGAAATGAAACCAATGAGTTATATATTCCACCAGGGCCAAGACTCGGTGATAAAGTAATTGAAGTCAGCAACGTCAACAAAGGTTTTGGCGACAGAGTCTTAATTGACAACCTGTCGTTTTCTGTTCCTAAAGGCGGCATAGTGGGAATTATAGGCCCAAATGGCGCAGGTAAATCAACACTATTTAAATTAATTAGTGGCGCAGATACGCCGGATTCTGGCGAAATAGTTGTCGGTGACTCAGTATCACTTTCATCCGTTGATCAGTTTAGAGATTCAATGAACGACGGCAATTCTGTTTATGAAGAAATATCTGAAGGCAGTGATATTATTCAAGTTGGCAACTTTGAAGTGCCATCGCGCGCTTATGTAAGTCGATTTAATTTCAAGGGCTCAGATCAACAAAAGCGCATTGGTGATTTATCAGGTGGTGAACGAAATCGAGTGCATTTGGCTAAGCTGCTAAAAGCAGGCGGCAACGTTTTACTGCTCGACGAACCAACCAATGACCTAGACGTTGAAACGTTACGTGCACTTGAGAATGCCCTACTGGAGTTCCCTGGTAGCGCAATGGTCATCTCGCATGACCGCTGGTTCCTAGACCGGATTGCGACTCATATTTTGGATTACCGTGATGAAGGTAAGATTGAATTTTTCGAAGGTAACTATTCAGATTATGAAGTTTGGTTGAAAAAAACCTACGGTGCTGCGGCCGCAGAACCACATCGTATCAAGTACAAACGTTTGAAATAATAAGCCTATTTGGTCTGACTTTAATTAGCGGTGAAAACATTCACCGCTAATTAAGCTTGATTTTTCTTCAATAAGTTCCATGATAAGTAAATAATCTTTCTATATGAGTGGTAAGTAAAATGGAAGACAAACGGCGATTTACTCGTATTGTATTTTCGGCCCCAGCAACCCTGACAGTTAATAATATCGATTACCCAACGACACTCGTTGATATATCATTAAAAGGTGCATTAATTGCACAAATAAAAGGGATTGAAAATCTTGTTAAAGAAACGTGTCTATTAAAGTTTTGCCTTAACGAATCCGATGTTGAAGTCGAATTGACGGGTCATATTACCCATGTTGAAAAAGAACATTTAGGAATTCACTGCGATAAAATCGATTTACAGAGCGTGAGCCACTTGCGTCGATTAGTAGAATTAAACGTCGGCAGTTCAGAACTGCTTGATAGAAATTTGAATTCGTTAACATTTCCAAACCCAGAATAATCCTTGCCAGCGGATAAAGTCATGGTTGTCACCAAATTTTAAAATGGCGACAAACCCGTGACTTAGTATAGTCACTTTAAAGGTGTTCTAACGCCTCAACTAAGCGCGATATACCAATCACCTTCATATTGGCAATTGTATCTTTAGGCATATTGTTTTTGGGTACGATTGCACGTTTAAAGCCATGTTTCGCGGCCTCCCGCAAACGTTCTTGGCCATTTGCAACCGGTCTTATTTCACCAGCGAGACCAACCTCTCCAAAAACAACAAGCTCACGATCCAACGGGGAATCTCGAAAACTTGATACCATGGCCAACAACAGCGCTAAATCTGCACTCGTTTCACTAACTTTTACGCCCCCAACAACATTAACAAAAACATCCTGATCGCCAAGCATCAAGCCGCCATGTCTGTGTAGTACAGCAAGTAACATTGCCAGCCGGTTTGAGTCTAATCCGACAGCAACGCGCCTGGGGTGCCCCATTTGCGAGTGATCAACCAAGGCTTGAATTTCGACCAACAACGGGCGAGTTCCTTCCCATAAAACCATAACAGAGCTGCCAGACGAGTCCCCTTCTGCACGATTTAAAAATATTGCGCTTGGATTACTGACTTCTTTTAACCCCTTGTCCGTCATTGCAAACACACCAAGTTCATTAACCGCGCCAAATCTGTTTTTAGTGCCTCTTAACGTTCGATATCGTCCATCTGTGTCTCCATCTAACATGATGCTAGCATCGATACAGTGTTCCAATACTTTAGGTCCTGCCAAATTACCGTCTTTGGTGACATGGCCAACCATAATCACCGCAACATTATTTTGTTTCGCAAAACGTGTTAAATACGCTGCGCCTTCACGTACCTGAGATACACTCCCCGGCGCAGATGCAATTTCAGCCATATGCATCACTTGAATTGAATCAACAACCATAATCGAAGGTTTGATATTTTGAGCATGAATACAAATCGCTTCTACACTTGTTTCTGCCAATGCGTTTAATTTATTGGTTGCTAAACCTAGTCGATTAGCTCGCATCGCAACTTGTTGCAAACTCTCTTCCCCCGTCACATATAGGGTAGACATATGCTCGGCCAAAAAGCACATTGTTTGCAGCAATAAGGTGCTTTTCCCTGCACCTGGACTTCCGCCAATTAGTATTGCAGAACCAGGCACTACGCCGCCGCCTAATACTCGGTCAAATTCTCCATAACCAGTCGTAAACCTAGGCAGTGCTTCAAGGTTAACCTTATCCAAAGTTTGAACCTTGTTCTCAGCTGCTCCCGCATAACCTTCATAACGGCTAACAGATGCCTTAGTCTTAGCTGCAACACGGAATTCAGAAATCGTATTCCAAGCATGGCAATCTGTACATTGTCCCTGCCACCGCGGATACTCTGAACCACAATCGCTACATACATACGCTATTTTTGATTTCGCCATAATTTCTCTGCTTGTTATACTAATGTCACAAGTCCGTGGCATAATTATTGCTTCATCTAAAGTAATAAAATATACACTTGTTTAAATTTGTATTTGACCCGAACTATTGATGTTAGAGCTAAATGCTCTATATTTATGAATAAATAACAAAAAATTAAATAAACTAAATTGTTACTCAATTGAAAATTATAAATGATTTATAAATAATTGTATTCATTTGTGAGGTGGGTTTTAATTGTTTTGTATTAAAAATTGCAGGTAATCAAATCTTTATATGGCAACCGAATTACACGATTACAACAACATAATTGAAGATTTAAAATCTGCGGTCAATCACGCGGACTTTGATAAGCAATTTAAATCTAAAGTATCGAGTGTACCTAAGGCCAAACAGTTTCTTATAAAAATGGAGTTGAAGAGACTTGGGCAACCTTGTAACCGACTCTTAGATTTACGTGGCCATGTTGCTGGCGAACCTACTGCATTTGAATATAAGGGACAGATCCATTTTCTAGATGAAGTCGCTAAACAAATTTTTAAAGATCAAATAGAAAAATTTGGTCAATACACCATTGGTTGTTACGAAGCCGTGCTTAATGCGGAAAACAACCATAGGGTAATGCATAAAAAAGAGCAAGAAGCGCGTCTAGTTGAAAAAGCTCGACAGGAAAAAACCCCACGAGCCTCTACTAGTGCAGATGCTGAACAAGTAAATAAAGCCCCAGAAAAACCCAAAATCATTTACGGTGCAAATCTTGTGCACTTTACCCAATACGGAATTCGAGCAGAAGAGCGAATGAATTTCAGTATCGCTATTGAAATGCAATTTGCAATTGGTGATACATTAAAAGCAGTCAGTAGTGACCTCTCGGTTAGTGGGATAAAAGTAAAAGTGCCTTCTGCGAGAAAGTTTGTTAAAGGTCAAAAAATTGCAATTTACCTAACAGGTTTAGAGCAAGAGTTTGAATTAGGTCTCAAAGACGGTATTCAATATGAAGTCGTTGGCATCGATAAAATCAATATCGCCAATAATTACATTAGAATGAAAAGAACATTCACTGAGGACATTGCAGCCTTTGATGATTTCCTTGGCAATTTTATAAACGGCAATAAACGTCGCTATAAAGTGAATTTGGACAATACGCTTGAAGCTGTAGCGGTTAAGGGGTATGAGCAGTATTACCTACCACGGGTTACCACCTTACCCGTTTATATCCGTCAAATTAATGACCGTTTGTTGCCTACATTGGCGCTCGCGACCGAAAACAATCGTTCCACACTTGGCTATTTTAGTGACGAAAGTAAAAATTTGGTATTTCAACAAATATTGGATATGCCAAGACTTGAAAATATGCTGCTCAGTGATCGCGGCATTAAGGAGTCTTTACTTTATTGCTTTACCCATGCTCGTAAAGGAAAAGTATATTTTTACTCTGCAACCACTGAAGAACTCGATGCATCGCCAGAATTGCGGTCAACGTTTTTGCATTTTGCGAGTAAAAAAGACAGTTGGAAAGTTTTCAAATTACAGTTAGTACCGGTATCAGAACATGATGCCCATATTCCTTTGTCTGTTCCAGATTCCGCAGGTAAAGAGATTCAACGCTACAATCAAATACCGTCACCAAAAGTCCAAGGGTTATTGCAGAATTTAAAATTCATTGTTTATATGACTCCGATTTCAAATCCAGATCAAAAAGAAGCCTATCAAAAATATCATGAGATGACTGCGCCAGCCGCACAATTGAACAAGTTTGGCCACCCTAAATTAAAACGTTACATAAATATGGAAGTCGAAACCATTGAATACGTTAATTTAAGGTCAGAGGAGCGCTATTTATATAAGACAGAGGTCTCTGTTGCCCTCCCAGGCCAAGAAGAACGAGCAAAAGGTACGACACGTGACTTTTCAAGTCACGGCTTACAGCTTGTCATTGAGCAAGGTTGCCCGTTTACAAAAGGCGATATTATTGTCATTGGTCTGCCTGAAATGCAGCGTGTAACTAACAAGTTTAATTTAACTAAATTAGCATACGAAATCGTGGCTATTTCGCGCGACAAAACAGTTATGAATTTACGAACCTTTGAACCTAAAGGTGTGCATCATGGTCGACAATTTTTCAAAAAACTAATTGTGCAGAACAAAGCCAAACTTACCCCTGCAAAAATGGAAAGTCGCTATCCGGGTTTATCTAAAGCGCTAAGAAACTTGTGCGCTAAACACGTTTGCAACACACCTATTTATATCGACAAAGAAGGAACAAAAGTTGACATAAATTTGGTGGGGAAGAGCTGCGAAGCTAACTTGATTTTGCACTTGTTGAGTAAACATAAACCTGAACAACATGATATTAGTCTATACCCTTTGCTAAAAGACAACGCGGCAAACAATGTGTTTGCTCCTCTCGTTGCCGATATGGAACGGGCAGATACACCTAAAACAGTGGAACTGTTTATTCGTTATCGTACCGATCAAAATACAGAAGCTCGCTCGTTTATATGCCATTACGCAGATCAGTTTTTATCAACCGAAATGTTAACGAGCTTTATCAAAGCCAGTACCAAAGCCGATGTGTTTTTTGCTTTTAGAATTTATATTTCGAAAACTGGGCGTCCTGACATGGATTATATTTCCAGAGAGTTAAGTTACATTGGAAATTATTCCCAACATAGAGCAAAAGAACTTGAAGGCCGGTTGTGGAATGTTACAGGTGTTGGCGATATGGTTGATATATCTGAAGAAGTATTAACCAGATTTGGTTACTCTGTTGAAGAAATCCAAAAGCAATTGGAACGCCGTTACAAATTATTAAACTAGTTATCAAGTTGCGGCCTGCTGAAGTGCTTCCACTGGAAATTCTCTAGTCCAAAGTCCCCCCAGAATCAAAACAAGAAACGAGAAACGGATTACATTATATATGAGTAACCCTCCCATATATTTAAATGTCGACTCGCGATAGTTGCTATTACACAAGTCGAACAATAATGCACTGATAAAACCAATAGATATAACGAGTTATTTATCGTCTGGAAGCTGTTCAAACTCACTGCGTTTTTGATCAAAAAATTCTTGCAATTTTTCTGGTTGTTGCATTAACGCCATCACTTTTTGCATCGCTTCTAAATGTTCAGGATCTTGTTTTTGAAACATTTCCATGCCGTGCATCTTACTTTTTTCAGCCATTTCCTCGAATGTTTCAGCTTGAAATTTAAGGTCGCACGCACCGCCTAATTGCTTACATGTCATCGTTTTCATTTATCATTCCTTTCTAAATTATCAATTTTTGGTAAAACGTCGGCAATGGTTAAATAGCTACAAACGAACCCAATAACATTGCCGAACTTTATTACTGTCAAAATACAACAGATGGACACTGAACTCTATTTTTAAACATCAACGGACTGAATATTTAACGTAAATTCACCATCAATCACATCTAATTCAATCTTGTCTTTCGGTTTAATTTCGCCTGACAACAAAGCTTGTGCAAGTTTGTTTTCAACATACAATTGAATTGCACGTTTTAATGGCCTTGCACCAAACACTGGATCAAAACCCGCTTCCGCTATTTGATCTAATGCCGCTTCCGTTAAGGTCATTTCTACTTCTTGTTCAGCTAATCGTTTTTTCAGCCCCGTTAATTGAATTCCGGCAATCTGTTTAATTTCAGCAGAATTCAACGGATGAAATACCACAGTGTCGTCAATTCGATTAATGAACTCTGGACGGAAATGTTTACCGACAACTTCCATGACCATAGCCTTCATCGATTCATAATCGGCAGGTTCTTTACCTACATATCCTGATTGAATTAAATCAGAGCCTAGATTTGAGGTCATAATAATAACGGTATTTCTAAAGTCGACGGTTCGACCTTGTCCATCTGTTAACCGACCTTCATCTAACACTTGTAACAATATATTAAACACATCAGGGTGGGCTTTTTCAACCTCATCTAGCAAAACAACAGAGTAAGGTTTTCGGCGAACAAGTTCAGTTAAGTACCCACCTTCTTCATAACCCACATAACCAGGAGGCGCACCAATTAGTCGAGCGACCGAGTGCTTCTCCATAAACTCAGACATATCTATACGAACCATAGCGTCGGTTGAATCGAATAGAAAGTGAGCTAAAGATTTAGTAAGCTCGGTTTTCCCTACTCCCGTTGGGCCAAGGAACAAAAACGAGCCATTTGGTCGGTTTGGGTCTGACAGCCCAGCTCGCGAACGACGAATTGCATTTGCTACAGATCTGACCGCCTCTTCTTGTCCTATGACTTTAGCGTGCAGCTGTTCTTCCATTTTCAACAATTTATCACGTTCACTTTCAAGCATCTTAGTGACCGGGATCCCCGTCCAACGTGATAAAACCTCAGCAATTTCTTTTTCTGTCACTTTATTACGAAGCAATGTCATGCCTTGCATTTCTGCCTGCGACGCCAAATCCAACTGTTTTTCAAGCTCTGGAATTCGCCCATATTGCAGTTCAGACATACGTTGCAAATCGCTTGCTCGTCGCGCTGTATCAAGGTCCATTCGGGACTGTTCAAGTTGCTCTTTAATATTTTGAGTGCCTGACAATGCAGCTTTTTCAGCTTTCCATACTTCTTCGAGCTCTTGGTATTTTTTATCTAATATATTGATCTGATCTCTGATCAACATTAATCGATTTTTACTGGCTTCATCTGTTTCTTTTAACAGCGCATTATCTTCAAGTTTTAATTGAATGATTTTCCGTTCCAATTTTTCCAATTCTTCTGGCTTGGAATCGATTTGCATTCGAATACTGGAACCCGCTTCATCAATAAGATCAATCGCTTTGTCAGGTAATTGTCTGTCACTGATGTAACGATGAGATAAGCTGGCCGCTGCTACGATTGCAGGGTCGGTAATATCAACAGAATGATGCAATTCGTAACGCTCTTTTAATCCACGTAAAATTGCCACTGTATCTTCAACGTTTGGCTCATCAACCTGAACCTTCTGGAAACGACGTTCCAATGCAGCATCTTTTTCAATGTATTTACGATATTCGTCTAACGTTGTGGCACCAACACAATGTAACTCGCCTCGGGCTAATGCCGGTTTAAGCATGTTACCGGCATCCATTGCGCCATCAGATTTACCGGCACCAACCATAGTATGAATTTCATCGATAAATAGGATGACCTGCCCTTCTTCTTTCGCAAGTTCATTTAATACCGATTTAAGTCGTTCTTCAAATTCACCACGAAATTTCGCGCCCGCAACTAAGGCACCCAGATCGAGCGACAACACACGTTTGCTTTTAAGTCCCTCAGGCACTTCACCATTGATGATCCGTTGCGCTAAGCCTTCTACAATGGCTGTTTTACCAACACCAGGTTCACCAATTAACACAGGGTTGTTTTTTGTACGGCGTTGCAATACCTGCACAGTGCGGCGGATCTCTTCGTCTCGCCCAATAACAGGGTCTAGCTTACCTTGTTCAGCGCGTTGAGTTAAATCAACTGTATATTTTTCAAGAGCTTGACGTACATCTTCCGCGTTGGCATCTTCAACTTTCTGCCCACCACGCATCGTATTTATCGCTTCTTCAACTTTTTGCTTTGTCAAACCGAGTAATTTTAGTATTTTACCGGCAGTACCATTATCGTCGACCAAAGCGAGTAGGAATACTTCACTGGTTATAAATTTGTCTTTCCGCTGTTGCGCCAGTTTGTCACACATATTTAAAATTTGAGCCGTGCTTCGAGACAATTGAATGTCGCCACCAATTCCGGTCACGGTAGGGATAGCTTCCAACTCTCTTGATATTTTTGAGCGTAACTCTGCGGCGTTCACTCGACAATGATGAAGCAAGGTAATAACCGAGCTATTTTCTTGATTAATAAGAGAGTTGAGAATGTGAACAGGTTCTATATATTGATGATCACGACCAACAGCTAATGACTGTGCATCGGCAATTGCCTGTTGAAATTTATTTGTTAATCGATCTAATCGCATTACATACCTCGAAAATAGAAACGGACTTAGTTACTTATAAAAGTTTGGTCTAATTCGAATTTTTCAATGACAAACAGTAAAATTAATTGTTCATACCGATTTAAAAAGTCAACCTAGTCAATCCAAATAATGGAAACCATGCGTCCGGTTTGGCCATCTCGACGGTAAGAGTAAAATTGGTCATTCTGTTCAAATGTGCAATGTTCGCCCCCCGAAATAAACTTAACGCCCAATAACTCTAGTTGAATTTTTGCAATTTCGTATATATTTGCAGAATATTTTTGGGGGATTTTTTTTGACTCAAAACACCTGCTAAAAATAGGATTAAGTTGTTGGAAGTAATCAAAAACGTCTTGGCCAACTTCAAATGCGCTTTGGCCTATTGCTGGCCCCATATAAACGTGTAAATCCTGTGCCTGAGCGGTAAATTTTGCAAGGGTTTTAGCGATAATACCATTGGCTAATCCACGCCACCCAGCATGAATTGCGGCTACTTGAGTGCCGGTATTGTCAACTAACAATAATGGTAAACAATCTGCGGTCATTACCGCGCACAGTGTTTTCGTCAAGAAAGTGTAACTTGCATCTGCCTCTAAATAAGGCCGGTACTCATAAGGTAATTCCACAACAGTATTTGTGTGGGTTTGATTTAGCCAATATGGCTCAGAGGGAAAATTAAGCTCTTCGCGTAACAAAGCTCGATTGGCCATCACAGAAGATAAATCGTCGCCGACATGGGTGGCGACGTTAAGTCCATTAAACGGAGCTTTTGACACTCCGTCCAATCGCGTACTCGTGCCAGCACAAATACGTTTTTTAATTTTACTGCTTAAATTTGGAAAATCAGCAGAAATCCATTTCATCTTGATGTTCCGTTGCGTCGTTGTTTAATTCACTTAATAACTGAATAAAATCGTCTGGCAGTGGTGCTTCAAATGTCATTTCTTCGCCACTTATTGGGTGGTGAAAACTCAACATTGCCGCATGTAATGCTTGGCGTTTAAAACTTCTTAAGTATTGAATAAACTGCTCAGACGCACCTTTTGGCGTATGCACTCTGCCGCCATATTGAATGTCACCCACTAATGGATGTCTAATATGAGACATATGCACACGAATTTGGTGTGTCCGT
Source organism: Psychrosphaera sp. 1_MG-2023 (assembly GCF_030548245.1). Taxonomy (NCBI): domain Bacteria; kingdom Pseudomonadati; phylum Pseudomonadota; class Gammaproteobacteria; order Alteromonadales; family Pseudoalteromonadaceae; genus Psychrosphaera; species Psychrosphaera sp. 1_MG-2023. The sequence goes on from NZ_JAUORW010000003.1 coordinate 27,896, forward strand.
CCGGTTTCTAGCCTTAAACGAATATGCGTGTGAACTCGAAACTTTTTGATCAAACGATAATGAGTCACTGATTCACGACCCATATTGGTTACCGCCATACTCGTGCGTTTGGTTGAATGACGACCAATTGGTTTATCTACCGTTCCGCCGGCAGTTAGACGCCCTAAACAGACAGCTTCATATTCTCTGGTCACTTCTCTGTTTTGCATATCTGATACTAACTGAGTTTGGGCGGGTACCGTTTTAGCAACAACCATTAACCCTGTCGTATCTTTATCTAGACGATGTACGATACCAGCTCGCGGAACTAGATCAATTTCTGGAAAATGATGCAGTAAGGCATTCAAAATGGTTCCAGACTGATTACCAGCCCCTGGATGTACCACCAAATTCGCCGGTTTGTTGATAACTAAAATGTCATCATCTTCATAAACGATATCTAATTTGATATCTTCTGGTTGGTGATGGACCTCTACCTCAAGCTCAGCTGAGATATGAATTTCTTCATCGCCCATCATCTTTTCTCGAGCTTTTGAAATTATTTCGCCATTAACTTGAACTTTTTCATCTAAAATCCACTCTTTAAGACGACTTCTTGAATATTCAGGAAACAAATCAGCAATTACTTGGTCTAAGCGTTTGCCAAAATGTTCTTCTTTAACGTGTGCATGTAGTTCTATTGTTTCTTTGTTCATGATAAATAGTTTGAATTTGCCAGTGCATGTCACTAAGGACTGAGTTAGAATGCGGTCGATATTGCCTATTCTACTCGAAAAATGGTTTAACGAGAAAAGAAAACTCTTCAGGTTGTAATTAATGTTTAATTTTAAGTCTAGATTTCGATTTACCTTACTGATTGCTATCAGTATTTTTGTTTCTGCTTGTACTTCAGCACCGGACCAAGATGTAGAGCGTTTACCCGATCGTTCACCTCAGGCTCGCTACCAAGAAGCCAAACAGCACCTTAACAACAATATGTATACCCGTGCGATTGGTATATTAACAGATTTAGAAAGCCGTTACCCATTTGGGCCGCTTTCTCGTCAAGTACAGCTTGATTTAATGTTTGCCTATTATAAATCAGGCAAATATGAAGAAGCGTTACCAGCTATAGACCGCTTTATTCGGCTAAACCCAGATCATAGTAATCTTGATTACGTGATTTATATGCGTGGGTTGGTGAATATGGATACCGGCGAAAACGCATTCCAAAACTTCTTTGGTATTGAAAATGCGGATAAAGATATGGAAGGTTCTCGTGAAGCCTTTAAAGACTTCAAGAAACTAGTAATCAAGTACCCAAATAGTAAATACAGTGAAGAAGCTAAATCACGAATGAAGGTTTTACTTGATAAACTGGCCAGTCATGAAATCGTTATTGCCGAATATTATATGAGACGTTCATCTTATGTGGCGGCCGTTAATCGTTGTAAATATGTCTTAGAATATTATGGTCAGAGCGGCAGTGTGAAACGTGCACTAGAAATTATGATTGAAGCATATGACAAACTTGAATTACCAGAGATGAAAGCGGATACGGAAAAAGTATTAGCTGAAAACTTTTCAGATTAGCCCCCCCGCTAATCAAAAAGCGCTTAATGAAATGATCCCAACGATTGGCATGTCCAACTATAGGGTTATTTCATTAAGCGCTTTTTTTATGGCGTTTTAGTTGAATAAAGTTGATGGAGCAAACTCATTATTTGTTTAACTTCATCACCACTTAACGAATAATAGACGGTCTGTGAGGCTTTACGAGTCGCAACGTACTCTTCATTCCGCAGAATTGCTAAGTGTTGTGACAATGCTGACTGGCTAAGCCCAACACGTTCAGCTAACTCATTTACTGATAATTCTCCATCAAGCAAATTACACAGAATAAAAAGGCGTTTTTCGTTTGCCATTGTTTTAAGTAAAGCCAAAGCTTGTGGCGCGCACACACGCATTTCTTCTAAATTCATTTGTTCTGCATATACCTTTTTAAAACCGAGCGGATTTTTTGTGATGTAAACGGTTTAACAACAAAACCTGAAGCGCCTAATTCTATTGATGTTTTTACATTATCAGCACTCGAATGCGCAGAGACCATTACAACAAATGCATTTGGCTTAATTAATCTCATTTCTTTCAATATTTGTTGGCCGTTTGATTTAGGTAATTCTATATCTAAAAAAATAATATCTGGTAAGTTTTTGTTAAAGGACTGCATCCCCCCCTCACCTGTCGAAGCTTCAAAAATACTGTTGGCCCCCATGTTAACTAATGTTTGACGTAAAAAATCACGAACCATTGCCACATCGTCAACAATCAAAAAAGACAAATTGGTTATTGCAACCATCTAAATTTTTACTCCGATTAAGCTTTATTAGCTAATTTATATTACCTTATAATTTATATACTTATAACCCAAACTAGTTTAGTAGTTAACGACGATTATTGATTAAATTGTTAGATTTTGTGTATTTCAAACTCAGCTCTAGTGTGGCAGCTATCCAAATTTTAACTGTCGGCTTCTTTTTATCGCTCTCAAAAAAACAATATATATACCAACCAAAACAGTTAACGTTGCAAAAGAACTCGTCAAATTTGAACCAAACCAGGTATAAAACATTACCCCGAGTAAAATAAGCAAAAATGGCTTCAACTCATATAAACCAAGCTTTGACTTTGAATCAAATAAACGAAAGTCATCAAATCGGCGATAGTTCGATCGTAAAATCCAAATCAACGCCCCTGCAAAAAAGAACAACAGACCTGAACTTGTAGTTAAATATGATTTGAAGTAGCCAATTTCAGCTACCCCAATAGACATGTAAGTATATGGCAATATTTCATATAGCGTTTTAGGTAAGATCATACTTCCCCCTAACCAATGAAAAACAGAACCAGATTTGAGTATAGTAATTGCTGGCGTTTCTACCAACTATTTAACATTTGGTGATCAACAACACATTTAAGTGGAAGAAACAAAAAGAAACAAAACCGATGTTTATCAATCTAGAACAAGGTTAAAAAATAGAACATGAGTTATGACGTGGGGGTTAAATTTAGGGGAAACCAGGCGACTTGTTTAACCGACAAAAATCATGACATCCATAGTTGTAAGTGCAGTTAATGCCAATTCACAAACATGATGAATTGGCAAAAGGTGTTTTATTTATTAAAAAATGACGACACTCGCTTTTGACACTCATCCGACTTAAGTAAACTTGAGAAAGCCCCCAATTCTTGGGCTATAGACGCATTTTGCACTTGTCGTAAAGGTAACTTCATTAACCTTTTACTTTCAATCACGGCTTCAACTGGCAACAGACTTAACGTTTCAGCGATTTGACTTGCGACATTTATCACATCACCGGGTTCAACCACTTGATTAATCATCGCCATATCTAACGCCGTATCCGCGTTAAAAGGTTTACCTAAAACTAAATACTCAAAAGCTCTTGGATGACCGGCCATATATGGCAACAACAAGCTTGAGCCAGCTTCTGGGCACAAACCAAGTTGCACAAATGGCAGTTGAAATTTACTATTATTTGCCGCAATAACCATATCACAATGTAATAACATCGTCGTACCAATACCAACTGCAGGCCCAGCAACTGCTGCGACAATTGGTTTTGAAAAGTTGGCCAGTAACTTAATAAACTTTACGGTTGGATGACTATCATCTAAAACACTTGAATTCATAAAGTCTTTTAAATCGTTGCCAGCACTAAAACAACTCGTAGAACCGTATATTAAACCAACATGTAAATTGTCAGACGAATCCAAATACTCAAATGCCTCAACTAACTCTCGATACATTTCAATAGACAGCGCATTTTTAGCTTGTGGCCGATTTAATTCTATATGAAGAACATGACCAATGTCGCGGGTAACAATTTCATTCATCTTATCTCAACCTTTTTAAACGTCAGATACAAAAACGCCCAGCAATGCTGGGCGAAAATTTAAAACGGTAAACGTATTATAACTGAGTTGCTAGTGTTACAACGGCTAGTAAAACAACCAAAACACAGACATGGCCAAGGCCAATACCTTTACTATAAGAATTAGAATACATGCGTATTTCCTTTATTATTGTTTTTATTGAAATAATCAATCGCACAAACAGTGGATTTACTCAGTCTATTTAAAGCGGAAAAGGAATTCAACTAATATTTAGATTATTCGCTCTAATAGCCAAAATAGACCTAAAAATCCAACAATAACAGACAATGGGAGCTGAACAAATGCCCTATAACTCGGCGCACGACTCCATTTATAAAATAAGGTCATTAAAATAGCGATTACAAATAACTGTCCAAGCTCGACGCCAACATTAAACGACACTAATGAAACGGCTAAATTATTGTTGCTAAGTCCAAATTCGGATAATACAAAAGCAAAACCAAAACCGTGTAATAGGCCAAAAATAAAGGTCACTAGATATCGACGTTTTAAGGTTTGTTCAGTCCGTATATTTTCTATGGCTACATAGATAATACTAAGCGCAATAAGCGGCTCCACTATACTCGCCGCTAATGATATCCCCCAGATAGTAGCCAATGCTAACGTAATGGTATGTGCAAGCGTAAAAACCGTGACTTGCCAAAATAGAGTAGAAAACACTGTGGTTGATAAAAATAAGGCAATAATGAATACAATGTGATCTAAGCCCATTGGGACAATATGTAAAAAACCAGAAACGAGATATTTCTCTACTCTTTGTTTTGTTGTCAGGTTGGTAACTTGGCTTTGCTCTACATTTTTAAAGGCGTCGAGCATTTCTTTAGACGGGGTCCGTTGCGCCATGCCCGAAGATTTCTCCGCATCCAAACTTGCATTAACACTTGAGATGTTATCCGTTATGGCGTTTCCAATTTGACTATCATCACCAGCATAAACTGTACTTAACGGACTCATTAATAAAACAAAATATAAAGTTAAAGTTTTAAACATCATTTACCCCAGTTCTAAATTATTTACATTATATCCTTAATTAAACGTAACTTTGTTGCGAATTAACTGGGCTTTTTGCGCTTTCATCGCAATAGTGTTTATCCTGAACTAAAGGTAAGTACACTAGACTGAAAATCGTCAACCCTACGCGCTGGAGAAAATAATGATATTAATAAGTAAGCGCTCAGTTAATCGTGCAGTTTTAGCACTCTCGTTGATTGGCTCAACACACGCTTTTGCCAACGACACAACTGAGCAAGAAAAATGGGATGTCAGTCAACCGACTGGTGAAGTCCATACGGTAAAAATTGATACAACAGAATCAACATGGTCTAACCTAGACGTCCACCCAAATGGTGACACCATTATTTTTGATATGTTAGGTGATCTTTATACGATGCCAATTTCGGGCGGCGAAGCAACCCCATTATTGGTTGGTTATGATTGGAATATGCAGGCAACTTACAGCCCAGACGGTAAAAAAATTGCATTTTTAAGTGACCGTGATGGCATGATGAACATATGGGTCATGAATGCAGATGGCACAGAGCCGATGCAGATATCTAAAGAAACTGCCAATACCATTCATACCCCTACATGGAGTCATGATGGGCAATATATCGCAGCAACTCGTGGGGTAATGAGTTCTCGTTCTATAGCAGCCGGTGAAATTTGGATCTACCATCATACTGGCGGCAGTGGCAGTAAAATAAAAGCAGGGAGTCACGGTGCATTTAATCAAAAAAATATTACCGACCCCAAATTTTCTCCAGATGGTAAATATCTTTATTATACGCAAGATGTTACTGGCGGCCGAGTTTGGCAGTACAACAAAAATTCGACATTAGAACTCTTCAATATTATTCGCCATGATCTAGTTACGGGCGAAGAAGAACGTTATATCGGCGGTGCTGGCGGTGCGGTAATTCCAACCCCATCTCCAGATGGCAACGCGATGGCCTATTTAAAACGTGAAGACAATAAAACGGTTTTATATGTCAAAGATCTCAAATCAGGAATTGATACACGCTTATATACTGAAATGGAAAGGGATAACCAAGAAACGTTTGGAACCGAAGGTAACTACGCCTACTTTGATTGGACACCGGACGGTAAACAAATTGTATTTTGGACCAACGGCCATTTTCAAAAAATTTCAGTCAAAGACAAGTCTGTTAAACAAATTCCATTCCACGTAAGTGTTGAAAAGAAAGTACAACAAGCAGTTCGTGTAGCTGTTGATGTCGCACCAGATGAATTTAAAGTCCAACAAATACGCTGGGCAACTATGTCACCAAAAGGTGATAAAATTGTTTATCAAGCGCTCGGAAAATTGTACATCCGCGATGTAAAATCGGGTAAAACTAAACGCTTAACGAAACAAAATAAACACGACGAATACTACCCAAGCTTTTCTCGCAATGGCAAATATATAGCTTATACGACTTGGGATGACAAAAAGCTCGGCACCGTAAGCATTGTTAGAAGTTCAGGTGGTAGAGGTAAAGTCATTACGACCGAACCTGGCCATTATATCGAACCTCGATTTTCTCCCGATGGCGACCATGTTATTTTTGATCGTTTTACTGGCGGTTATTTATTATCACCTGAATGGTCAATGGAACCTGGTTTATATATTGCCGATGTTAAAGGCAAATCAATGAAACGGATTTTAAAATCTGGTCACAATGCCCATTTTGGTGCTGACAACAACCAAATTTTCTATGCTGATTACCAAGATAAAAGCTTTGGTACGAAGAAAAAATTGATGACCGCCAATATTGATGGATTAGAGCAACGTGAAGTCTTATTGGGTGATGACATTACTGAATTCCGAGTTTCGCCAGACGGTAAATGGCTTGGGTTTGTTTATCAATACAATGCCTATATCGCGCCATTCGCCAAACTAGGTAAAGTGATGAGTATTGGCCCGAAGTCCACTTGGGTGCCGGTTAAGCAAGCTTCTAAGGCCTCAGCATCAGAACTCCATTGGTCTGCTAAATCAGACACTTTACATTGGTCAAATGCGTTCACCTTATATTCACGAAAACTGACGGATACGTTTGACTTTATCAAAGGTGCGGCAATTGAATTACCTGAGCCAACGGATAACGGTATTGATTTAAGCTTCACAAAAAAGGCCGATATTCCTGAATCAACCATTGCGCTTATTGGTGCTGACGTCGTTACAATGAAAGATGCCGATAATCAACAAGAAGTCATCAAAAACGGTGTGGTAATCGTATCTGGTAATCGAATTGTTGCCGTTGGCAAACAAGGTGACATTGAAATTCCTAGAGGGGCTAAAACCAAAGACCTCACTGGTTATACTATTGTCCCTGGTTTAATTGATGCCCACGCGCATGGTTCTCAAGGCAGTAATCAAATCATTCCACAACAAAATTGGAAGAACTTCTCGTCAATTGCATTTGGCGTAACAACAATCCACGACCCGTCTAATGATAGCCGAGAAATATTTTCAGCCGCAGAACTGCAAAAGTCAGGAAAAATACTAGCGCCTCGAATTTTTTCTACAGGTAAAATTCTATATGCCGCTTATGCACCAGGGTATACAGCAAAAATAGATAGTCTAGATGATGCTCGTTTCCATATTAAACGAACAAAAGAAAATGGTGCAGTCTCGATAAAAAGTTACAACCATCCAAGACGTGATACACGCCAACAAGTTTTAGCAGCGGCAAAAGAGCTTGGCGTAAATGTCGTACCAGAGGGTGGCGGTAAGCTATACCAAAATATAACAATGGTTATTGACGGTCATACCACACTTGAGCATTCGTTAAATGTGCCAAAAGGTTATAGTGATTTGACACAACTGTGGAGCCAAACCGAAACCGCCTACAACCCTACATTAGTAGTTGCTTATGGTGGTTTAACAGGTGAATACTTTTGGTACGATCGAACAAACGTTTGGGAAAACGAGCGACTAATGCGTTACGCACCTCGCTATATTATCGAGCCGACTTCAATTCGTCGTTATAAAGCGCCCGATGATCATTACAATCACTTTGCCGTAGCAAGCTACGCTAAAACTTTACGTGATAATGGTGTTCGGGTATTAATCGGTGCCCATGGACAACGTGAAGGTTTAGCTGCACATTGGGAAATGTGGATGTTGCAACAAGGTGGATTTACGCCGTGGGAAGCGTTACGAGGCGCAACGTTTGATGGCGCTAAAGCATTAGGAATGGACAAGGATTTAGGGTCTATCGAAAACGGTAAATTAGCTGACTTTGCCATCATAAAAGGTGATGTCTTAAACGATATCCGTCAATCGGAAATGGTCGACTATACAATGATCAATGGTCGACTATTTGACACTAAGACAATGAAAGAAGTCTTAACTGGTGACTTTGAACCAGAACAGTTATTTTTCGACAGATTAGAAATTAATGCTATGCCAGCAGCGACTGCACAAGAGCAAGAACAAAAATCTGAGAAATACCATTGGAGTCATCATTAAAAATAGCAGTAATTAACTCGCTTTAATGATCTATAAAAAACCATCACTTATCGTGATGGTTTTTTTTACGTTGCCAATCAGACTCTAATAGTCTTGCTGTAAATAATCTTTTGATAACGTCTGCATTAAAAATTGTATAGAAGCCCTAGATTAAAAGAAGTCGCCGTTTCTTCATCAATTTGATATTTTTGAAGTTCAGCAAATACATCAATTCCAGATAAATGATAACTTAAGCCGAGGGTGTAAGTAGAATCGCTACCATCTAAATTTTCTGAACTCGACTCGCTGCTGCTTTCACTAATATCCATCGCTTTAATCTCAGCCACAACAACTGACTTGCTTATAACTTCACCAGACCAATTGAATAACCCGGCTTTACCATAAATATCGAGTGCGGCAGAAAGCGGAAATTGAGCTTTTAAAGCAATATCAAATGCCGTTATTTCAGCTAGCGATGTGAGTTCACCACTTACATCGAGTATCTCACTAGAAATTGGTTCCTGATAACCAAATTGGCCTTCTAGTCCAAATTTGCCAAGTTGGTAATAACCCACTTCCACCGAAACATTCTCAGTAATTGAATAACCCGCAAACAATTTAAATCCAGTATCACTGTCTTTAACATTAAAATTACCAAATCCACCTTCATTAAAAGAGTCATTGATATCATCTAAATCATCGTCTATTGCGTATGAGACTGAATTGATGGCCGCGCCTAAATAAACATCTTGAAATAGATCTGAGGCCAATGCTGTGCATGGAGTGATAAGGGAAATTGTCGTAATAAGTAATGTTTTATTGATAGTGTTTTTCACTATTGAGCCTTGAATTTTAACGTTTTAATTTACGTTAGCTATCTTAATTGCTTAAACAAACAAAGTCTTATATTTATTAACCTAGCATTATACTTATTCATATTTTTTGTAAATATTAAACCACAAAAAAAGCGTACAAATTGCTCTGTACGCTTTTGGTCACATTGGTTTATAACGTTAAAAAACTGTATTTAGTAACGTGCAACCATATTTTCTAATGAAATTACTTTAATCTTATCCGCCTGCCCTGCTGTGCCAAAAGCATTGTATCTATCAACACAAATGGCCGACATTGCATCAATGGTTTTAGCCAAATATTTACGTGGATCAAACTCAGCAGGATTTTCTGCCATAAACTGCCTAATGGCCCCTGTTGAAGCTAATCTAAGATCGGTATCGATATTCACTTTACGAACACCGTTTTTGATACCTTCAACAATTTGTTCAACCGGAACACCATAAGTTTCGCCAATCTCACCGCCAAATTTGTTAATCGTCGCAAGCCACTCCTGAGGGACGGAACTTGAACCATGCATAACTAAATGGGTATTGGGTATACGTTGATGTATTGCTTTAATTTGGTCAATTGCCAAAATGTCACCCGTCGGCGGTCGAGTAAATTTGTAAGCGCCATGAGATGTACCGCAGGCAATTGCTAATGCATCTACACCCGTTTTTTCAACAAAGTCCGCAGCTTCATCTGGATTAGTTAACATCTGATCCTTTGACAAAACCCCCTCTGCACCTACGCCATCCTCTTCTCCAGCCATACCAGTCTCTAAAGAACCTAACACGCCTAACTCCCCTTCTACAGATACACCACACGCATGAGCTAACTCAACTGTTCTGCGAGTCACGTCAACATTGTATTCATAAGTAGAAGGCGTTTTGCCATCTTCTAATAGCGAGCCATCCATCATCACTGACGAAAACCCTAATTGGATTGAGCGTTGGCAAATTGCCGGTGACGTTCCGTGATCTTGGTGCATACAAACAGGGATATGAGGAAATTCTTCAATCGCTGCTAATATCATGTGACGTAAAAAAGGCGCGCCGGCATATTTTCTGGCACCCGCTGAGGCTTGCACAATAACTGGACTATTAGTCTTATCTGCAGCCGCCATAATTGCTCGCATCTGCTCGAGATTATTTACGTTAAACGCAGGAACACCATAATTATGTTCTGCTGCATGATCTAATAATTGACGCATCGAAATTAAAGCCACAAGTCACTCCAAAGGAAAAGTTAACAAAATTAATTTATTATGTAACAAAGGTTGTAATGTTACATAACAACAAACAAAAAGTCTTGTAAGTATTTCTATTAAGTTTTAACAATAAAAATAATCCGACTGTAAAACCCGTAATTAACGCCTTTAAAACCACTGGATAAAAACAAACTCATCTAAACTTTGAAAAACTTACAGTTTAAGAAAGAACTATTACAATACAATTTTAACAATTGGAGTGGTTTACTGTAGTCATGTTCAGTATTATCAAATACAAAACATTGGCTTTAGCCGTGTTTTGGGAACAAGGTTTCTAAAGGTTTGGCCATCGTTTTTCAATCTAGAGCGGAGGCTTGAGTAGAATAATTTGGTACAAAAAAAACCACGCAAAGCGTGGTTTTTTTGATGTTTTAAAACGGTTTTAAAATTACTTGCCAGCGCGCTCTTCTAAAATTGCCACGGCAGGTAAAACTTTACCTTCAACAAATTCTAAAAATGCACCGCCACCGGTTGAGATATAAGAGATCTTATCGGCAAGTCCATATTTATCAATTGCAGCCAAGGTATCACCGCCGCCAGCGACCGAAAATGCGTCGCTTTGCGCGATTGCTTGAGCTACGACTTCTGTACCTTTAGAGAAGTTGTCAAATTCAAATACGCCACAAGGACCATTCCATAGTATGGTTTTAGCGTTTTTCAAAATGTCTGCCATTGCCTGCGCAGAATCAGGACCCAAATCCATAATCTCTTCGTTGTCTAAAACCGCATCAACAGGTTTTATTGTTGCTAGAGCCGTTTCTGAGAACTCGGTACCAATACGCACGTCTGTAACCGCAGGAATATCAAGATCATTCATTAGTTTCTGTGCTTGAGGAATTAGATCGGGTTCGTACAGAGACTTACCAACATTATAGCCACGAGCAGCAACAAACGTATTTGAAATACCGCCACCAACAATTAACTGGTCGCAAATTTTAGATAATGACTCTAATACCGTTAGTTTAGTTGATACTTTAGAACCGCCAACAACCGCAACAAGAGGTCTAGCTGGGTTATCAAGCGCTTTACCTAATGCTTCTAACTCACCTGCTAAAAGTGGGCCTGCACAAGCTGTAGGAGCAAACTTTGCTACACCATGGGTTGAACCTTGGGCACGGTGAGCCGTACCAAATGCATCCATAACAAAGACGTCACATAAAGCGGCATACTGCTGAGCAAGTTCATCTGAATTTTTCTTTTCGCCGACATTAAAACGAACGTTTTCAAGGACGACAACTTCGCCTTCATTAACAGTAACACCACTTAAATATTCTTTTTCCAAACGAACTGGCACTGATAAGTTTTGGTTTAAATACGTTACAACCGGTGCCATTGAATATTCATCTGCATATTCGCCCTCTGTTGGACGACCTAAATGGGACATTACAAGCACTTTAGCGCCCTTTTCCAATGCCAATTTAATCGTTGGGATAGAGGCGTCAATACGAACGGCTGAAGTCACTACGCCATCTTTAACAGGTACGTTTAGGTCTTGTCTGATAAGAACGGTTTTACCTTGCAGATCTAACTCTGCCATTTTCAAAACTGTCATGTTCGTTTCCTTAATAATGTAAAAACTAATAATTTAATAACTAATGATTTATATATTTTTTTAATTCTGCAGTGGTGTCCAACATACGGTTAGCAAAGCCCCATTCGTTGTCACACCACACTAATAATTTAACCAATCGTTTGTGGCTTACCCGTGTTTGATTGCCATCAACAATGGCTGAATGCGGATCATGGTTAAAATCAATTGAAACAAGTGGTTCTTCGGTATAACCCAAAATACCAGAAAGACCATTTTGTTGTGCAGCCTGAATCGCTCCGTTTACCTGTATAATGTTAACGTCCGAATTTAACGTTAAACTAACATCCATTGCGGTCACATTAATCGTTGGAACGCGCACGGCAATTGCCTCAAAACGACCTGCAAATTTGGGCATTATGCGTTCAATACCCACTGCAAGCTTTGTATCAACTGGAATTATGCTTTGACTCGCAGCTCGTGTGCGGCGTAAGTCATCGTGATAGGCGTCGATAACTTGCTGGTCATGCATTGACGAATGTATGGTCGTAATTGTGCCACTGTCGACACCAAATGCGTCGTCTATCGCTTGAATAACCGGGACGACACAGTTTGTTGTGCATGAGCCATTGGAGATCACATTGTGTTCCGCCGTTAACGTATGATGGTTAACACCATAAATTATTGTGTTGTCTACATCTGGATCCGCAGGGTGCGAATAGATGACTTTTTTAGCACCAGCTTTAATGTGGGCTTGACCATGTGCTTGGCTGTGATAAACGCCAGTGCAGTCGAGAACCACGTCAACTTGTAATTCACGCCACGGTAAGTCGGCAAGTTCTTCTTCATGCAATAGTTTTATATTATTGCCAGCCACCGCCATCGTTGAATTTTCGGTTAACGCTACGTCAAAACCAAATCGACCATGGGAGGTATCGTATTTTAATAAATGGGCAATACCTTCTGGTTTTGCCAATTCGTTGATCGCAATAATTTCAATTTCATCGTCGCGTCCGGTTTCAAACAATGCTCGCAATACGTTACGACCAATCCGACCAAAACCATTTAATGCCACCCTTATTTTATTAGGTTGCCCATCGATAGGATCGGTATTCAAAGTCCTAGCGTTTGTTGGGCTAGTCTTTAATGGTTGGTTAGACATAATACTCCAGGTTTGTTCGATACCACTTGCATGACACAAATATTATTTACTAACTTTAAAAGTAAATAATAAAAATAAAAAAAGCGGGCATATCATACCCGCTTTATTTTATTTGTTAAGTGTTCTGTATTAGAGCGCTTTAACCTTACTAACAACATTTTCGACTGTAAAACCGAAGTGTTTAAGTAATGCGCCACCAGGAGCAGATTCACCAAATGTGCTCATGCCAACAACATCACCGCCAAAACCAACATATTTAGTCCAGAAGTCAACGTGAGCCGCTTCAATCGCAACACGTTTAGTCACGGCTGCAGGTAATACTGACTCTTTATATTCAGCATCTTGGGCGTCATATAAATTAGTACAAGGCATAGAAACAACACGTGCTGCGATGCCATCGGATTTTAATGCCGCCGCCGATTGCACAGCCAAATCAACTTCAGAGCCTGTCGCAATTAAAATAACATCTGGCGTACCATCTGTATCAACTAGGATGTAACCACCTTTAGCAATATCAGCAACTTGCTGTTCAGTTCGCGATTGTGCCGCTAAACCTTGACGTGAGAAAACTAATGCAGAAGGACCTTCTTGGTATTCTACAGCTTCTTTCCAAGCTATTACTGACTCAGTACCATCTGCTGGTCTCCAAGTACGTAAATTTGGCGTTAGACGTAAATTTGCAACCTGTTCAATTGGCTGATGCGTAGGTCCATCCTCGCCTTGACCGATTGAGTCGTGGGTATATACAAAAATGTTTTGAATGCCCATAAGTGCTGACATGCGAACCGCATTTCGAGCGTATTCCATGAACATTAAGAATGTCGCGCCGTAATTAATGAAACCGCCATGCAATGAAATACCATTCATGATCCCGCTCATTCCAAATTCACGCACACCGTAATAAATGTAGTTACCAGCGGCATCATCTTGGATCCCTTTCGAACCAGACCATAACGTTAAGTTTGAACCCGCTAAGTCGGCGGAGCCGCCTAACATTTCAGGTAAAAGCGGACCAAATGTTTCAATTGTGTTTTGCGATGCTTTACGTGAAGCGACATTTTCAGATTTGTTCTGAGTCTCCAGCGCATAGGCATATGCTTTTTCAGAAAAATCTTCTGGCAGTTCACCAAGAATGACACGACGCTCAAATTCAGCGGCTAATTCTGGATGAGCGTTTTTATACGCAACAAATTTTTCATTCCATTCGTTTTCAGATTGTGTTCCAGCTTCTTTTGCATCCCAAGCAGCATAAACATCAGCAGGCACTTCAAATGGTGCATGTGGCCAGTTCAACATTTCACGAGTAGCAGCAATTTCTTCGGTACCTAGAGGCGCACCGTGACAGTTATGTGTACCTTGTTTATTTGGAGAACCAAAACCAATCGTTGTTTTACAGCAGATCATAGACGGCTTGTCAGTAACCGATTTTGCTTCTGCAATTGCATTTGCGATAGCAACAGGGTCGTGTCCATCGACATCGGCAATTACATGCCAGCCGTACGCTTTAAAACGTGCTGGTGTATCATCACTAAACCAACCTTCAACGTGTCCGTCAATTGAAATACCATTGTCATCCCAAAATGCAACAAGTTTTCCTAGACCTAAAGTACCAGCAAGAGAACACGCTTCATGAGAAATGCCTTCCATTAAACAGCCGTCGCCTAAGAAACAGTAAGTAAAGTGATCTACGATGTCATGACCTTCACGGTTAAACTGCGCCGCTAGCGTTTTTTCAGCAATTGCCATTCCGACAGCATTTGATACGCCAGCGCCTAGAGGGCCAGTCGTCGTTTCAACACCTGGTGTATAACCATATTCAGGGTGGCCCGGAGTTTTAGAATGTAACTGACGGAAGTTTTTCAACTCACCAATTGGCAAGTCATAACCAGAAAGATGTAATAAAGAATAAATCAACATCGAACCGTGGCCATTAGACAACACAAAGCGATCTCGGTCCGCCCAATTTGGATTGGTCGGATTGTGTTTTAAAAAGTCACGCCATAATACTTCAGCGATGTCGGCCATCCCCATAGGTGCGCCTGGGTGTCCAGAGTTGGCCTGTTGAACCGCGTCCATACTTAATGCTCGAATAGCATTCGCTAAATTTCTTTTCGACGTCATGTTATTACCTGTTATTTTATAATTTTTGATAAAAGTGGTGAAGTTGCCCTATTTGACCTAAAAATGAAAAGTAAAGCAATCACTCTACGGGATTAATTTAAAATCATAAAACGACAATTAATAACGATAATTTCTAACGAAACTGAAAAAAACAGTACTAATTACTATTTTAGTCCCATTTTGTTCGTTTTATTATTCGGACCAAACCGCAAATTCGTTGCCATTTGGGTCTAGGAAATGAAACCGTTTACCGCCTGGGAATTCAAAAACGTCTTTGCAAATAGTGCCACCAGCGGCAACAACCTTTTGTTCAGTCTTTGGTAGTGACTCGCTGTAAAAAACGATAAGTGCCGCGCCATTCTGTGTTTTTGAATTAAGATCTGACTGATAAAAGCCGCCATCAAGTCCTGCTTCAGGACCAAACGCTATGTACTCTTGACCATAGTCAGTAAACGTCCAATTAAACACTTGGGTAAAAAATTGTTTGGTTGCGGACAGATCTGTTGCCGGAAATTCCACATAATTTATTGTCTCTTGTTTCATCTAACTGCCCTTTTTGATTTATACTAGCGCCATTATTTACAGTAACTAAAAGCACCATAGAATATTTATGATCAATCCTACATTACCGCTTGTTGATTTGCATCGCCACCTCGATGGCAATATTGCGCCAAAAACAGTTTGGGAACTTGCCCAACTTCATAACATTACTTTACCAGCTGAGTCTTTAGAGCAATTTGCACCTATGGCTCAAATTCAAGGGCAAACCTCAGATTTAATGGCGTTTTTGACAAAATTAGATTATGGCGTGTCCGTATTGGCCGATTACGACAGTGTATATCGAGTTGCTCGCGAAAATGTATTTGATGCATTAGATCAGGGATTAGATTACGTAGAGTTGCGTTTTTCACCTTATTATATGGCAAAAACTCACAACCTAGACCCGCAAAAGGTCGTTGAAGTAGTAATAGATGCAACACAAACGGCGAGCAAAGAAACCGGTGTGGAAACGAACCTCATTGGCATATTAAGTCGCACATTTGGAGTTGAGGCATGTACGATTGAGCTCAATGCATTATTAGCACATAAAGAACATCTTGTTGCGTTGGATTTAGCCGGAGATGAAATTTCTTTTCCAGCGCAATTGTTTGTAAACCACTTTAAACAAGCCCGCGATGCTGGATTACAAATAACCGTACACGCTGGTGAAGCTGACGGTCCAATAAGTATTTGGAATGCAATTAACTTATTAGGCGCAACGAGAATTGGGCACGGCGTCGCAGCAACTCAAGATCCTAAGTTAATGGCTTATCTTGCGACCAACAATATTGCGATTGAGTCATGCCCAACGTCTAATTATCAAACGGCAACAATTAACGATATTCGTAAGCACCCTTTAAAACAATTTTTAGATGCTGGCATTACCGTGTGTTTGAACACTGACGATCCAGCTATTTCTAATATCACGTTAGCCCACGAATACGATTTGGTTAAAAACATACTTGGCTTGACCAATCAAGAAATCGAACAGGTTCAAAAAAATGGAGTTGAAGCGGCGTTTATGGATGCCCAACAACGCCAACGATTATATGCCAAAGTAGCAGCACGAGATTAGGCCAGCTCGGTCAAGTACAAGCTACTCTTTTATTTTGACACTAAATTGGCTGTTTTGAATTTTAAACAGCCAATATTGAAACAAACCAAGCGCCAATAAAAAGAAGCCAGCCGACATATAAATCGGTAACGTAGAATCAAACATCAATAAAATACCACCAACGATTGAAGCAAAAACATTTGCCAAACAAAATGTCATCGTTAACAACCCCATCGTTGCACCATGCCCTGAACTAGGTTCATTTTCACTGACATAAACGGGCAACATACCATTAAATATGGCGATTAATATGCCGCACATTGCAAATAACAAATGGGTTTGGAGCCCTTCTGAACTTGGCACTATTAATAAGGCACAAGCCAATAACGCCATGGCAAAACGCATTGGAGCGGTTAAGCCGAACTGTTTTTGAAAATACGTTACTAACAACACAGATGATAACGTCATAAATAGTGTCATATTGGTGGTGGCTAAGCCGATATCGAGAGACCCATAATCTTGCTTATCGACGAGCCAAATTGGGTAAAATTCATAAAAAAGATTAATCGCTAAGGTATAGATAAAATAAGCGTAAAATAACTTTCTTATCCATTGGCTTCTTAACAAATAAAACGAATTTTCTTGTCGTACCGCCTGCCAAACAGATAATTTACTGGCATAACTCACAATTCGGGTTTCTTGTAAAAAGGCGGTGACTAAGACATAACAAACAAACGCACCAAAAGCCGCGGCCAGCATCGCATAATACGATTCAACCTCGGCTAAAAGTCCACCAATCAGCGGGCCAAGCAACCATCCGAGAAAAACGGCACTATTGATTAATGATATTGCAGCCGTTTTTGATTGCGCAGACTTTTCGTCTCCTGTCTCACCAATGTCCAACGCAATAGCACGTGCAATTGCGACATTACCTTCCGTGATCCCTGTTAAAAATCGACTGACCAGCAATAATAGATAATTTTGTTCCATCAGTGCATAAGCAGATACCCAATAGCCGATAAAACATATAATGAGTGTTTGGCCCAGAACTTTTTTACGCCCAAATCGATCAGATAAGGCTCCAATAAAACTGCTTCCGATAAAAATACCGAGTGGATAAACCGCGATAATGATGGTCAACAAGACATTACCAGAAAGCCCGGCATATTGGTTTAACGCTGTAGGCTCAGCCCCAATAAATAAAGGCGTTAAAACAGGGTACGGTAGCGATATCCCCATGCTAGCAAGTAAAGTAACGCAAAGTGCAACTAGCAACTTCTTATTTAGGATCATGCTGAATGTAACCGCTTAGTAATTTCAAAATTAACAACCTGGTGCCCTTGGTACAAATCAGTTCCAAGGTTGGTAAACCCTAGATTAGCCAGAATACTGAGCGAACCAGAATTGTCGGGCATTGCCATTGCAATGACTTTGGGTAACTTTAATGTTTCAAAACCATATTCTAAACATGCCTTGGCCGCTTCCATGCCCAAACCTTGCCCCCAGTATTGAGGCAACAACCGATAGCCAAGGTCGGGTAGTTGCTTCTCCTCCAAAAACTTAAGGCCACAGAAACCAATTACTTTATTATCTTTCTTATGAACAATGGCATATCGACCAAAACCGTATTTTTCATAATCTGAGAACCAAACTTGAGTGATAACATTTTTAGCGTCGTCTAACGTTTGCACATTACCCGCATCGCCAGTGTATTTAGTGACTAACGGATCAGAACTAAATTCCAATACCGCGGGTGCGTCAGATAAGGTAAAATGGCGGAAACCTAGCCTAGGTGTTTCAATCAATAACATTAAATATTGCCTTGCATATTTTTGATTTTATTCTAATAATCATAATACCAAGCATCTAAACTCAATCCATTTATTTCTTTAAATTGGTGGTGATTTCTATTTCGACTGGGTCAAAATAAAAATGGATTTAACACATTCTTTGCAAGCTGCATTAGTGATAGAACACCAAGCATTAGCGCAAAGTCACATCAAATACTCTTTATTAAATCTTGGATTTAAAACCATCGAGTTTGCTGATCGCGCCACCATGGCGATAAAAGCATTGCATAAGTCACATTTTGATCTAATCCTCTGTGCCTACGATTTAAATCGAGGCGCCGATGGATATCAGTTATTTGAGCGAATAATA
The DNA here is from genome assembly GCF_030548245.1 of Psychrosphaera sp. 1_MG-2023. Taxonomy (NCBI): domain Bacteria; kingdom Pseudomonadati; phylum Pseudomonadota; class Gammaproteobacteria; order Alteromonadales; family Pseudoalteromonadaceae; genus Psychrosphaera; species Psychrosphaera sp. 1_MG-2023. Next base: position 46,969 of record NZ_JAUORW010000003.1, read on the forward strand.
GAAGAAGGCCTGTTAAAATCCACTACTGCATTTGTTTTTATGAGTTCAGAAAATGATCTTCCTTTAAGCCAAAGTATTATTGAATTAAAACCTGACGATTTCATACTGAAGCCTTTCACTGCCAAAGAACTTGAATTGCGTTTAAAACGTATCTTAAGCAAAAAACTGACATTACGACCTGTATTTGAAGCTATCGATGACGATGAGTTTGACGCTGCCCTGAATTTACTTAACGAACAACTGGCCAAAAATGCAAAACCCAAATGGGTCCCTTATTTGTTGAAACTAAAAGGGGAATTGATCACTGCCAAACAAGACTGGCATGACGCAGAAGTGTTCTACCAAAAAGTGCTATCAATCAAAGAATATGCCTGGGCCAATATTGGATTAGTGAATAGTTTACTCAATCAAAACAAAGTTAAGCTCGCCGAAGAAAAGCTAAAGTATCTTGTCACCAATCCAGCGACGCGTCTTGCGGCTCTGGATATTCTAACTAAGATCTGCAAAAACAAATTCGATTTTGAAGAAGCCATTAACCATTTGAAAAACGCTGCGACAATCGCTCCGCGCAATGTTAATAGGCAACAAGATGTAATTTCACTGGCCCGCATAACTCATGACTTTGAAACCCAATTTAATGCCTCAAATAAAATAGTCGAGTACATTAAAAACTCAGTCCATGACACCCCAGATGCCTATTTAGGCGCAGTGCGTTCAACTATTGACTACGGTTTGACGTCACTTAATGATGATGAAATTAAGAGCTTGGCTCAGACCGGCGAATCTATTCTTCGTCAATTGAAAAAACAATTTCCCGACACCCCTTTAAACGACCAGATCCGAGTCGCAAAAGCACGAATTTATAATATGAGTAATGACAAAGAGAATGCCAAAAAGCTCATACAAGAAAATATGGAGGACGAAAATTACTTAGTTGATGATTTAGAAGATGCTCTAGATAAAGCTAAAGCATTCCATGAACTTGGTTTTCATGCAAATTCGGAAAAGCTATTTGAATTGATCGCCACCGAATGTAAAACCCAAAGTAAAGATGAAGTATTTAATCAATATATTGATAAAGAAAAACAGTTAAGAATTGAAATAAAAGAGTCGCCAAAAGTACTTAATAACAAAGCGGTTCAGCTATATACCCGCGGGAATTATCAAGCCGCATTAAACGCGTTTTTGTCGGCTTTTAAGGTGATGCCCAAAAACCCTTCTATTTCGTTAAATTTATTACAAACCGTTGTAGATTGTAATTATCAAGAATCACATCCTGAAGAAGCTGATGAGATTGTTACTAAGTGTTTAAAAAACTTGAATGCAACTGACCTAAACAAAGAGCAAATTTCTCGACTAGAGGTTTATTTAGAAAAACTCAAAAAACCTGACTAGCAAATAGAGCTTAGTTTCATAAATTTTTGAAATCGGTCTATTGCTCAAGCCAATGGGTGAAAAAACGTTTTATCCGTTTTGATTTCCACCAATACCAACATAAATAAACACCACTAATAAATTGTACGACCTGCATTGGATGAATATAAATCGCACGATTGATAATACTCATTAACTGTAATAACAAGTCGAGTAAAAATGCAATGAGCAGAAACACTCTCAGTTGTTTCCAAACAGCTTGATACCAACCTTTAGAGACTTGCTTTTTCATACTAAAAAAGAAAAAGGTCACCATAGCCGGTAATCCAATTAACAAAGTAATAACAAATAAAGAATGATCTGGATAAAACAGAGAGAGAATAAAGCTTCGGTCTTCGCTATAAGTCAGGCTTATCGCCCAGAATACATACGCCCTGAGCAAATACAAAATTGTTAAATTAAAACCGAGGGGGACTTGGATTTTTCCATCTAAGTCAAAATCTTGCGACAACATTTCTGGATGTCCTGGGGCAAATTACCCGAAATTGATATACTCCATTAATGGGTATTATTTCAAAAGGTTCAATGCCTGAAAGTCAGAAAAGTTAGCTTGAGCTTGCAACGCAATGGCAACTTGGCTTTGAATACCATTAGCGGTTTGGTCACTAACAGCCTTTGCATAGTCGGTGTCAACAATTTGACTACGGCTCGATTGGCTGTTGATATTTTGGTTTGTTAGATTACTAATACTGGATTCAACACGATTTTGAAAAGCCCCAATGGAACCACGGCTTGAATCTACTTGTTCACGAAACGATTGTGCGGCACCTATTGCCGCCTGCGCGCCAGCTTGTGTTGTGACATCGATATCACCAAGAGATTGATTGCTAACACCAAGTTCTATTGTTTGGTTAGAATTTGCCCCAACTTGAAATTCAACTGAGGAGCCAAATACCTGCTTGTCACCAAACCGAGTGTTTGAATAAACATCTTCTACGTGGCCCTGTAATTGGGTAATTTCCTGTTGAATTGCTTTTCTATCACTCGGCGAAAGCGTGCCATTTGCAGCTTGGATTGAAAGTTCTTCAATACGAAATGCAGCGTCAGAAACACTGCTTAAAGCGCCCTCAGCTACCTGTGCATAAGAAACACTATCGTTCGCATTCCTAATCGCTTGGTTTTGACCATTAATTTGAGATGTTAATCGGTTAGCTAACTGTAATCCAGCCGCATCGTCCTGAGCTTTTTGGACTTTCAGTCCAGAGGACAGTTGCTCGAAGATCTTCTTTTGCTGCTGCTCAATAACAGACAACGAATTTGAGTTGTTAAAACTACTACCAGCCCCAATTCTCATAATCACTTCCCACCAAGCTAACAAACTTAACAATCAGTATACGACAACAATTTTAATTTGCCATTAATCTGTACACAATTAAGGAATTTCCCTACCTTTAATAAAGATGTCTGCTATATAAAATTAAAAATTTAAGAAAATAGGTTAGTAACCGATATAAATATCACTAAGCTTTAACTATTACCGCTAAAATTAAACCTTCTTAACGATTTAATTTGAAGTTGGTATCCTAATTGCTAGAACTATTTGCTTAGATTAAGCTGTATCAAGATTATTTGGAGTTTCTAATGGCAAGACTATCAATAAAAAAATATCAAGACATGAAGATAAACAGCGCTAAAAACGCTGACCCATATGAACTTGTTCAAATGGTGTTCAAGGCAATTCTTGGTAAACTTACGGCAGCGACAGTTTGCATTGAGCAAAACAAAATAGCCGACAAAGGGCAATTAATTTCCGAAAGCATAACACTAATCACCTCACTCGCTGAAAGTCTGGATATGGAAAAAGGCGGTGATATTTCGCAAAACTTAAGCGCACTATATGAATTCTGCACATCTTACTTAGTGCAGGCGAATAGTGAAAACGATATTGCTAAAGTCAACGAAGTGCATACCATCATCACAAATATAAAAGAAGCTTGGGACAGTATCCCTAAGCAAGCTCGCGACGAGCATTTAGAGCAACGCGCCGCAGTCGGCTAACAATCCTCTCCTAATATCTTGTTTTATAACTATGTTTGGTTGAAGTTTAGACATTTGAGCTAGATCCAACCAAGCATATTTGCAACCAAGTCACATTTACGTTACAACAAACATAACCATGTTGACGCTTAGTCAATTACGGGTTTGTCTATTCTGGAGAGACCAATGACAAATCATGAAGTTGAAGCACAATGCAATCAATTAATTCAGCAAATCGAACAGATTAATATAAAACTGAACGAGGCTAAATTTAGCCTTGAAACCGATGATGAAATTGACAATACAGAATTGATCAAACAGCGTCAGCACCTTCTTGAAAACCTGTTTTCAACAGACCACTCTTCGTGGTTACAAAACAATGAGTCGAAGCTGTTAGCAATTAAAAAAGAAGTTGATCAGACAACGGCTAAATACCAAGATTGGCTTGAGACAGTAAAAAGCCAATTGTTAAAAAACCAAAAATCAAAAAAAGGCCTTAAAGTTTATAAGAATATTCTTTAGTGGCCTAAAAATTGGATAACAATTTGTATCCTGAGTTCGACTCTTAAATAGAAGATGAATGTTATGTTTGATAATAAAACCATTTTAATTACCGGTGGCACAGGCTCTTTTGGTAAAAAGTATACTGAAACGCTATTAAGACTTTACCGTCCAAAAAAAATAATCATCTTCTCTAGGGACGAGTTAAAGCAATTTGAAATGCAGCAAACCTACAATGACTCTTGCATGCGTTATTTTATTGGCGACGTACGAGATAAAGAAAGATTAAATATGGCTATGCGTGGGGTCGATTATGTCATTCATGCAGCGGCTTTGAAGCAAGTTCCAGCGGCCGAATATAACCCGATGGAATGCATTAAAACCAATATCAACGGCGCTGAAAACGTCATTCATGCGGCCTTACATAATCAGGTTAAAAAAGTCATTGCCTTGTCAACCGACAAAGCCGCAAGTCCGATAAATCTATATGGCGCCACTAAGCTCGCTTCAGATAAATTATTTGTCGCCGCAAACAACATTTCGGGTTCTCAAGACACTCAATTTTCAGTCGTCCGTTACGGCAACGTGGTGGGTTCTCGCGGTTCTGTTGTGCCATTTTTCAAAAAGTTAATCGCCGAACAAACCGACCATTTACCTATTACCCATTTAGAAATGACTCGTTTTTGGATAACTCTCCAACAAGGTGTTGATTTTGTATTAAAAAACTTTGCAAGAATGTCAGGTGGAGAAATTTTTATTCCTAAAATTCCGTCAATTAAGTTGACCGAATTGGCAAAGGCCATTGCTCCTGATATCCCGATCAAAGAGATAGGTATTCGACCAGGTGAAAAATTACACGAAGTTATGTGTCCACAAGACGACAGTTACCATACCTTTGAATTTGAAGACCACTTTGTCATAGGGCCAACAATTCGTTTTTACAGTCGTTCAAATGACTTCTCCACCAATCAATTAGGTGAGACAGGCAAACCTGTTGAACATGGATTTGAGTACAACTCATTAACCAATGAAGACTTTTTGAATGTAGAACAGATTGCACAATTAAATGAAAGTTTAGGTATATGATCTCCTACGGTAAACAACACATTGAACAGGCTGATATAGATGCCGTTATCGACGTACTAAAGTCAGATTTTTTAACGCAAGGACCTGCGGTAGCTGCTTTTGAAAGTGCATTTGCAAGCTATACAGGTAGCACGTATTGCGTAGCTGTTAATAGCGGCACATCGGCACTTCATATGGCATGTAACGCACTTGGTGTTGAACAAGGTAGCCTTGTTTGGACTACACCAATTTCTTTTGCCGCGTCTGCCAATTGCGCCTTATATTGCGGTGCTACCGTAGACTTTGTGGACATTGAGCTTAATACCGGTCTTATGTGTTTAGACACACTCGAACGTAAATTGTTAAAGGCAAAGCAAAATTGTGATTTGCCGAATGTGGTCATTCCGGTCCACTACGCAGGCCAAAGCGTTGATATGGCAAAACTAAGAGCACTGGCTGACGAGTTTGGATTTGGCATTATTGAAGACGCTTGTCATGCTACTGGGGCTAAGTATAACAATGAACCCGTAGGCAACTGCCAATATTCAGACATAAGCGTATTTAGTTTTCACCCCGTTAAAAATATGACGACTGCAGAAGGTGGCGCCGCAACGACAAACAACGCCACAATAGCGCAAAGTATGCAGCAGTTTCGTACGCACGGTATCACCAAGTCACCGGATGTAATGTTAGATAAAGATCCTGCGCCTTGGTATTACGAACAACATGATTTAGGTTTTAACTACCGTCTTTCAGATATCCATGCCGCCCTTGGAATTAGTCAATTGGCGCACTTAGATGACTTTATAGAAAAACGTAATCAAATAGCGGCTCATTACGACTCCCTTTTTGAATCATCAACAAACGTTGCGACGATTAAAACACATTCGTTTAATCGTTCAGGTTTTCACTTGTATCCTATTTTATTGCAAGACGAAGCAACCCGCAGAGAGGTTTACGATTCACTGCGTGCCAATGACGTAATTTGCCAGGTTCATTATTTGCCCATTTACCAACTGCCCTATTACCAAAATCTAGGTTTTAAATCTGGTTACTGCCCAAATGCAGAATCATTTTACAAACGAGAGCTATCCATTCCAATTTTTGTCGATTTAACCTATGAACAACAAGAACTTGTTGTGTCTCTAATAAAGCAGGCGATATCGTGAAAATTGCAGTGATCCCAGCCCGCGGAGGCAGTAAACGGATTCCGAAAAAAAACATCAAATTATTTGACGGATTGCCTATTATTGCATATTCGATAAAAGCGGCGATAGAATCCAAACTCTTCGACCGTGTTGTCGTTTCGACAGACAATCAAGAAATAGCGGATGTTGCTTTGAAGTACGGCGCTTCTGTTCCATTTCTACGCCCTGATGATTTATCTGACGACTTTACGGGTACTAGACAAATTGCGAATCATTGTCGCCTTTGGTATGAAAAACAAGGTATTGACGTAACTTACACCTGTTGCCTTTACGCCACAGCCCCTTTTGTTACATCAGCTGATCTCACTTCATCGTTTCATCAATTATCGACAAATGCAGATAAACATTATTGTGTTGCCGTCACTGAATTTGAATACCCGCCACAGCGAGGATTTACCATTGATTCAGGCGCTCCAGAAATGATAATGCCACAGCACCTTGACACTCGTTCGCAAGACTTGCCCTCTGTTTTCCACGACGCTGGGCAGTTTTATTGGACCAAAGTCACACCTGAATGGAAAGACGAATCGATGCTGGCCTCTGCACTTACACTGCCATTTTGTTTACCTCGGTATCAAGTTCAAGACATTGATACTCAAGATGATTGGGTAAGAGCTGAAGCAATGTTCCAAGCTCTGAAAACCATTAAACGAGTTTAAATTGGCTAACAAACATGTCTTATTTAGGTTTGACGTTGGCGGTAACGTTGGTGCCGGTCACTTTGTCCGTTGTCAACTTATTGCTAGGCAACTAGTCAACTCAGGTATTACTTGCTTAGCGGTGATCAGTGCTGATTCAGAAATTCCAAACATTAATGAAAGATCAGCATTTACTAAAACGTTAACATTAGCAAGCCCTGACGATGGCAAAGAGCTAACTGAGATTTGTCATGCATTACAGATTACGACTCTCTTTATTGATCACTATCATTGTGACTATGATTACCAAAAGAAGTTATTAGAAGCCGACGTAAAATGGGGCCAATTTGACTATTTTTGTTCCGGCCATTATCTAGGACAGTTTGTCGTAAATATTAATCCTAGCCGCACTGCTGAAGATTATAGGCATTGTATTTTAGGGCAAAAGACCGAAATATTATGCGGACTTGATTATGTGGTTATCCGCGAACAGTTTTGTCAGTTACCCCACAGCGACTTACCTTCTCGAGACAACTCTCACGGCGCGACGGTTTTTGTTAGCTTTGGTGCCGGCACAACGGCCCCATTTGTCCTAGATTTATTGCAAACGATGCAAAAATCAAAAGCGGTAAAACAAATTCATTTTTTGACGACCTCACTCAATAGCCAGCTGCCAAAATTAAAACAGATCATTGACGATAAAAAGTGTCAAATTTGGGTTGACCATAGTGATGTCGCAACACTTTTAGGTGAGTGTCATTATGGCGTCATCAGTTGCGGAACAATGAGTTACGAATTGGCAAAATTAGGTGTGCCTTTTACCGCTGGCTATTTAGCCGATAATCAAAAAGTTTTACTTACTGGATGGCAACAAAGCGGATTAATTGATAGCGTAGGATTTTGGCCAGATGTCGATTTAAAACAACTGCTTTTTGATTTACAAAAAAATCTGGCGAATATCGAATTATTAACAAAACGAAGTCAAAAGCTACGTTTGGCTGTTGACGGCTTAGGTGCTCAACGAATTGCGGAAAAACTAATTTCAATATGACTTTTAATATTGCAGCTGTCTTGCCTGAGTTTGAAACTCAATTAATTGGCGACATCGGCCTACTCAAAAATGTAAAACAAACGGCATTTGCCTGGAGCAATACCCCGTTTTCTATCGCTTTGGCAACCGGTCCAAAATACTTTAAACAAGCTCTAGCAAACCCAAATATAATTGCCATCATAACAACCCAGATATTTTCTGAAGAAACGCATAATAAAACGGTGATTAAAACGGCCAATGCCGATGAGTTATTCCATGTGATCCATAATCGTTTTCCACCTGTGATAAACAATACAAAAGCTTATATCGGCGAAAACTGCAAGATATCACCCCAAGCGACGATTGAAGACAATGTCCGGATTGGTAACAATTGCCATATCGAAGCCGGCGCCTATATTGGCAGTAATACGGTGATAGAAGATGATTGTTACATCGGGCCAAATGCCACGATTGGCACGCAAGCACTGTTAAGTAAAAAAATTAATGGACAGAACCGCCATATTGAACATTTAGGTGGTGTACTGATAAAAACAGGCTGTGCCGTTCATGCCAGTAGTAACATTTCAAAAGCGGTTTACAGCAATCATGTGACACATATCGGCGCTCACTGCCAATTGGGTATCCAAGTGAATGTATCCCATGACGCCTATCTTGCAGATAACTGTATATTAAGTGGCAACGTTTCAATTACTGGCCGCGCAAAACTAGCGGAAAATGTGTGGGTTGGGACGGGGTCAACAATATCAAACTGGGTCGTGGTAGGCGCAAATGCACTTATTCGCGCTGGCAGTGTCGTGATACAGGATGTTGGTGAAAACCAAGATGTTTCCGGTAACTTTGCAAGTCCACATGTTAAACGACTAAAACAACACATCGAGCAAACTCATGCTAAATAAATCGATTAATGTCAACGGTAGGGAAATTAATGAGCAGGCTTCGCCGTATATCATTGCGGAAATATCCGGCAATCATAAAGGCGATAAAGAGCGAATGTTCCACTTGATGCGCGAAGCTGCTAAAGCCGGTTTTGACGCAGTCAAAATCCAAGTATTTAACGCCGATGATATGACGTTAGATAAACACGACGATGAATTTGTTATCTCATCTGGCCTTTGGCAAGGACGTTCTCTATATGATGTCTATCAAGAAGCAGCGACTCCAGAAAGCTGGTTTGACGAATTATTTGCCGTTGCCCGTGAAGAAAACATAACCCTCTTCCCATCTATTTTTTCAGAACGTGGCCTTGCCTTGATGGAGCAGTATCATTGCCCGATCTACAAAATTGCGTCTTTTGAAGCAATGGATATCCCGCTGATTGAAAAAGTTGTTGCCACCGGAAAACCCGTCATTATTTCAACCGGGATCATTGACGACAATCAAATAGACGATCTTTTTACACACATTCCTAATGCCAAAGAACTTATTTTATTGCATTGCATTAGTAACTACCCAGCTCCGGTAGAGAGCTTTAATTTGTCTACAATGACCGACATTAAACATCGATTTAACTGCTTAACGGGATTGTCTGACCACAGTGTCGGCAATACGGCGGCTGTTGTCGCGACTGCTCTCGGTGCAGTCGCTATCGAAAAACACATCACGGTTGATCAAAATGATGGGGCCATCGATTCTGAATTCTCGCTACCGATTGCCAAATTTAAACGCTTTATACAAGATATTCGAGATAGTCATGACAGTTTAGGGCAAGTTGATTATTCTAGTACTTCACCTAGGAAGAACTATCGTTCCCTTTATGTAGTATCTAATATGAAAAAGGGCGATACGATTACCTACGACAATGTAAAAAGTATACGACCCGGTCATGGTTTAGCGCCCAAACATTTAGATGAAGTTATAGGCCAACCTGTTAATCAAGCGATTCAGCGCGGTACACCTTTAGATTGGTCGCATATCAAAAGCTAACATAAAGCCCGGTATGATTTGTGCTTAACTTAATCTACTGCAGTTGCTTTATTTGCATGATGAATCAGAGCGACTCTAATAACAATTACGTTCCCGCTATCAAATAAGCACTAGCGGCGTTTATCAATAATTGCAAACGATAATCAAATAAATAAAACCGAGTTTAAGTTCAAACTTGGTTCGACAGAAAATTAAGGATGTTCCATGCCATTTCAAACCGAATTGCAGGATTTAGTAAAACAAGTCAACCCTGAGCTCAATTTCTATAGCAGTTTGATGAACGTCAATCGTGATTCAATCAAACCGATATTTCTTTATCATGTACCTAAAACTGGTGGCTTAAGTTTTCAAACGGCAATTGAGTGGGCGCGCTTAAACCTTATAACCGCACTTAAACTTAAAGGCATCGATAATCCGTTACCCCTTGTTGCTCGCACTGCAAACCCTGATGAACTTAAAAATTTAAATCATAATTTTTTCTATTTACTCAGTACCCATTTACCTTATGGCTCACATTTTTTGCCCAAAACGAGCGACTTTGAATTAATGTGCATTTTCAGAGATCCAATAGATAGAATCAGCTCGGCATTCAGCTACCAATGTATGCGCCAAAATATTATTCCTACGCAGGAAAATTTCATCAAGTTTTTCCGTAATCCAGAAAACATAAACCGGTTCTGCAAACAATTACACCCGAATGCGATTAACGAAGAAGTTGAAGATAGTAAGGCGGTGATAAAAAATCTAGATGAAAACTTCTCTACGGTAGTGACCTTAGATACATTACATGATGCCATAGAATACTATTTATCTTTGTTTAACTTACCGAATGTTTTGCAAAAAAGAACGAACCGAACATTAAAGCAATTCAAAATCGATACGACGCAATTTACAGACGAAATTAATGAACTGAACGAAGAAGATTTGCTCCTTTATCAAGATGTTAAAAGTAATAGCAAAATTCCGGAATTAAAAGACCAAGAAAGTAACGCCATCAACAATATAACTTCAATTATATTTGAGCAACAATCTACAAAAAAGGTGGCAACTCGAGGCATACCGATTGAAACAAAAGGATTTCAAAAGAAGATGCAAAAGATAGTTAATAATTCATTAACGCCATTCGATTTGATGTTAATGAATTTTCCACAAATTATTGGTGAACAGGAAGGCATTAATAAATAGAAAATACATAACTTGATATGTAGCGTGACAGCAGGTTGTATCCTGCTGCTGCGCTTTATTCATACGAAAGTAAATCTACGGCTTTTAGTTTTTCAACATAACCATATAATTCTGCAAATGGTACATTTATGATTTCTGCTATGTCCAACAAGCTGAGTTTGCCGTCACAATAAGAGATCATGTTCATCATATTTCGAACCGTCGCAACTGAGCCTTTAACACTCATGTTTGGATAAAGCCCGCGTTTTCCTAATTGCGGCTCGCCTAACACTAACATTTTTGGCGTACCGTTTAGCTCTAGTATTTGCAACGACTTGATAACTGCATCAGCGCCACCCGCTAACCCTTGTGGAGAAATAAAATCTAAGTTATCCAAAGATGTATGATATTGAGGATAAGCGCCATATTTACTGCGCATTATTGTTGCAATCGGTAGGTCGACACCGGGAGCACAATATTGTCGTTCATCACTGCCCCGTTGAAGCCATGTATATTGTTTGTAGTCCGGTGCAATGTGATGCATGACATGTTTCACGATACGGTCAGACAAGGTGTCTCCGGCGCGGGATGGCAAATAGGAATAAGCATTGTCATCACCAATGCAAGTTAGATTGAACCCAGCAAAAACGTGTTGCTGCAAATGTGCAAGGTGCTGACTTAAATACGTAATCGAGCCGATTGTTTCTGGTATAAAAACAATTCGATAGGTGTATTTTAAGCTTTTTTGTTGCATTAGCCATTGGCACACTGCGGCTGTAACTGTCGGCCCTGACAACTCATTATTTGCCATAGACGGGTGACAAACATAAGTAGATATAAACACCTCTTCGGATGACTCACCGGGAATAACGAGCTCACCATAATTCAGTACGCCGGGTCCTAGTTCTGAGTCAACCACAACTTGATAATGACCTGGAGCAAGCAACTCCCTTTGGTTATGAGCTAAACAAAATCCCCAACGTTTGGAATAATAACTGGTCACATATGGAATCGCATCGGGTTGCTCCGGTAGAGAATACAAATGTGGTTGTAATTGTTCTAACGTTAACGTTTCGTTTGTCGGAATTGAATAACCAACGACATGAAGGTTGTTATCTTTAAAATCAACAACCTTTTGGCCATCAGGACCCAAAATATAGGCATCTTTAATTTGCCACTCATCTGGTACCGTCCAGTCAAATACCTGCGTGCCAGATGGCACAGCATGTATTGTCAAACCTGGCAGCAAATCTTGCAAATAAGTTAGTGTTTGTCGGGTACCCGGGCCGGTAATACTTCGACAAATCGGAAATAAGTCTTGGCACCATTTATAAATTTTTTGCCCTAGCGCATCAATGTCGGCACCTGACAACATAATTACTTCCCGCCGTGAAAGACTTCTAACGTGTCGGCTCTGAGACCTAACCGCAATGTTTCCAGCGAAATAACGTCTTCAAGCGCAATATTTCCCATATTCACATTTGCGCCATATTGCTTTAATAACCAGACTTGTTGTGATTTTTGCGGTGCTTCAAAAATAAGATCGGCAAGCGTAAGCCCAGACTCAAAAATATCATCAACCAAGCCCATTCTAATTTCGCCATCACCTCGGTAAAGTCCGCTAGTGCCACTTTCTCGGCCTTCCAAAATAACTAAGGATGCGCCGGCTGCACGTTCATTTTTAATCTGCCTTACCCATTTACTTGGTGACATTATGACGGTTTCGTCTTTACTTCCCACTTCAGAATAAACGGTAAAGTCTTTAGCTAACTTTTCGATTATTGCGCCCTTTTCCTTTTCAGGAATTTCAATTGCACCGTCTGAAATTTCAATAATTTTCAAGCCTTGGTCTTTAACGTAGGCAATAAATTCGTCTATCTTATTTGTCATATAAGCATATTCAAATAAAGTTCCACCTAAGCAAATTTCAACGTCGTAGCTTCGATATAACGCTAACTTTTCAGCTAAATTTTGAGTCACTAGGCTAGTTCCCCAGCCGAGTTTAACGACATCAACAAACTGGCTTCCTGTATCTAAAATACCTTTGATATGTTCTAAACCATATCCTTTATCAAGTAAATTGGTACGGCCAATCGGTCTTGGTTTTGCTTGTCTAAATTCTATAAGACTCATAATGCCTCTCTCATTCGTTTGCCCTAACTAGGGTGTTTCCTTGAAACAATGGTTTAAACTATCTTATTTGCCAAAATAACAAAATTTATTCATTTTTAACTTGTTACGCTACGGGACAACTTAGTTATCAGTGAAGAAAGCAATTATCGCACCTACTTTTCTTAATCTTCTCTAAATGTAATTTTTGGTACGGTAAGTGCTACACCTATTTCAATTAATATACTAAATCGATATGTGGTCTTCGTTATAAATCAACGAGTATGCCATTAGGTTTCTACACCAGTTGTTTATAACAATGAACCATATTTAGTTTACCGAGTTCACCTTGGTATTATAAACTTAGTTTTACGCCAATTATGAAGTTTAATCATTTAGTATCAGATAGTTAAATTAAAAAATAGTACTATACGTTAGATTAAAACATTCAACTGCGTAATTTGACTATAAAATGTGTCAACTAAAACTCAGTAATTTAATTAATTAGTAAAGCCCCAGTAAACATATAAACTATTGTATAAAAAGATGATAAACCAACTAATGGCAATTAACTCGTTAAATCTTTAGCTTTATCGATAAGTTAATAAAGATAAGTCAACAGGCGTTAAATGGATAAGAAACAGCAAGTCATGCAGCAACGAGCTAAAGCATACGATGTTATAATCGTTGGGGCTGGATTGTCTGGACTCGCAGCCGCTGTGACCTCTAGCGAACAGGGGCTAAGTACGTTAGTTATTTCTAAAATTCCCTCTCTACATAGTCACTCGGTCAGTGCGCGTGGCGGTATGAATGCCGCTATTGAAGAACCTAATTCTGAGCAACATAAATTAGATACAATAAAAAGTGGTAAACACTTAAGCACCCCAAAACAAGTGGACTTTTTATGCACCGAAGCCCCCAAAGTAATTAAATGGATGGAGCAGCTTGGGGTTAAGTTTGACCAGCAGGACAACCATTACCGTTTAAAAACATTTTCCGGCAATAGCTTGCCTAGGGCTTGTTATTCAAAAGGCCGCACCGGTTTAAATTGTGTCAAGGCATTACTGGCCCAGGCGAAAAAAAATGGTGTCGAATTTAACGAACACTTTTATGTTGCTGATTTAGTTGTTGATAATAATAAAATCATTGGTGTGGAAGGTATAGATAGACGAACAACTGAAAGCCAAATTGTAGTTTCTCCGCAAGTTGTTTTAGCTACCGGTGGTGGTTTAAATTTTTACCAGTTATCGAGTAACGCGACATCAAGCACTGCCGACGGTCTTGCCATGGCTTTAAGAGTTGGTGCGCAATTGCATAATATGGAGTTTGTACAATACCACCCACTCGGCCTAGCCCACAATGGTATTCAATTTCCGGAACCCGTAATCAACGCAGGTGCTCAACTTTTTAATTCAAACAACGAGCGGTTTATGCTCACTATTGATAAACAAAACGCTGAGCAAGTTAGTCGAGATGTACTTTCAATTGAAATTGAGAAGCAACGACAAAACGGACAGAAAGTTTATATCGACTTCAGTCATGTGCCAGAGGAACAAAAGTCAACTTGTGCAGAAGCTGAACTCATAGCTAAAACCTATACGAGTCTTGCATTATATAAGGATAGATTTGAAATCGCGCCATCGGCGCATTATCTAATTGGTGGTATTTTGGTTAATGAAAACTGCCAAGTAATGACGTCAAACGCTGTAATTGAAGGGCTCTATGCGGTAGGTGAATGTGCTTCAGCTGGTGTTCATGGCGCAAATAGGTTAGGTGGAAACTCATTAGTTGAAACTCTTGTTTTTGGTCGTCATGCGGCAACGCAACTAAAAAAAATTGATTTGGAAAACAATGTCTCTGCGCCTAATAACAGCTCAATTTCAGAAGTAATTAGTCGGTTATTAATGAACAATTATCAGACCGCTTGTTCAGTTTCTAGTATGTCGCTTAAGCTTAAAGTGGGAATGTTCAATAATGTGGGCGTCATTCGGGATCAGACCTCATTGCGAACGCAACTGGCTCAACTAAACGAATGGTTTGAACAACTTAGTTTAATTGGCGTAAAATCACAGTCAAAACTTTACAATGACGAAGTTGTTGAATATTTTGAATTGAAAAACATGCTACTTGTCGCTAAATCAATATGTATCAGTGCGCTACATAGAGAAGAGTCACGTGGCGCGCATTATCGTCTAGACTTCCCGACAACCTTAGCTGAAAACAAGGCAGTTCATAGTTTACTGCGCTTAAAACACAACCAGCTTTATTTAACACATAAATCAGTCGCGACAGAGAAAAATATTGAGGTTGTTAATGGCTAAAGTGAAGCTAAATTTATTTAGGCTTGATCTATTTAAAGCGGCTGATGGATATTTTGAGACAGTCACGGTCTCCTATTCTCCAAATGAAACCTTGTTAGAAGTTTTACAGCGATTTAGAGATCAACAGGATCCGAGTTTTGGTTACGACAAAAATTGTCGCTTAGGCCTGTGTTTAAGTTGCCGTATGAAAATAAATGGCCGCCCCGGTTTGGCTTGCCAAACTAATGTCCATGCACTTGTAGAAAAGTCAGGTCAATTGATCCAACTTGAGCCCATAAAATTAGAACATGCGGTTAAAGATTTGATAGTAGACGCCGATTTAGCCAGCTCGTTAAAAGAGAATAAACGTTAATATGAAAAAAGAATTTTTAGGTGCGAACTCACGCTTTAAAACACCGCCTAGTGAAAGTTTAATAAATGGTGCATTTGCATACGAATTAGAAGCAAGTAAGTATCTATATCAAGGCTTAAGTTTTGCTGACCTAGCCCACGTCGCCGCCCTAAAAAAAGGAGGCATAATCACAGATGCAGTATATTCAGAATTGGTCACGAAACTCGTCGAATTTCACCATGTAAAATTAGAGCAATTAGATTTTGACCCCTACATAGGAGATGTTTATAACAATCGAGACGAAATTTTAAAACAACACATTGGCGATTTAGCAGGTTATATACACATTGGTCGAGCTCGTAGAGAAGCAAGCACCATAAGCTGGCAGTTGTGTTGTCGTGAAAAAATAACCGGCCTGATTAAGCAAGTTGTAAACCTAATTTCAAGTTTCGAAACTGTTTGCAAGTCTCATAAATCCACCTATATGTCAGACTTCACTTATTTGCAACATGCACAACCAACGACATTAGAGCATTACTTATTAACCTTTGTCATGCCGTTAACCCGTGACTTAGAACGTTTAAAAACGGCACTACAATTTGTCAATAAAAGTCCAGCCGGTTCAGGCAGTGTTAATGGTTCCCAACTTAATATTGACCGTGAGTATTTAGCAGATCTACTCGGCTTCGATGGGTTAGTTGAACACACTCGTGACGCGATGTGGGCACCGGATATGGTGCTTGATATTATGACCCCTGTCATCAGTATCATGACCACGCTCGATAGGCTTTCAGAAGAGTTTATTATTTGGGGAAGTAAGGAATTTGATTACATTGATTTTTCAGATCAAACGTCCCGCACTAGTGTGATCATGCCACAAAAGAAAAATCCATACGGCCTAGCCTACATTAGAGGGCAAGCTCGATCATTAACTGGCGTATTTATGTCATTGATCAACACTAATCAAACAATAAGTGGCCAACCAGACAACCGTATTTTTGCCTATTACGAAGTGCCACGAGCGCTTGATTATGTGATTACTTGTGTTGACCTGTTTAACGACGTATTAACACAATCGACGTTTAATAAAAAACAGCTTAACGCGGCTGCTGGCGAAGGTTTTACCTACAGCACAGATATTTGTGACATGTTGATCATGGAAACCAACCTAGACAATAGAAGTGTACACAAAATTGTTGGATTGGCAGTTAGGCAATGTATTGATAACCACACTTCTGAGTTAACTTTAGATGATATATATCAAGCGGCACAAAAATTAGATATTAGTTTGCCCAAAATTAATCCTGACAAATTTGCCCAAAATATAGACCCGCAAAGTATTGTAAATAATCGCCAAGGAATAGGCAGTGCAAACCCAGAGGCGATACAAACAATGTATATCAACATTAACTCTGCGATACAAAAGACGGTAGGTTATGTCGATTCGTTACAATTGGAATCATTCGAGCAATCATTTTTTACTAAGTTGGCTAAATAATAGAATGTTAAATCTGTACTCTGAAATCAGTAACTCTTCCCCGGAACATTTAGCAATCATCGGGGAAGATAAGCAACTCACTTACGAACAGTTGCATAATCAAATTGCTTCGTTAGCATGTAAACTGGTATCCGATGGCGTTACCCAGGGGAACCGAGTTGGCATCCATTCCGTTTCTAATGTCAATTTATTGATATCCTATTATGCTTGCATGGCGGTAGGTGCGGTACCCGTCCCTTTTCCATTTAAAGATGAAGAACGTATCGCTGGGGCGCTGGAAACGGCAAACATTCAATATCAAATTGATCCAACAATAGATATCGAAACACTGCCAAAACAAGAAAACTTAGATCTAGCCTATTACTCCGAAGCCATCGTCATCTTCACTTCGGGAACCACGTCATCAAAACTCAAAGGTGTGCGCTTAAGTCATGAAGGCATTTCTTCGATTTGCCAATTTATGAATGACGAAATGGAAGTTGATGCCAATATTGTTGAGTGTGTCTATGCTGCAATTGATCATGCCTATGGCTTTGGCCGATGTCATAGTGTGTTTAAAGTAGGCGGCACCGTTGTTTTACCCAAAGCAATTAAAGGGTTTGTGAACTTATTTAGTTTATTACACAAACATCAATGTAATGCGTTAGCAATCGCCCCTTCTATGCTGTCGTCAATACTGCAAGTGGCCCACGAGCACTTAAATGAACTGAGTCATCAGATTAAATGGATCCAAACCGGTGCGATGAAATTTGATCCTTTCTTTCGGGAAAATTTAATTAAAAGCCTGCCAACGACAAGAATATTTTTACACTATGGGCTATCTGAAGCGATGCGAGTAACATTTTTTGAACTCAATCGTCACTTAGATAAATCCCATACAGAGGGCAAGCCATCTAGGGGTTGTGAATTACAAATATTAAATGAGAACAATCAACCATTAGGCAATAATTGCCAAGGAACGATTGCTATCAGGGGAACAAATTTGTGTTTAGGCTATTTAGATGACGCGTTATGGCAAAGTAATTTGGTAGATGGTTGGTATAAAACGTCCGATCAGGGCTTCATAGATGACGCGGGTTATCTCGTATTTGGTGGCCGCGCTGACGATGTCATTAACTGCAACGGTGCCTTAGTACACCCTGATGAAATTGAGTCAAAGCTGGTTAATTTAATCAAAACCAATGCGTTCTCTGTAGTCGGGATACCAGACCCTAAAAAGCTAAAAGACTCAATAGCGGTAGTTTGTATAGAGGGAAAATCCACCTTGTCCATGAGGGATATTGTTGACCATTTGAAATCGACAGATGCGGCTTTGATACCCAACCAATTAGTTCATATCGAGTCGTTACCTAGGACTAGGTCTGGTAAAATAAATCGGAATGAACTGACAAAAATTATAAGTCTATAAATCGAAAGCCCTTCGGAATAAAATATGAATATAAAACAAAAAGTTACAGATATAATTTTACAACAAAATAGCGACGCCCATATTGAGTCGGAAGCAGACTATCAGTTAACCTTTGCACAAATAGGACTAGATTCGTTAGATTCTATGACCGTTATCTTAAAGGTAAATAAAGAATTTAAAATCGAAATTTCTGACGATAAAATGGAAGAGTTAAATACGATTAATTCACTAATTGTAGAAATAGAAAAACAAACCGCAGTCTAAAACTTATCAGAATATTGAGTGAACCAGGACTAAACACTCTGGTTCACTGGATTCTATACTGGATGCAATTTAGCCCATAAAAATCAGTTTTGATATGGTCGCTTTGTCGGTGGGGTTTGTAGCCAACTGTATATATCCTGTGACATCAGTTCCGTAGTCGATTGATAAAAAGACTTCATGTTAAACGCCCAACACGTACCCTTACCCATCGAGACTTGATGCAATTTGTGCTGCTGCTTAAAATGTTCAAATATTTTAATATTTTTATCACGAACAATGTCGCAATCTAAATAAGTGACTAAATGATAAAAGGGTTCAACACTTACCCGGCCATCTCGAATAACCTGATGCATAAACTCTTTGTTATATCGGTAAGGCACCCCCATCTCCAACTCGCACTGATGCACTAAACTGACGATTTGTCGCGGTTCGATTCCAACACTTATAAATAAGGCATCAAGCTCAAGCATTCTCGAAAATGGTGTATGCCCGCCATAGCTGTGTCGTGAATTATGTCCACAAATATATTCGGCCTTGGCACCTATTGCCGTGCGAGAAAAAAACGGATGAAAAGAACGCACGGAACCCTCTAATAAACGAACGTATTCACTAAAAGGCCCCATTTCACTTTTGGTTAACGCTAAGTCAAAAATTTGATCAGTATTACAAATAGAAGCGCTGTGGGTAGGCACAACTATAGTTCCCTGTTCGCCTAATATTTGCCAAAGCGCCTGTAAGTGACGCTCAAACAATTCCACCTTAGACACATCAAGCGACACACCTAAGCGACCAAAGTTGCCAGTTAAATAAACAACATGTCCAGCCTTTACGCCACAAGCTTGATAACTCGTAACCAAATCATTAACACTGTATGGCAAACTATTTTCTCTCTTCCATAAATTCACTTTCAAAAATGTATTTCATTTCTTGCAGATATTCATGAAGTAAAGCAAGTCCTTCTTTACCAAATTCTGTTCTCAGTTCAGGGCTTTTAAGCGTAAATAAAAATCCTAATATGGCAATTTGTATATAGGTCAATGACCCAGTCGCCATACGCATACCAAAGATCTCTTCACTGCCATCGTGCGACATCAAATGCATGTAATTTCGATTCATTATTTCAATAATGTTTTTAGGCGTTAGCTCCATTTCTAAAAACCGTTCATCGGTAAAAAAGTCTATCATGTCACATAAAACTGTACCGCGCTTTTGTAATGACCGACTAAGCGTGTCGTACTTTACGGTACTTTTAAATTTCATGTTTTTAACCAAGGAAACAAACTTATTTTTATCAAATTCATAACCAAAATTAATGTCGTCAATTTGTAACGGCTCAGCACCAATGATCTTCGCCCCGTCTGAACAGTTAAAACAATCGCCGCGACTTGTTTTACGCCGTAAAGCGTATTCCATACTGGTTCTGGCCCAATCAAATACATGATTTACAAACACCGTACCGCCAAAATTAGCCTCTGCAGTTTTTTTCGAATTAAAACGCTTGTGGTTTACTTTATCTTTTAGCTCATTGTAATACGCACTGTCTTTTGAGTGATGCTGATTCGGATCTTTGTATCCCAAATCAACCCCAAACAAATAAACTTCTTTTGCGTCTAAATAGTTACAAACCGCTACCGCACTATTGGTAACTGTTGGGTTAGAGCCAAATAGATGGGCAATATTATTTTTGGGATGTGTTACTCGAATAAGGTCAGTGCCGCCATCGTTTGGTTTCAAATACAATAAAGTTTGACCAAATTTTTCAACCACTGTCGACATTACATTTTGCATTGCAATCAGTGTAATTTTAGAAAAATATTCAGGATCATCGATCGTGTCTAAAAATTCTTTAACACCTTTTGTTCGCTCTACTTCAATATGAAAATCTGGCACGATGCCAGCTTTATGAAATACTTTTAATGCTGTACCACAGGAAACAACTACCGCTTTTTCTTGGTTGTTTTTAATAAAATCAATTGCATCATCAATGGATGGCCCTGAACCACAAACAAATACTCTAGGTCTTAGCTCTTCATTAACTTTAAGGTTTTCTGGTAAAAAATCAGGCTTTAATTTAACGTTTGCTAATGTATTGCGAACTGACAATATTTCATCTTCAAAAAAGCCAAAACCACCATAAATAGCGACAACATTTTTAAAGAAGTTTTTCATCACTTCATCAGACTCTTCACTTGCGTAATGCTGATAAACCGGAAGGCAGCCTGCTTTAAACAAACCGAACTTGTGGAAAAGCTTCTGAAATCCTTCAAGATATTTTTCGAAAGGAACCCCAACTAAAATAGTAATACTTTTGTTTGCCTCAGTGAACTTACCTACAAGCCACTCCCAATCTGTCGTAAACATAGAGGCATAAAACATATCTTCATTAGGCTCATAAATGTATAAATGACCAATATCTTGTTCAGCCAAATATTCCAAGTGATACCCTAGCCCAACGCCAACTACAGAGAAAAATGGATAATAGTTTAATGGGTCGTAACGAAGTTTATATTCGTTTCCCATTTTAACGTACTTCTGGGCAATTTCTGCGAGTTTATTCAAATACAAAGGGTGTAAAAAACCCATCGGATGGCGTCGCATTCTGTCATTTGCATCTAACGGTGAAATTCGATAAACACTGCGAGTCGGTTTAGACAAAAACAATTTCGCCTGATCTATACTGGTCTTTTTAGGATCATCTTGATAAATAAAATTACCGTTACCAGCTATATTTAAATTGCCTTTAGGATCTAGTTCCAATCCATAATTTTGCGCTTGATAGTCTTTGAAACGCTTAAACAAGTGGGGGAACTGTGTACGAAAAAACGCTAAATTTTTATTGAATGTGAGTTGTAATACACTTCTTAGCATTTCTACATTTTGATTGTCTGACATTGTAAACTCGATAATGTTGTTCTAAACATATGCATTGACCAAACTCCGCAGAATAAGATTCAATAAACATATTCGCTAAATATGGACTTGCCCTACATAAACATATTTTTGTAACACATTCAAAGTATTGACGGCAAAAATCCTAATACATTGAATGTAGCAAGGAATATTCCATAGGCAACGGAAAAATTAAATAAAATGAAAATAAGAAAAGTAGGATGCTTAAATGGGACAAAAACTAGGCGTGTAGGCCGCATTCACGTTTAAAACCCATAAAGCGAGTATCACTTGGATCATCAACCTCATGCAACGATTGAGTCGTAACAGTATCACCAACCGAAAGATAGCCTTCAGCTTCTAGCGGATGTCGGGGCAAATGATTTTTAACCATATACTCATGCACCATTTTGTCAGTCCAATCTAACATTGGATGGATTTTTGCTGTATTGAAACGCTCTACAGCAAATAACATGTTTTGCCTTTCTTGCGATTGCTGTCGTCTTACACCACTTAACCAAATAGTGGGCTTAGTTTTCGCTAATGCTTGCTGCAACGGTTGCAGTTTCGTTAACGAGTTAAATTGTTCAATACCTGTAGCACCATTTAACCAAAGCTGGCCGTATTTATTTTCTATGGTTTTAGGACTGAGTTTGGGTTTGATTTCAACGACATTTAAATCTAATTCAGATTTGAGGTATTTGGCGTAGGTGAGTGTTTCTTTAAAAAGGTAACCTGTATTCACAAAAAAAACAGGGGTTGATGGCCTGACGACTGACATCAGATGAAGTAAAACGGCTGATTGTAACCCAAAACTGGAAGACTGGATAATAGTATCAGCTGGCCCAAGAGTATCTAAACAAAACTCAATCCGTTGGTGAATATCAAGCTTAGGGAAATGTTCGTTGACTGTTTTAAGCAATGTCGACATAGGGCCTCCAACTTATGGCAATCGCTAAATGTTAGTTATTGGACTTATTTAACGAGGACAATTGCTCAGTTAAATAATCACCTGTAGATTGCAGTTGCGCAACTTGTAAGTCCATTGCTAAAAATTGCGAATACAATCTGGCTTCATAAGCCGTCATTTTAATTTCGTGTTTTTCTTTGTCTTCATCCAGTCGCGTTATATTGTCATTAAACGTATCGATTTTCTGATCAACTACTCCGCCGGTATTCTCATATTCACCAACTCGGTTGTAAAGGGTCGTCGCGACCCCATCATCTCCAGTAAACAAGGCGCTAAAATAGTCAAAGTTTGTCTCAATTTGATTATCCAACTCTTCCGCGTCTATTTCTAAAGTGCCATCTTTGGTCGTTGTAATCCCAAGAACAGACAAACTTAATGAAACTCCAGGCGCTACTTCGACCGCATCACCGATAGAACGTCTAAATTGACTTAACATAGTTCTAAGCGAAGACTCCGACACTAAGATACCAACTTGTAAGGCGTCTTCTTCATCGGATTCTTCATCCTGTTCAATACTAGTTAAAGCATTTACTGTTTGAATCATCACATTATAATCAGCAACAAATTTCTCAACTTTCTCTTTTGTGCCGTCAGTATCAAGGGTTACAACAACAGTGTCTGACTCACCAGGTTCGTGAACTTCGGTTGCAACAATACTTGTTCCTAATACGGCATTTTCAATGGTATTAGACGAACTTGTTACCGTAATACTGCCATCAATAGTAATTTTTGCATCTACTGCTTCATTCACAACAGAATAATTTCCTGTGAAATAATCATGAGCTAACTTACTTAGTCCAAGTGCGTCAGTATCGTCACCATCATCGTCGCTTACTATCGCTATACTCGCCTTATTGTCCGGGTAATCATTTTGCGACTCTAAAACAAGCTTAAATCCACCACTTCCATTATCCTCAAGGGTCGCCGATAAATTTAAGCCAGCTGAGTTGATATTCGCGACAATGGTTTCTATCGTGTCGGTATCGGTAATGGCGATATCTAAATCGGTTAAGCCGTCAGAAACCGTAATAGATCCATTAGAACCTAGTACTTCTGCTGCGCTAAAATCTTCCGCCAAAACGGTTTTTGAAGTATCAAATGCTAACCTTGATAGACCGGAATCATCATGTAAATTACCATCGTCATCAGTGACTTCTATCTTTAATACTTGATCTTCACCTGTTTCAGACGCCGCTAATACAAGGTATTGACCATCATCACCATTAACAATGTTTGCCACAACGTGGCCATCGTTAACCGTATTTTCGTTAATTGCGTTTTTGATGTCATCTAAGGTATCTTCAGCGCCGACGGTTAGGCTAAATGAACCGCTTCCTACTGAAATATTAAGATTACCAGCACCGATAAATTGACCATCAGTAAATGCCTGAGTGGCGACTTTATGTGCTTCGGCCAACTGATCCACGGATACATCAAACGAACCTGGTGAGGCAGCACTACCTGCTGAAACTGAAAATACAGTAGCTTCACTGGTCGCATTTCTTTGGGAAAAGGTAGTTGGCAGTTTAAGATCGAATAACGAATCTTCAAGTGTCGCTAACGCACTTTTAAGCTGCCCCATTGCAGTAATTTTATTTGAATTAGTTTGTAACGTGTAATCATAGTTTTCGTCAAAAGGTGTTCTTTCGGCGGCAACAAGCTCTGTCACGATACTGTTTACGTCTAGACCTGAGCCTATACCTGTAGATGTGATTGTTGCCATGATTTACCTCAATACTTGACTGTTATAAAAACTAAGTACGCTACTCTATACAAGTGTAGTGCAAAAACCTAACGACCTAAACATCGTTATCAATCGTTCTGCCTAAACATCTTCGTTAAACAAAATGCCAGTGGTTTTGCCTAAACTTTTAATTAGGTCTAACACTTCTTGGGATGGAATTTGTCTAATGACATCACCTGATAGTGAATCTTTGACCGTAATCACATTCCTATTGGCTTCATCGTCTACAGAAAATTCGATTGAACGATTTAGTGACTCAACAAAACTTTGCAAAGACTGAGCCATATTGGTCATTTGTTCCTTTGACAAATCTGATTCAACCGTTTCGGCTGTTTCCTGTTGAGTATTTTGATCATTTTGATCATGCCCAATTTGCTGCTTAGTATAGACGTCAGTTTGAGGAGCCGCACCTGAATTCTTATCAACAGCCACAATGAGTTCATTCTCATCCGTGTTATTCAATACATCTGGCACATTACTTTTTGTAACTGCCGATGTCTCAGTGTGGCCGATAGGATTTAGAGTATTCATGTCAAATCTCCGATTTTAAAAACGAAAAAAGCAAAAGGGTTTTGACACGCCTTTTGCTTTCCATTGTGTCTAGCTTGAAATATTACCCAAGTAAACTTAGCGCCGACTGCGGCAGCTGGTTTGCCTGTGCAAGTATTGAAGTACTTGCCTGTTGCAATATTTGGTTCTTCGTCAACTGCGCTGTCTCAGTAGCAAAGTCCGTATCACGAATTCGTGAACGTGCTGCCGATGAGTTTTCTACAACGTTAGTTAAGTTACTAATTGTTGATGTTAGACGATTTTGAATCGCACCTAAACCTGCACGTTGACTGTCGATGTAGCTTAATGCACCGTCAATGATATCAACCGCTTTTTGAGCACCAATCGCTGTACCGATATTAATATCGTCAACAGTATTTTTCTCAGACAAAGTTGCTGTATTCGCAGTACCTTGCAAGATATGCGCATTCTCATTCATTGCAGTTGTAGTATCAACAAATTTCATTTTGAAATCGTCATTTGATTTCATATTTACCACACCAACAAACTCTGCATATACGGCGTTTGTCTGAGTGAAACCAGTTTCAGTTGTACCACGTGATATCAACCAACCCTGTGCGATAACGTCTTTATCGTTTTCAACATCACCTTCATATGTGTAGGTATTTGCACGGATAGCCGCCAAACTTGCTAGGTCGCCAGAAACTTGCATGTTCTCAATACGGATATTGTCGCCACGTTCACTCGTTAGAACAACACGTCCATCACCAGTAAGTGAGGCTGAAATACCAGTCTCAGAAGCTGCTTCGTTAATTGCGTTAACAACTGAACTAAGTTCTTCTGTTTTTTCCAAAGTGAATTTAACACCTACGCCTTCGTCTTGATTTTGCCCTTTAAGGTCAAATGTGAAGGTTACGCCGTCTAACTCATTTGTACTTGTATTTAAGAAGATACCTGTATCTGTAGAACCGTGCCAGAAGTCTAACGTAACTGTGTTACGTGCGTCGGCATCAACACCAGTTTTAGTTGCAACTGATTGGATTGCACGCTGAGTTTCATATGCGCTACCAAACTCGTCTAAAAGTACAGCGTTTGCACTTCCTAAGTACCCTTTGATACCTAGCTCAACAGTTTCACCTGAGTTAGCTAAAGATTTGTACGGGTCGGTAACAGCTTGAGAAGTAGTGCCATAAAAACCAACTGAGAAATTACCTAAACCAGCACCTGCACTTAATGTTGTAGCTGTATTAGCAAAGGCCGATAAACTACCAGAACTCACTGCTGATTTTGTTGCAATAGTATGATTCGAGTTGTACGCACCTAATTCATAAGATTCATTACCCATGTCTTCTGAGTAAAATGAACCTACGCTAACCGCAATGGTTTCAAATGAACGAGCGCCAACTTGGAATTGCTCTGTACCGAATGTACCGTCAAGTAATTTACGGTCACCGAATGTAGTAGAACTAGCGATACGGTCTAACTCTCGTTGTAACTGAACCACTTCTTCTTGAAGAGCAGAACGGTCACCGTCAGAATATGTACCATTGGCTGCCTGAACAGACAAGTCACGCATACGATGTAAGATGTTTGTGCTTTCTTGTAACGCACCTTCAGCGGTTTGCGCCATTGAAATACCATCGTTTGCATTACGAGTCGCCACATTCAAACCATTTATTTGCGATGTTAAACGGTTTGAAATCTGCATGCCCGCAGCATCATCTTTCGCGCTATTAATACGCAAACCTGATGACAAACGTTGCATAGATGTTTGTAAACTTTCACCTGATTTACTCAAGTTTCTTTGAGCATTCAACGAAGTTGGGTTTGTTTGAACGGTTAAAGCCATGATAATTCCCCTTCCGGTTTATCTTTTTTAAGCTAATTTTTAAGCCTGTTACCTTCTATTTCGGAAGGTTCTACGAATTCTTTAGTAAAAATTTAAAGTTTTTTTTATTTCTTTAAATTTCTCTATCAAGGTATTTATCGACGGCTAATTAGAAAACTTAATAAAAAAACTCAAAAAAAAACTCTCCAAGGGCCTTGGAGAGTTTAAAATGAGGGATAAACAAGGGGTTAGGGCAAAAGTTAACCACCCAGTAGTGATAGAGCAGACTGCGGTAACTGATTAGCCTGGGCTAAAATAGACGTACCGGCTTGTTGCAATATCTGATTTTTTGTCAGTTGCGCAGTTTCTACAGCGAAGTCCGCATCTCGAATTCGACTTCTAGAGCCACTGGCATTTTCAATAACATTTGTTAAATTCGAAATAGTACTGGTTAATCGGTTTTGTACCGCACCTAAACCTGCACGTTGACTATCTATGTGTGACAAAGCACCGTCAATAATATCGATTGCTAATTGCGCACCGATGGCAGTACTGATATTAATGTCGTCAACCGTTTCTTTATTAGAAATTGACGTCGTACCTGCGGTACCTTGTAATATCATCGCATTGTCATTCATCGCAGTAGTCGTATCGACAAGACTCATTTTGAAATCATCATTGGAGCTCATTCGAACGACACCAACAAATTCCGCATAAACCGAGTTTGTATCAGTAAATACAGACTGTCCATTACCAGCACTGACTAACCAACCCTGAGAAATTGCGTCTTTATCATCCGAAACTTCACCTTCGTATGTATAGGTCGTCGCTCTGATAGCAGCTTGACTTGCCAAGTTACCTGAAACTTGCAGGTTTTCCATGCGAATATTGTCGCCACGCTCACTCGTTAGAACAAGTCGCCCGTCACCTGTTAATGAAGCGGAAATACCCGTTTCACCAGCGGCTTCATTTATAGCGTTAACTGCTGTAGATAAATCTTCAGTATTTTCAATCGAAAATTTAATACGTGCCGGATCATCATCCATCCCAGAGTTTAAACCTTTTAGGTCAAACTGGAAGGTGACAGCGTCTAGCTCATTAGTATTGGTATTCATAAAAATACCAGTGTCTGACGAGCCTTGCCAGAAATCCAACGCTACAGTGGTTCTTGCATCTGCATCAACCCCTGTCTCAGTTGTAATCGCCTGAACAGAACGTTGTACATTGTAGGCACTACCAAACTCATCTAGTAATACCGCGGTCGCGCTACCTAATGAACCTTTAACACCTAGTTCAACTGTAAGACCAGAATTTGCTAGTGCATTAAACGGATTAGAAACAGCACCCGATGTATTCGAATAAAAACCTACCGAGAAGTTACCTAAACCGGCACCTAAACTCAACGCAGACGCCGAATTGGTAAAGTTTGATAAGTTGCCAGAACTAGTCGCCGCTTTACTGCCTACCGAATGATTTGAATTATACGCACCGAGTTCATAAGACTCACTACCCAAATCTTCCGCATAGAACGAACCAACGCTTACCGCGATGGTTTGGAAAGCTTTTGCGCCTACCTGGAACTGTTCTGTACCAAATGTACCGTCAAGCAACTTACGATCACCAAACGTTGTGGTTTCCGCAATTCGGTCTAGTTCTCGTTGCAACTGTGTCACTTCTTCTTGAAGTGCCGCCCGGTCGCCGTCAGAATAGGTACCATTGGCTGCCTGTATCGACAGATCTCGCATACGATGCAAGATGTTTGTACTTTCTTGTAATGCACCTTCCGCTGTTTGCGCCATAGAAATACCATCATTAGCATTTCGTGTCGCAACGTTAAGGCCATTAATTTGCGAAGTTAATCGGTTTGATATTTGCATACCAGCCGCATCGTCCTTCGCACTATTGATTCGTAATCCCGACGAGAGTCGTTGCATAGATGTTTGCAACATTTCTGTCGAGTTATTTAAATTCCGTTGCCCATTAATCGAGGCAACGTTTGTGTTAATAAACATACCCATTATGTTATCTCCTCAATGACAAAATTTTGCCGTTACACATAGTGAGCAACATGCGTGCCAAAGTTAAAAAACAAAAATGAAGTCGATTTATTTATACTCAAGTCTAATATATTTCGATTTGAATAATAAGTTTTATTCTTTATATAACAGTAACTTAATTTAAAATTAAGAAAATAAACAACAGAGATCTTTATAGGTTTAGTGTGAGCTGGCTTTAACTAGCAGATTATTGACGTCTGAGAAAGTAATGGCAATCAGTTGCCGTTTAATTTGTGTTAGGGGAAAACTATTAACAATTTTCGACGGGATCTAACAAGTTGATGCTAATCAGATTTTCTTTGACCAGGCGATCTACAGTGGCCACAATACTATTTACGTCGTGTAATGCGTCATGAACATGACCTTTGAGTTGTATGCCTATTTGTTTATGTAACAAACCACTGCATACTTGAAAGTTATATTTCTCTATTTTACGCAGCGGCACACTTAAATCGATGTGTTCAAGTAACTTCGGCGCTAATCGAATTCCATTTAGCTCAGCATTTTCTGCTAGGACCTTTTGATCATTACCCCAACTTGCCAGTTTAACGTCATCGCCCTGGCAAAATTTGTTAAAATCATAAATCGCCGCCGGAAAACTGACGCCTTTTTGATCGATCAATGTTTGAGTTATTCCAGTTAGGTCAATCACGTATTGACTTAAGGTTGGATTTATAATTGGCTTTATATGTCTAGAAAAGGACTCTAAAATTTGACATCCCGTGTCGCAAACTTCAATTTTAAGTGCCGCCAGCTGGATAAGTTCTCTATGCTCCCAAGGTTCTGACCAACGTCTTGCCATTGAGCCTTCCCATGCGGTGAACTCAGTGTCGTAGATTACAAATAACAAATGAATATCCATTACCAATTCTGATGAAATTACAGATTAATAATGCCAATAATTTATAATTTGGCAAGGATTGAATTGGGACTAAAACGATTAGGTAATGAAAGTAGTCGATACTAAAAAATATTGGTAAAAATATGAGAGATATAAATGATTAAAAGGACAGAAACAAACAAACTGAGACTTGATGGCTTTGCCGACATGATTCTAATTCGTTTAGCGTTTTCGTAGCGCATTCGTTAAGCTTATTAGAAGTAGAATTAGATTTGAAGGCAACGTAATGAGGGATGAAACGTCATGTTAACGAGAATTAAATGATTCATTAACATGACATTATACGTTAAAGGTAATTAAATAAACTTAGGTTTTGAATTTTAACAAAGGATTGTTGAGCTGCTTGTAGTGCAACTTTCGACGTTTCTAAATTGTTTACCGCTTCGTAAATATCCACTTCTTCTAGCGTCGCCAATGTTGAAATCGTAATCGATTGGAAATTTAATTGGGCTTGTTCCATATTATCGACAATATTCAGACGAGAGCCAATTTCAGAACGAGTATTACCGGTAGTTACAAGTCCTTGATCCAACTCATGTAATAACATACCTAACACCTCTACTCGGCGCGAGTTTTCTGGCCGAGCGACTTCAAACGTATCTCCTACTGCTGGAGTACCTGTGACTTCATATTCGATACCCGCAACAACAATTGCTTCACCTGGGGTGAATTCCGTATCAAAACTTTGACCTTCAGGTTGCGGTTTAATTCGTTTTGTAACTGGATCAATTTCATCCATTCTAACACTATCTGCAACCCCATCGCCGATAGTATCGATAAAAGATATCCTAAAATCACCAATGACATTATCTTCAGGATACAAAACAATGCCCCCCGACAGTATTCCGGTACCAGTGTTTGCCGGTATTACCATCGAACCTGAAGTTCCCGGAGTGTATAAAGGATGATCCGGTGGTAACAGATCACCAGGAGGGGTGTTTAAATCTACAGAATTGAGAGCTTCATCATTAGCTGTTGCTACAAATCGCGAGCCATTAATTGTCATGCTATTGGATGCTTGAGACATAACCCACTGCGTGTTTTTTGTTGGTTCACCAAAAGTAAAACTTGTGCCAACAGCTGGTAATGCGGCGGCTGGATCAGATGGGAACTTACGCCCTCCCCACTCGATGGTATCTCCCATTACAAATGGTACTGGACCAGCCACAACCTTGTTTCTATCTAAATCAACAATTTCATACTCGCCTGCAGCAGTAAAATTAACTTCAAAGTTTGATAACTCAGAATCTCGCTGTGGTGACAGGTCTATAGTTTCGCCCGCGACTGGAGGATTTGAGCCATTAGTTTGAAACGTGATCCCTTGAACGGTTATTTCGTCTCCAGGCAAATAACCCGTCACCGAATCTAAGACTTGATTCGCAGGGTCTAGGCCTAGGTCTATTATATCGTAGCCATCACCCGTTGCATTAAACTGAATTTGATAGGTTGTTTCTGGAAATGCTGGCGACCTGAAAGCCGAAGGGTTGGTAACTGTCCCCGTGGATAATTTGTCTGAACTTGGCGTAAAATAACCATAATCTGACGTTAAATTATCCACAAATGCGTTGCCTGTTGCATTTGCATCTACGTAAGTATTCGGGGCGATAAGCAAATCTCTTATCCCTTCATCCCCTTGGTATTGAGCAAAACCAAATTGATCGATTTCATAGGCAGGTGAAGTTGTCTGGTACCCAGAAAATATGTAATCCCCTGCTGAATTTGTTGCATTTACTTGCCCCATAAATTCACTAACCCTAGCGCCAATTTCATTGCCTAAAGCCTGCAAGGCAGCAGAATCATAAGCTCCGTTTATGGCTTGGGTTAACAATTCTTGAGAACGGTACAAAGTATTAGTCATGGAATCTAACTGAGTCTCAGAAACACTATTGTAGCGACGAGCACTATCTTGCGATGCTAAATATCTATCGCTGACCTGGATCTCTTTTTTCAGTCTTATTACCGTATTTGCCCCTGTTGGATCATCCGACGGATTAATGATCTTCTTACCCGTGGATAATTCTAACTGAGCTCTATCAAGGTTTGCTTGACGCGTTTGCAACTGAGCAACGTTTCGTTGGAAATAATTTGCTGTTGCTATTCTAGTGGCCATAAATTACCTCCTAACCTGCCGCTGATAAGAGCGTTTGGAACGTCTCACGAGCAACGGTAATGATCCGCGCTGATGCTGAATATGCTTGTTGGTACTGAATTAAATTTGCCGCTTCTTCATCTAAATTAACCCCTTGAACTGCGGCTAATCTTGCGGATGAACCACTTAATAAGGTTTGATAGGAATCCCGGGCTATTTCTGTACTTTTAGTGTCTACACCTACCGCTGTTACTAGATCTGCATAACCCTCAGAGAAACTATTTAGTCCATTATCCATGGTCTTTTTACTCTGAAAGTTCAACATGCTTAACATATTAGTGTTATCACCCGGCCCAAACTTTTTGTTGTCATTTGGTATCAGATCATTATCTGCATGGGTTAAATTAAACACTTCATTGCCTGCCAACTCACCTTCAAATTGCATGGTAAATCCAGGGCCGTTTATAATTTTATCTGCAGCAATATCTTGAAACCCACCATTAACGGAGTTGCCCGCACTATCTTGAATATCGTACTGCGTGCCGGTTGCGTCTACTACTATTTGCAGCATAGGATCCGGTAAAGGTGGAACATTGTTCGGTGAAGGATAACTGGCATTGCTCACATTATTAATTTCATAAAGTGACAAGCTCACGTTATTTGTATTGGTCACAGAATCTATTTCAAAATAATTATCTGCCGCAGCAATGAGCTTTGGATCTTCAATCACAATATCAATTTTACTTGCGCCATTCTTCAAGGCATTGATTTGCCACCTATCGCCCGCTGTCATATTGTCTGTATCAATGGCCATAGACAAACCGGTATTGCCGATTGTTAACTCAGTGCCTGCATTCATTTGTGCGATCTGCGCAGGATCAAAACTCTCGATAACATTGCCTTTTGCATCAGACACGATAAGATCTGTACCGTCATAGTCTAGATCATAAATATCGGTTGTAAGTTGGCTGGAATTTCGAATATTGATTTCAAATTTAGATTCAACTGGGTTAGTGACCGCACCAAAGGTTCGACTTAGCACTAACTGTGGATCATTAATATCGCTAAATAAATTAGACCCCACTTCGCCATTTAAATCACGCCCTAGTGACTGTTGCCGGTTGAACGAATCTGCAATAACGATAGCAAGTTTCCCTAACTCCCTTATCGCTGGCATTATCATTTCATCGCGGACATCGAGTAAACTAGACACAGAACCGCCGCTTAATTGGTCGGTAACAATTGATTTTGATTCGGAATCTTCTTTGGTCGAAACGCCAATCTCTAAAATACCAGAATCAAATTCATTGCGAATAACAGACATTGGCAATGCAAAGGCACCAGTAACCAAAGTTACGCCCTGGCCAACGGTGACATTCACAGTGCCATCATCTAGCTGTATTGTGTCGACCTGCGTCATCTGACTTAGTCTTTTTATTAGTTGCTCGCGGCTATCTAGCAGATCATTCGGGGCAAAGCCCTCAGATCCAACAGCATTCTCAACCTGAATTTTACTGTTTAATAGTGCAATTTCAGAAGTAATAGAATTGATTTCTGAAACGGATGTATAAATCTCTTCATTAATTGACCCCATATGCTGAACAGCTACTTCTTCATAAAGAGTATTAAAACGTTTTACTGTATTTTCAGCCGTCGACAAAACGACATTTCTAGCTGAGATTAATGTTGGCTCTTCAACAACACCGTTAATGCCATTAAACATTTCTTCAAATGTGGCGGTTATGCCAGTGTCAGGATCGGCCAGTAGGTTATCTAATCGACTGGCGTTTGTTAGTCTTGTTTCATTATAATTGTATTGGCTTTCGTTAAAGATAACTTCATTGTAATTAAATTCATTAAACGTTCGGGTAATGGCAGCTAATTGAGTTCCATTGCCAAGAAAAGTAGAACGAAAGGCGTTACCTACCGTAGACTCAGTTTCAACACGTTGTCGGCTGTAACCTTCGGTATTAACGTTAGCAATGTTATGACCTGTTGTGTCTAACCCAAATTGAGCTGCTGCTAACCCCGATACACCAGTACCTAAAATGCCACTAGCCATTTTCTAACCCCTTATTCGACTTGCGGTTTAACGTCCAAATCGCCAATCATTGTTTTAAAACTGTTGCTTTGCAAAATGCCAAGGATCTTGTCTGCATAATTCGGATCCGTTGCATAGCCTGCCTTCTGTAAACTATGCAAAAAGTGTTCCGCATTGCCAGTACGTTCTAATGCCTCATCGTATCGGCCGTTGCTTTTTAGAAAATTGACAAAGTCGTCAAACGACTCTGAAAAATTGTCATAGACACGAAACGGTTCAATTTTTCTTACCGGTAAGCCATTTTCAAACTCCAAAGTAGATTGTGCAGCTTTAGCGCCTTCCCAATCTCGATGCGCTTTAACGTTAAATAAGTTAAAACTCGACTCACCATTTTTATCTTCGATAATATGTTTACCCCAACCTGTCTCAAGCGCCGTTTGAGCAACCATAACTGCGGGGTTAAGACCAATTTCAGATGCCGCTTTTTTGGCATAACTCCAAATTTGACTAACAAAATCTTTCGGTGTATCAAATTCCGCCGGCTCTTTTTTCTGCTGTTGGGCGATATCTGTTGCCACTGGGTTGACCGTAAGACCGACATGTTTAAACGCATCATCGACCATTTGGTTGAAGTGATTTTTAACGCCGTTCGGAGATAGCAACGCAGGGTCTAAAAATGATGCGCTTAGAGGCAACTTATCCGTAGGATATTGATTTAATGGATCTGTAGTTTGAGCGTTTGTTTGAGAGGTATTCCCAAATTCATGGCGCTCGAATGTTGCGTCGTTTCTCAGTGTCGTGCCATTACGATATCGTTCGGGATCATTGGACAGCTGTTGCACGATAAGTTCTGAAAGGCCTAAACTGCCTTTACTGGCCATGTCAGTAGCAAGTTGTTGGTCATACATATCACGGAAAAACTTAGTCGTGTTTGAATGCATGGGGTTACCCTCTTCAAACGCGGCGTTCGCTTTTCGCATCGACTGCAACATCATATTGATGAAAATAGACTCAAAGTGTTCAGCAGCTTGCTTCAACGCTTCTTTGTCATCAGGGTTCGCTCCCGCATGCGCTTTAAGCTGCTGGATCCCCGCTATGTCTAGATAATTACCTGCATCGCCTAACTGATTCATATGACGTTATTTTGACATTAGTTAATAATAACGTGATTACTTCAAGAAACGCGCCAACTCGTTAGAAGCCTTATTTAAGTCGCTTTTGTTAAGCTTTGGATAATCTAATTTGTCATAACTAAAATTTTCTAGTTACTAATGCTGGGATTGAGATTGAGATTGAGATTGAGATTAAGATTGGAACTCAAACGTCAAAAGCCGCTTTTGCGGCTTTATAACAGGATATATAACGAGGTGATTAGTGAGCTAAAGTAAAATATTTACCTAATTCATTTTGCATTTCATCATTCAAATTACCAATGAAACATACACGAGATTTATCTGGTACACGCGAAAAAACCTCTTCGATTTGCGCTGCAATGCCACCTTCGGCTAGCTCGATTTGCTCAGCAAAATACTCAGAATCTTCTTCATCTTCAATATTGGTAAGTGCTTCAAATGCGCCAAGCCCAACCGGTGTAAATTGAATTTCATTATCTTCAATTACGCCACCTGAGAGACAGCAAAATATCTGTTTTTCAAAGTAAGCAACTTCATAAACATGGTATTGAACCTGTTGGTCTTTGTCCAATTCTAACATCTCTAGAATTGCATGATTTGTATCTTGATTCGCAGTTACATTTGTTAATAATACTTGGGCGAAACTCATATCGATCCCCTTCCTGTTTTTTATTTAGTTAAATTAAATTACAACCAATTGCCCGTCAATTGCGCCAGCTTGCTTTAATGCCTCTAATATTGCCATTAAGTCACCTGGAGCAGCTCCCACTTGGTTTATCGCTCGAACTAGGTCGTCAAGGTTAACGCCTGGGTCAAATACAAACGCGCGGGTATCATCACGAGCTACATCTATAATGGTTTGGTTTGTTACCTGAGTTTCACCATTTGAAAGCGGCTCAGGTTGATTTACGTCTTGATTCTCTGCAATGGTCACCGTCAAGCTACCATGCGTAATAGCAGCAGGCTTAAGCTTAACGTCTTTACCTATAACGATAGTGCCTGTTCTTGAATTTACAATAATTTTGGCGGACGTATCGGCTGGCGTAAATTCTAAGTTTTCTAACGTTGATAGATACGCAACACGCTGTCCAATATCTCTTGGCGCTATTACTCTGACAGAAACTGAGTCCAATGGTTTTGCCGTATTAGGACCGACTAGGTTGTTAATTGTATCAGCTAACCTTTTAGCTGAAGTAAAATCAGCTTCGTTTAAATTGAAAGTGATATAATCCCCGTTTCCAAATGGCGTTGGAACGGTTCTCTCAACGGTAGCGCCATTAGGAATACGCCCCACTGTCGGAATATTGACTGTGACCGAAGAACCATCTTGGCCTTGAATGCCTAGACCGCCAACAACCAATGACCCCTGCGCAACGGCGTAAATATTGCCGTCAGCACCTTTTAACATTGTCTGTATTAATGTGCCGCCTCGCAAACTTCCGGCACTGCCAATTGACGATACGGTAATATCTATACTTTGTCCTGGTTTCGCAAATGCTGGTAGATCAGCGTGGACGGCAACCGCAGCAACATTTTTAATTTTAGGTTTTAAATTTGGATCCAATTGAATACCAAAGTTACCTAACATCGCTTTAAAGCTTTGTTCCGTAAATCGTGTTTGTTCACCGGTGCCTGGTAAACCAATGACTAACCCGTAACCTACGAGTTGATTAGACCGAATACCTTCGACCATCGATACGTCTTTAATTCGTGTTGCTTCTGCTTGCATCGAAACGACACCAATTAAGCAGCTAAATAGCAGTATTAAACCTTTCATATTTGCTCCTAAAATGGCCACATCGAGCTCATAAAAAATTGTGATATCCAGCCAGCTTCATTGCTTTCTGCCAAGCTGCCTTTACCACTGTACGAAATTCTTGCATTCGCAACGCGGGTTGAATCAACAGTATTCTCAGAACTGATGTCTTCTGACCGTACAATGCCTGTCAATCGAATAAATTCTTGTCCGGTATTTAACGTAAGCCATTTTTCGCCACGTATTATTAAATTTCCGTTTGGTAATACTCTTAAAACATGG
The DNA here is from genome assembly GCF_030548245.1 of Psychrosphaera sp. 1_MG-2023. Lineage (NCBI taxonomy): Bacteria > Pseudomonadati > Pseudomonadota > Gammaproteobacteria > Alteromonadales > Pseudoalteromonadaceae > Psychrosphaera > Psychrosphaera sp. 1_MG-2023. The sequence goes on from NZ_JAUORW010000003.1 coordinate 84,061, forward strand.
ACAGTAATTTGGCCACTTAAGCTATTACTTTGATCTGATTTGGCATCACCTTTAAAAGTGCCATCGGAGCCTATCCCCATCTGCAGCGTATTACCGCCAATGGTTGGTGCAAGACCGTTTAATCCAACTAACGGTGATAAACTCGCGTCTGTTTCTTTTTTAGTTTCTGTTTTAGCTGACTTAGATGCCTGAGTATTTTCCATTAATAAAACTGTGATGATGTCACCAACACGGCGTGCCTTAGTATCTGAATATAGGCCATTTGACCAACCACTCTGATACAAACTCCCCGTTGCAACAACTTCATCAGATTTGATTTCAGGCATTATAGGTGCGAAAAACGTATCTTCTTCTTCAATATCATGATTCACCGCACAGGCTGATAAATAAACAACACATAATGACGCGGCTAATGCTTTTGACATGCGTTTGGTAAACTGAACCTTGGGTTGTTTTGCCGTGAATAACATCATAATAAATCTCCAGAACTCTATAGCTGCTGAGTAATAAAGCTAAGCATTTGGTCAACTGTCGAAATTACTTTTGAGTTCATTTCATACACACGTTGACTCTCAATCATGCTAACTAGCTCTTCAGTTACGTTTACATTTGACGTTTCTAGAGCGCCCTGTACGATGATACCCAAACCGTTAACCCCTGGGTTACCTTGAACCGGGGCACCACTTACTCCAGTTTCAATATATAAATTTTGACCCGTTGGCTCTAAGCCGGCAGGGTTAATAAACTCTGAAATGGTCAACTGTCCAATAACAACACCAGCACCTTGACCCGGTACTTGAACTGAAATTTCACCTTGCTGGGAAATTGTTATCGACTGCGCTTCAGCCGGAATTGTTACTTCAGGCTGCAATGGGAAACCGGCCCCAGAGGTTACCAATCGTCCATTTTCATCAATTGAAAACTGGCCATTTCGAGAATAAGCTAACGTTCCATCTGGGCGTTGGATTTCAAAAAAACCTTTACCTTGGATCATAAAATCCAGGCTGTTTTCAGTCGTTGTCATATTCCCTTGCGAGAAGTTCTTTTGAGTCGCGACAACTTTAGTACCAGCACCGAGCATCAAACCATTTGGCATTTCAGTGTCCTGGGACGACCGACCACCAGGTTGGTTAATGTTTTGATAAAGTAAGTCTTCAAATACGGCTCGACTCTTTTTAAATCCGATAGTACTGGCGTTGGCCAAGTTATTGGATATTACCGCAATTTCAGTTTGTTGAGCGTCAAGCCCAGTTTTACTAATCCACAATGCCGGATGCATACGCGCCTCCTAATTAAAATATTCTGAGAAGTTGATCTTGTGCACGGTCTATTTCTTCCGCTTTTTTCATCAACTTAATTTGTAATTCATATTGTCTTTGATGTGCGATCATCGCTGTCATTTCGCTTACTGGACTCACATTACTAAGTTCTAATGCGCCACTTTCGATACCGATATTAGGCGAAGCGTCACAAAATCCACATAAGTCATTGGTAAGTACCGATTCTTTTGAACGAAATAAGCCATCATTACCTTTAGTCATCGAATTAAGACTTGGCGGTTCGATCAACTTTATTCGATCGACCGTTTCAAGAAAATTTGCCGGAGCGCCGGAAGGCCGTATCGTGACAGAGCCATCTGGGCCTATTTCTATTTTTTCTATTGGCAAAGGGATAACAATTGGGCCACCCTCTCCCATCACAGGAGCGCCACGTGCTGTCGTTAACAACCCTTCTTTGGTAATTTGTAAATTACCTTCCCGGGTATAAGCTTCAGAGCCTGTTCTGTCCTGTACCGCCAACATACCATCGCCTTTGATAGCGATGTCCAAATCACGACCCGTTGTCGCTATTGAACCATGGTTCATTTTAGAACCTGGACGTTCGGTTACCGCAAATACTCGCGTTGGATGCCCTTCACCAAATGCTTGCATGGAGCGCTGCTGTTCAAAGTCAGCACGAAATCCTGCGGTCTTCGCATTTGCCAAGTTATTGGCATTCATCGATACACCGATCAAATTTTGTTTCGCGCCAGACATGGCGACATATAACATCTTATCCATCTATAGCCTCTGTCAATAATTCGACGATGGTTATTTTGGTTTTAATACTGCATGAATTGTGCCAGAGAATATTGGCGCTTGTTAAAGGGAGGTATTTATTAGGACAGTAATGACTAAAACAGTAGCTTTGGTAACGATTTTATCGATTACATTTATTAAGGGGCTTAGTTTTGAATAGATTAGAAAAACGTTATTATATTTACTGCTTCGCAGATAGTGAAATAAGTAATTCAGCCTCGGTTCGGCTAATACCACATTCATTAATGATTTCTTCAATGTCAGCGCCTAATTGAATTAACTTTTTAGCTCTAACGTAGAGTTTATCTTCTTGCCCTTCACTTTGAAGTAATTGAATATCATTTCGCAACTTTTCAGTGGTCTCCTGCAATTCGAGCAATCCTTGTTTATTCGACTGCATTTCGTTATTTTGCTGAGATTGTATTTCAATTATTTTTGGAATTTGCTGTATCGACGTTTGAATGTCGTCAATGAGGTGGTTAACATGAGATTTATCATTAAGAGCTTGCGACTCCATCAACTCTATTTTTGCAGTCTGATTTACAATCTTTTTAGATAGTATTAGCAAGGCTACAATCAGCGATGCTACAGCAACAAACAAGATGATTATTGCAATAATAGGTAATGACATGTGACCTTTCTTAAAAAATAGAACAATTAAGCAGACTGAACTTCAACTAATTTAGTCTCCATTCAGCCAGCTAAGATGATTGACGCTATGCAGATTGACTTAGATGTCTGCAATATCATCCCACTCTTCATCTGTCATCAGTTTATTTAAGTCTACTAATATTAATAATTCGCCATCACGGTTACTAACACCTTGAATAAATTTAGCGCTTTCATCAGTACCTACATTAGGTGCACTGTCGATTTCAGACGTTTTTAAATAAACAACTTGGGTTGCACTATCTACCATAATACCAATAACCTGTTTTTCAGATTCGATTATGATTATTCGCGAATTATCACTTACATCGCCAGGCATTAACCCAAAGCGGGCTCTTGTATCAATAACGGTTACGACGTTACCACGCAAGTTAATGATTCCTAGCACATAGTCAGGGGCACCAGGTACGGGAGCAATTTCAGTATGACGTAGTACTTCTTGAACCTGCATAACGTTTATACCGTAGGTTTCTTCCTCTAGTTTAAACGTGACCCATTGCAATACTTCGTCATTGCCATCCGTAACGTGATTGACTGGGGTTCTTTCTTCACTCATATGAGCAACTCCTAAATTGAATACTGACTAAACTTGTCTTGCGTCTATACCTTGTTCAAGCATGGCAATTAAATCACTTACATGCAACAAAGCACACATTTTTTCTTTAATCGTGCCCATCAACCAGGGACGTTTATGTGCATTTTTTCGCCACTTAACTGCATCTGGTGTAATTGACTCTGTTTCAACCAAACTTTCGGCTGCTAATCCCCAATTACTCTCACCTAACATGATGAGATAGCGATAGTTAAGCGACTCTTCCATGGCTTGGTTATACTTTTCAGGCATAACCCAACGCGCAGAATCGACAACATTTAACTTCTTATCTCGATTTAGCATCACGCCTTTAAACCATGCAGGCTTGCCAAACAAAGTACTTAATTCTGTTAAATTATGGATCCCACCAAGTTCCTTCAACGGCACGGCTAGTGATAAACCCGCAACGCTAAAAAATAACGCTTGAAATGGTTCATCTGGGAAACTTTCAATAACCTCTTTTTCAACCTTAATTGGCGGTTGTAGAGCTATTTCTTGTTTTGTTTCAACAGAAGGTGGCGCGATGTCTTGAGATACACTTCTTACTAGATCGACAGTTTTCTGACGTTCTTTAGCTATTTTTGCATCTTGTTTTAAATTTACTTGTTCCAGTAATTTAGCGACCGTACTTGTTTGCGGTGCGGGTAACTCAACTTCTGGCTCTTTAAATGGTTTTGCTGCTGGACTTTTATGGGAAACTTGAGGTTTTTCACGCGCGAGTGGTGTCGCCATAATATCGTCAGATAGTATCGCAGGGCGTGATTGTTTTTCTGCCGTCAAAGATCCGCGATGCGTATTTGCAACCGTGTTAATGTCATTTTCTTCTTCGTCACTTAGTAGCTGGTCGAAATACTCCAGCATGACTTTTTCACTTGCAAACATCGACTTAATTATTCTCTAATGATTTTAATAATTCGTTATAGGCGTATACGCCTCTTGCACCTTTAGCATAAATAGGCAATGGCAGTTTTTCCATCGACGCATTTCTAAATTTTGTATCAATTGGGATAACCCCTTCCCAAACCTGATCGCCATAAGTACTTTGCAACTCTCGATACGCTACGATCGACGCTCTTGTACGTTTATCGTACATAGTCGGAATGATGCAAACATCGTATTTTTTCGCCTGAGAGGTCTTTATCAATTGCATTGTACGATGCATGCGTTCCAAGCCCTTTAAAGCCATACATTCGGTCTGTACTGGGATCAATACTTTGTCACTTGCGGCAAGCGCATTGACCATCAAAACACCTAATACCGGCGGACAATCTATTAAAACGTAATCGTAATCAGATGCAAATTTGTTTAAGGTTTTTTTAATAATTAAGCCCATACCAGACTTTTTACTCAAAATACCATCTAATGTGGCCATTGCCATCGTGGCGGGAAGAATACTTAAATTTGGTACTGGAGATTGCCAAACACACTTTTGCCAATGTTCCTGATCCATAGAGTCTGAGTGCAAAAATACATCATAAACGCTATGCGTTAATTCTTCTGAATCAATGCCAAAATAATAAGAAAGTGACGCATGGGGATCGGTGTCTAACATAAGGACTTTTTTACCTTTCAGCGCCAATATTGCGCCTAAGGTTATAACAGAAGTCGTTTTACCTACTCCACCTTTCTGATTTGCAACAGTCCAAACCTTCACATATTCACCTAGTTATTATTATTTAGTGGTTACTGTTTAGTTTATCTAAAACGTTTAACACGCCATCAAATTCGATTAAAAATCGTTCGCGCAATTAGAAGTTATTAATAGTATCAGCTATCTAATGAGATTAGTGCTTTTATTTTAACGAGCTGCGGTTTAAGTGCTTTACCTCTGGATCTAAGTTCAGGGAACACATAAACTGCAATTTAACGTAAATTAAATTCTTTAAGAATGGAAGGGCCAATTTGCTCTAGTGAAATCGACTGTTCTGAAACACCAGCACTTGTTACCGCTTGTGGCATACCATAAACCACACAAGATAATTCATCCTGCGCCCAAATCTTAGCGCCACGTTGTTTCAACATTCGACTGCCTTCGCGGCCATCCGCTCCCATGCCAGTCAAAATAATTGCCAATACATCACCACCATAAACTTTCGCAGCACTGCCAAATGACAAATCAACACTTGGTTTATAAGTTACACGAGCTGCCTCATCATCCATAATTTTAATCGTCCCGTAACCAGGTCGACCTTCAATCAACATTTGCTTACCGCCTGGTGCTAAATATGCCACACCTGGTCTTAATGGCTCGCCATTAACTGCTTCTTTTACCGAAATATTGCATAACGTATTTAAACGAGAGGCAAACGCTGGGGTAAAAGCTGCTGGCATGTGTTGAACAAGAATAATCGGGACGTTAAAGTTTGCAGGTAATGTTGTAAGTACTTTTTGCAACGCAACGGGTCCGCCTGTTGACGTACCAATCGCTAATAATTTATATGACTTTCCAGACGAGTTTCGAATCGCCGACGTTGCCTGCCGTTGAGGTGCCGCTTGACTCGTTTCAGTTGTTCTTCGAGTTGATGAACTTTGCAGGCTGCTACCCAGTCGCGAAGATATTGTTGAAGTAGAGGTCGCTGGTTTAACTATTGCTCGTTCTGACACTTCAGAACGAATTGGACGACGTCGAGCTAATATACTGGATTTCGCGCCTAATGCTTTAACTCGCTCCTGCAGTAAAGCGGTTCCTTCTTTTTTATCTTTTGCTATGTCTTCAAATTTTTTCGGAAGAAAATCAAGGGCACCAGCTTCAAGTGCATCTAACGTTGCAGTGGCCCCATCGTGTGTTAAAGATGAAAACATAATAATAGGCGTAGGTGTCACTGCCATTATTTTTTTGACGGCTGTAATGCCATCCATGACAGGCATTTCGATATCCATCGTGATCACATCTGGACGTAACTTTGCGGTTTGTTCAATTGCCGCTTGCCCATCAGCTGCATCCCCAATAACTTGTAAGTCAGGGTGCGAGTTCAAGATTTCTGTTACTCTACGTCGAAAAAACGCAGAGTCATCTACAACCAATACCTTTATTGTCATTTTTAAATACTACTTAAACCTTAAGTTAGACCGTTTAGCATAATGTTTTAACAAGTTCGGTACATCAAATATAAGCGCGATACCACCATCCGATGTAATCGTCGCCCCTGCCATTCCCGGAGTTCCTTGCAACATAGCGTCCAATGGTTTAATGACAACTTCTTCTTGTCCGATTAATGAGTCCACAACAAAACCAACTTGTTGTACACCAACTTGAATAACAACTACATGGCCTTTACCAACAACTCGGTCAGCTGGGTTATTGCCTTTGATCAACCAGTCTTCTAAATAAAATAGTGGGATCGCTTTTTCTCTAACGATAACAGTCTGCTGGCCGTCAACTATATTTGTCTTTGTTAAATCCAGATGAATAATTTCATTTACCGTTGATAGCGGCAATGCAAATATCAACTCACCAACAACAACCATTAAGGTTGGAAGAATTGCTAGTGTCAGTGGTACTTTAATTTCTAGTGTAGTGCCAACGCCTAATTCAGACTGGATATCGACAGAGCCGTTAAGCTGAGTGATTTTGGTTTTAACCACATCCATACCAACGCCACGACCAGAGATGTCTGATATTTCTTCTTTCGTTGAGAAGCCCGGAGCAAATATTAAATTATATGCTTCAGTGTCTGACAATCGAGCTGCAGCATCCGCATCGAGAACGCCTTTATTTACGGCTATATCTTTAAGCTTTTCAGGGTCCATTCCTTTACCGTCATCTTCGATGACTAACAAGATATGATCGCCTTCCTGTGACGCCGATAAACGAACTGTACCGACTCGGCTCTTACCAGCGTTTTCACGTTCGTCCGGCATTTCAATGCCGTGGTCTACGGAATTTCTAACTAAATGCACTAGCGGATCCGCTAGAGCTTCTACTAAATTTTTATCTAAATCGGTTTCTTCACCGAGTAATTCCAATACAATTTCTTTATTTAAACTTCGAGCCAAATCTCGAACAACCCGAGGGAATCGACCAAATACCTTTTTAATCGGTTGCATACGCGTTTTCATTACCGCGCCTTGCAGGTCTCCAGTTACAACATCTAAATTAGATATTGCTTTGGTCATCGCTTCATCAGATCCTAAATTAACCCCTAAGCTCACCAACCGGTTACGGACTAAGACAAGTTCACCAACCATATTCATAATTTCGTCAAGGCGTTTAGTGTCAACACGAACAGTTGTTTCAGCTGCCGGTGGTGGTGGTGCCTTTTTCTCACCAGGTTTAGGTGACTTAGCCGGCGCAGCTTTAGCAGGAGCGGGTTTAGCCGCTACAGGCGGTTTTGGTGCCGGTGCTGGCGTCGCTTTTGGCGCTGGCGGTTCGGGTGGTTTTGGTGCCTGAGCTTTTGGTTTACTTACTGTTGGTGACGCGCCTTTGCCATGTAATTCGTCTAACAAAGATTCAAATTCGTCATCACTTATCTCATCACTTTCATTTGAAAACGAGACAGGTTGTGCTGGAGCCGTTGGTGCAGCATTACCAGCCGAAGATTTTGATGTTTCAAACGACCCTTTTCCATGTAATTCATCTAATAATGCTTCAAATTCATCGTCTGAAAAGTCATCACCACTACTAGCAATTGCTGACGACGTGGGAGAAGCAGGTGCTGGCGTCGCTGTTGCGGCCGGCTTACCATGGAGTTCGTCTAATAATGCTTCAAATTCGTCTTCTGATATTTCATCTATATCGCCGCCAGTCAAATTAACGTCTGGTTCGACATCTGCAACCGTTTCAACTACTTCGGCCTCCGGATGACTATAACGATGTAGACGTTCTAACAGTTGTGGATCAGCAGGAGTTGGGTCTTCACCGGCTTGAACTTGAGCAAACATTTCGTTGACGGTGTCGAGCGCTTGGAGAATAACATCCATCAATTCAGGTGTTACGCTCCGTTTGCCAGTCCTCAGAATGTCGAAAACATTTTCTGCACCATGACACGCGTCCACCAAATGCGTTAACGCTAAAAAGCCAGCGCCACCTTTGACGGTATGAAATCCACGGAAAATGGAATTCAAGAGACCAGCGTTTTCTGGGTCATTTTCCAGTTCAACTAGCTCTTCTGATAGTAATTCTAAGATTTCTGCAGCTTCTATTAAGAAATCTTGTAATATCTCTTGATCCACTTCCAACGCCATTCGGCAGCTCCCCTAACTTAAAAGCCTAAACTAGATAATAGGTCGTCAACTTCATCTTGATTCGAAACAGCGTCTTCACGTGTTTCAGCATCGATGATTGGACCTTCTACACCATTGTTATCGACAGCAGCCTTAACTTCATTAATAGATTCTCTACTAGGTTCACCAAATACTGTCAGTAAGTGAATTAAACTATCTTCAACTTCTTTGACTAACTCGATAACACGTTTGATTACCTGACCAGTTAAATCCTGAAAGTCTTGAGCCATCATGATTTCAGTCATATAAAGATGAATTTGGGCTGCGTCTTTTTCTGCAGTCTCCATAAACTCATTCACTGAAAAACATAAGGTTTTAAATTCGCCCAACTCAAGTTGGCGCTGCATTAATTTATCCCACTCAGGTTTTAAACTGGAAATATCGCTATTAATTTTGTCAGCTAACGGCAAGCTAGCGTCAACGGCGTCCATTGTTTTATTGGCAGCCTGTTCCGTCAAACTCATGACGTAACTTAATCGTTCTTTTGCATCAGGGATATCATCTGTCGCCAAATTTGCAATTTTCGGATCTAATTGAAAACTAGAAAGCGAATCATGTAATTGACGTGTGAGTTTTCCAACTTCTGCAAATAATTCTTTTTGCTCAGGTGCAGCAATGCCCATTAAAATGGTGTTTGCTGTTGTATTGTCACCCGACTCTAGCGCAGCTACTAAGGCTTTAGCCTCTTCAAGGCTAATCTGCGGAGCAGTCTCTAAAGACATAGTGTACTCCTAGTTAGATTATTCTAAGCGCTCGAATATTTTTTCTAATTTGCCCTTCAACGTCGCTGCAGTAAATGGCTTAACAATGTAGCCATTAACACCCGCTTGAGCGGCGGCAACAATTTGTTCTTTTTTAGCTTCTGCAGTTACCATCATGACAGGCATATGTTTTAGGCTTTCGTCTTTACGAATCTCACGTAATAAATCAATCCCTTGCATACCTGGCATGTTCCAGTCCGTAACAACAAAATCAAAGTCACCATTTTGCAACATTGGTAATGCAGTACTTCCGTCATCTGCCTCTGAAACATTGGTAAAGCCCAAATCTCTCAATAGGTTCTTGATGATTCTTCTCATTGTTGAGAAGTCGTCAACAACCAGAATTTTCATATTCTTATCCAAAGCGTCCTCCAGTGAGGTTTTGTTAGTTCCCAATCCAGTTTCACTTATAGTAGTTCGTACCGGCTTGAAAATACATGATTAACGTAAATAAATATTATTAATAAAAATTAGGAAGTTACAAGTTTTATTATAACCATTCCTTTAATCGAGCTCGAAGCCGCACCATAGCTTGGCTATGGATCTGGCTAACTCTCGATTCACTCACGTTCAAAACGTTACCAATTTCACGTAAGTTTAGCTCATCATCATAATATAGCGAAAGAATTAGTCCCTCTCGCTCGGGCAATGACTTAATTGCCTTTATCATTGATGATTTAAAATTGTTTACTTCGACACCGTCATAGACATCGTCCGAACCGTCAGTATGTTTTGTCACCACATCTTCCGCTACACCTAAGCTGTCCAAATCGAGGACACGGCCTGCGCTCGTCTCTTTTAACATTTGGTGGTATTGGGCAAGTGATATATCCAATGCAGCAGCGACTTCTACATCTTTAACGTCGCGTCCAAGTTCAGCTTCTAACGCTGATATTTTATTGGCAACTAATCGGGTATTACGGTGTACAGAGCGGGGAGTCCAGTCGCCACGTCGAATTTCATCCAACATGGAGCCTCGAATTCTTATGCCAGCATAGGTTTCAAAACTCGCCCCTTTTGACCCATCAAAATTCTTTGATGCTTCAATAAGACCAATCATACCTGCTTGGATGAGATCATCAACTTGGACACTGTCGGGCAATCGCGCAGCCAAATGGTGGGCAATTCGTTTCACTAACACCCCATGTTTGTTTACAAGGCTAGTGAGCGATTGTTCTTTAGCCTCGTAGGCTGCGGCAACTTTGTTGTTCAAACGAGCGCCTCTTAATTTACTAACTGCTCTAGAAAAAATTCTAAATTACCAGTCGCGTTTGTCGGCGTCGGCCAGTTATTTATTTTGGCAGCTAAAGTTTTAAATGCGACAGACGATGGCGATCTTGGGAAAGCGTCCACAATTGCCCGCTGGCGTCGAACCGCTTTTCTTAAATTGTCGTCAAATGGAATTATCGCAGTTAACTCGAGTGTGACGTCTAAAAATCGGTCCGTCACTAAAGATAATTTTTTATATAGGTCCTGGCCTTCTTTCATCGAACGAACCATGTTCGCCACGACTTTAAATCGATTGACACCATGGTCACGATTAAGAATTTTGATGAGTGCATAGGCGTCAGTAATTGACGTTGGCTCATCACAGACAACAACTAATAATTCTTGGGATGCGCGTGAAAAGGACAATACCATGTCTGAAATGCCTGCCGCAGTATCAACAATAAAAATATCCACTGGTGTTCGCATTTCACTGAAAGCTCGGATAAGTCCGGCATGCTGGGTAGGAGAAAGGTCGACCATATCTACAGTACCTGAAGTTGCCGGTACTATTTTAATGCCGTACGGCCCTTCAACTAAAATATCGTCAAGTTCAGCTTCACCGGAGATGACATGTGATAAGTTTTTTTCGACACGTAAACCTAGCATAACATCACAGTTAGCTAAGCCTAGGTCAGCGTCTAGCACTAACACTTTTTGCCCGATTTGAGCTAGGGCTATAGCGGTATTTAGCGAAACACTTGTTTTGCCAACGCCACCCTTTCCGCCTGTAACAGCGATTACTTTGGTTTTATTTGCTAAAGACATATTTCTTAAGCCACTAGCCTGGTCAGATGAACTTGCTTTAATCATACATGCCTACTGCTTTTGGCACTACCTTATTATTTTCGTTAGTTACTTTTTGCTTTAATTCAAACAATTGATTAGCTTTTTGCACAATTTTTCCTGAATTTGCAACTCTAATGTCCTCTGGGACGCGTTGACCGTTGGTTAAATAACCAATTGGCAACCTATTATGAATTGCAACACTCATTAACTCTCCCAAACTTAAAGATTCGTCTATTTTTGTAAATATACAACCCGAAAGTGGAATTGTTTTAAAATGTTGTACGCTTTCTTGCAATACACTCATTTGTGAAGTGGCTGATAAAACTAAATAATTTTTAATGTTAACACGTGATCGCGTTAACAAATAATTTAATCTTTCTGTCAATTTAATGTCACGTTGACTCATGCCAGCTGTATCGATCAAAACTAACTTTTTGTTTCTTAGCTGATAAATGGCTTCAGACAACTCTTCAACATCTTTTGCTTGTTTAAGCGGGCACCCTAATATTTTGGCATAAGTTGCCAATTGTTCAAGTGCGCCGATACGAAAGCTATCAGTCGTAATTAAGCCAACTTTGTCGGCACCATACATTTGTGCATAACGAGCCGCTAACTTAGCTATTGTCGTAGTTTTACCAACGCCAGTTGGACCGACCAATGCATAGACTCCACCACGTTTGATAATTTCGTTATCTGTTGTATCAAGTTGTTCAGTTAACAACGCTAACATTTTAGGCCAAACATCAGAGTGTTTAGTGTCTTCGCCAATAAAATGCGTTAAATGCTCTGCGACTTTAACTGATAAACCCATTTCTTTTAATTTGCTAGTTAACATCGCTTTTACAGGTTGACGACGATTGACGTCTTGCCACATTAAATTTGAGACTTGATGTTCTAATAATTGCTTAATTGAGTTCATCTCGGCCTTTAATGTCGCCAACTCACTAATAGAAGCAGAAACTGGAGCCGAGTGTGGATCAGACAAATCATCACCATCTAACTGTGCTTGGTGCGCTTCATTTGTATTTGAGTCATAACCAATATCATTATTTAGCGAGTTAAAATCAACCTGAGAAGGTGCTGACTCTTCGGCAACTTTATCTCGGGCTTTAGATAACCATTGTTCAAATTCTGATTCTGCTTGTTGTGATAGTGCCTGGGTCATAGTCCCGACTGGATTTTCATTTTCTTGTAAAGCTTGAACAGGCTGTGACTGACGAGGAGCAACAGTCGCTTGAGCAGGCTTACTAAAGTTGCTTTGACGCTTTAATAATTCGTCTAACGAGCTGGCCACATTAGTTGCAGGCTGACTTTGCGTTTGTGCACCTTCTGGCTTATTCATCAGTGCTTGAATTGATCCACTAGCACCGGCCATTTGTTGGTTGTTCACTCGTTGATTTGATACCGATTGCTGCGTTTCGGCTTCACTTACCGGTTGTGTAGAAGGTTTAGTTGTTAATTCTGCATCAGAATCTACCGCTGCAACAAGCTCTATACCTGTTGCCGTCTTTTTGTTTGACATGATGACTGCGTCTACACCTAACTCTTCTTTTACTTGAGCTAGTGCTGTTCTCATATCTTTTGCATAATAACGTTTTATTTTCATTCTAAATCTCCGTCAAAGTTCTGACAACTAACCAACCGAACTGACAATTTTAATTTGTTTCTCTTCTGGTATTTCTTGATACGACAGAATTACCAAACCAGGGACACTGTGTTTTAGGAAACGAGACAACACACTGCGTAACATGCCTGACGTAAGAAGAATCGAAGGTTCACCCTGTAATTCTTGATTCTTATGTGCTTCTGCAAGTGACGTTTGCATACGTTCAGCAAGTCCTGGTTCAATACCAGCGCCTTCGTTTCCAGTCGACTGCATAGACTGTTGCAACATCTGTTCCAGCTCTGGCGCTAAAGTTATGACGGGTATTTCTGCCACCGAACCAGCGGTGTCTTGGACGATGAATCTACGAAGTGCGATACGACACGCAGCCGTTAACACATCGGGGTCTTGGCTTTTTGGAGCATACTCAACAAGGGTTTGTAAAATAGAACGAATATCTCGAATTGGCACACTTTCATTTAATAAATTTTGCAGAACTTTTGTAAGTACCGACAAACTCATCATTTCTGGCACTACACCATCGACTAGTTTTGGATAATTTTTACCAATCATTTCAAGAAGATTTTGCGTTTCTTCATGACCAAGAAGCTGCGCTGCGTTATTAGTTAACAATTGGCTTATATGCGTTGCAACCACAGTAGCTGGGTCAACAACCGTATAACCTAATGACTGTGCTTTATCTCGATTTTTAGCTTCTATCCAAACGGCCTCTAAACCGAATGCAGGGTCTATTGTTTCGATACCATCGACCTTGCCAAACACTTGGCCTGGGTTAATTGCTAACTCGCGATCATGTCGAATTTCAGCTTCACCTATTGTTACCCCCATCAGGGTAATACGATATACATTTGGATCTAAATCTAAATTGTCACGGATGTGAACCGCTGGCACTAAGAAGCCAAGCTCTTGGCTAAGTTTACGGCGCACACCTTTTATACGTGACAGCAATTCACCGCCTTGGGTTTTATCAACAAGAGGGATCAAACGGTAACCAACTTCTAAACCTATGGTATCGACATGGGCAACATCGTCCCAACTTACGTCTTTGTTCTCAGCCGCTTCAACAGGATCACGAGCCGGCGCTTTAACAGCTTCTTTTTTCGCTTCTAATACCGCTTCCGCCGCCCGTTTATTAGTGATATAAGCTGCGCCAAGTAAAATCGCACCAAATCCTAAAAACGTTAAGTGTGGCATACCTGGCACTAACCCCATCGCAACCAATAAACCACCAGCAACGTATAAAACTTTTTCGCCGCCAAGCTGCGATGTAACCTGAGATCCCATCGCTTCTTCAGTGTTTTGTCGAGTAACTACAATCGCCGTGCCAATTGATAATAACAGTCCTGGAATCTGTGCAACCAGACCATCACCGATGGTTAGAATGGTATAAATCTCTACTGCTTCACCAAACAACAAGTCGTGTTGGATCATGCCGATAAACAAACCACCAATGATGTTTATAAATAAGATAATAATCCCAGCGATAGCATCACCTTTAACAAACTTAGACGCACCATCCATTGACCCGTAGAAGTCAGCTTCTTTGCCAATTTCTTCACGGCGTGCTTTTGCTTGTTCTGGTGAAATAAAACCGGCATTTAAGTCGGCGTCGATAGCCATCTGTTTACCAGGCATTGCATCAAGTGTGAATCGAGCGGTTACTTCAGAGATACGACCTGCACCTTTTGTAACAACCGCAAAATTAATGATAACGAGAATTGCGAAGACCACTAAACCGACGGCATAGTTACCACCAATAACTACGGAACCAAACGCCTCGATGACTTGTCCAGCGGCGTCTCCCCCTTTGTGTCCTTCTAGTAAAACGATACGGGTACTTGCAACATTCAGTGCAAGTCGCAGTACGGTCGCGATCAAAATAACGGTAGGGAAAACGCCAAAATCCAACGGTTTTAGGGTGTAAACCGTTACGAGTAAGATGACTAATGCAAGGGCTATGTTGAAAGAAAACAAGATATCCAGCATAAGCGATGGCAGCGGTAAAATAACCATTGCAAGCGCGGCAAGAATAAACAAGGGAGCACCTAAGCCACTAATATACTTGTTGTTTTCTTTAGAAAAAACCTGATTAAATTTTGCTACCAGTTCCATAAGATGACCGAATAAACCTTCTGATACTCTGTAAAGAGCAAGGATTAGGCCAAAGTAACTGACAATATTCTGACAAAGGATTTACCTCTGAACATTAAATTTGAAAAACGTGATCCCAAAAATAGAATTAGTGCCGCATTTCAGGCGGGATCTGCAGGTTTTTAGCCAACGGCTTGGGTTTTTGCCCCTTACCTTTCTGATGTTGATCTAATTGATAAACGTAGGCAAGAACTTGTGCGACAGCGACAAATAGCTGCTCAGGAACTTGTTGATTGATGTCTGTTGTATAGTAAATTGATCGAGTCAGCAATGGTGTTTCGACAATAGCTACGTTACGTTCTTTAGCTATGGTTCGTATGTGCATGGCTATAATGTCCGCACCTTTGGCAACCACGTAAGGGGCACTGGATTTTTCAACGTCGTATTTAATAGCAACTGAATAGTGCGTAGGATTTGTAACAACCACATCCGCATTAGGGACTTCAGCCATCATCTTACGTTGGGATATTTCACGCTGAGCTTGCCTAATACGGCCCTTAATTTCAGGGTTACCTTCGGTATTTTTATACTCGTCTTTTACTTCCTGTTTACTCATTTTTAACTGCTTAGTGTGATTGTAGACTTGATACGGTACATCAACTAAAGCAATAATAATGGTGGAGCAACATAGGCCTAAGAATATCCACGCCAACATTTCTGTCGCGTCAAAGGTATTATTTGGTAGGTCTTGAATGCTCAGGTATAAAATATCAAAAAGATAGACTTTGATAAGTAAAACGGCGACCGTAGCAACAACAAGTACCTTTAACACCGACTTAACCAACTCGACGACTGCCTGCAAGCCAAACATCCGCTTTAATCCTTTTAAAGGGGACATCTTATTTAATTTAGGGGCCATCGCCTCCCAACTAAAATTAATTCCCCCTAGCAAACTGTTGGCAATAAATGCGGCCAACAAAATAATTGCAAAGATGCCGGCTAATGGCGCGCTAATGTTTTCGATAACGGCGCCAAATACAGAAAATACTTTTTTTGGGTCAAATGCGTCGTCTCGTTCTAACTGAAATTGAGATTGCATTACTTCCATCAAGGAAATACCCAACTTATCACCCAACATGATTAGCGCTACGGCACTGGCAATTAGAACACCTGTGGTGCCTAATTCCTTCGAACGGGCAATTTGACCTTTTTTTCGAGCGTCTTCTAAACGCTTGGCTGTGGGGTCTTCTGTTTTTTCATTGTCGCTATCGTCTGCCATTGAAGTACCCTAAGTTAACAACCGATCAGTGTGCACATCATTTCTAATGAGCGTTGCCAGTTTTTTTCAAAGTGAAAGACAAAGTTCTCCATCGTGATCCACATGACGATCAATCCAGACATCATAGTAAATGGAAAACCAATAGCAAAAATATTCAACTGAGGTGCTGCTCGGGTCATAATTCCAAAGCTTAAGTTGATAATTAGCATACCGACAATCGGAGCTAAAGCTAATACTAACGAGGCAGCAAACATCCAACCACCAAAATCGACTAACTCTCTGAAACCACCAGTGGCGTACCAAACTTCAGTGATCGGCATCAAATGAAAACTTTGCACGACCATTTGCAACATCACAATGTGACCATCGATAGCCCAAAACATTAACGTCGCTAGGATCAGATAAAATTGACCTACCGCCGGTACGTTCATACCATTTGTCGGGTCAACCATCGAGGCAAAACCTAAACCAGCCTGCATTGCAATAGCTTGGCCTGCAATAACAAATACTTGCAAAAATACCGTGGATACAAAACCAATTGCGGTACCAATTAAAATTTGTTGCCCGACTCTGATCACCATCTCAAATGAAAATAAATTATTAAATGGTGTTGGTGGCAAGACAGGCATAACCATAATAGTAAATGCCACAGCGTAGGCGGTCTTAATGGGTGTGGGGATACCTTTGCCGCCCATACCAGCCATTACCATTAACATCGCTGATATGCGGGTTAAAGGAAGCAGAAGGTCTGCTTGGTATTGCAACAGGGTGTTGAGTAGGATTTCCATAACGGATCAGCCTATTACTGATGGTATTCGATTTATTAGCTCAAACGTAAAGTCCATTATCTTACCAATGATCCAGTGGCCTGAATACATAAGTGCCAATAAAGTCACTATTAATCGAGGCAAGAAACTTAGGGTTTGTTCATTGATAGACGTGGCCGCTTGGAAAATAGCAACCATTAAACCAACTAATAAACTTGGTACAACAATGGACGCGACCAGTAAAATGATCAACCAAAGTGCTTCACGCAGAATATCAACAAAAACCTCAGGAGACATACGTTATCCTATGTTCCTAGACCAAAACTTTTAGCCAATGTTCCCATTACTAACGTCCAACCATCTACAAGCACAAACATCATTAGCTTAAATGGCAGTGATACAATCATCGGTGATAACATCATCATACCCATTGCCATCAAGACCGAAGCAACCACTAAGTCTATGATCAAAAATGGTATGAAAAACATAAAACCGATTTGAAAAGCTGTTTTTAATTCAGAGGTGACAAACGCAGGAATAATAACCGTCATAGGTAACTCTTCTGGCGCATTGAGTTGAGTATAGCCGGCGATTTCAGCAAAAGACTGCAGATCAGAAATTCGGGTTTGGCCTAACATAAACTCTCTCATGGGCAGTTTCGCTTTTTCGAAAGCCTGCAATGACGTAAGTTCTTCGCTTAAATAAGGCTCCACCGCTGTTTGATTAATTTCGTCAAATACAGGGGCCATAATAAATAAACTTAAAAATAGCGCCATACCAATAAGCAATTGACTGTTTGGTGTTTGTTGTAACCCCATGGCCTGTCGCAATATAGCTAATACCACGATGATTCGAGTGAAAGAGGTCATCAACATGACAATTGCTGGAATAAAACTCAGCGCTGTCATCATCGCCAATACTTGCAATGTTACGCTGTATTCTTTTGAACCATCGGGGTTATCAACAACAGTGACAGCTGATATACCGCCGTTTTCGGCTAACGCCTCTGGTGCCAAAAATAGCAATATGGCAATGGTAATTGAAACTAAAATGCGCATTAACTCATCCGTTCTTCTGCGTAGAATTTGCGTCTGTTTGCGGTGGTGTATACCCAAACAATTTATTGATTTTATTAACCAACGTCGAGTTGGCCATAGGCAATGTTTTTGATTCTATGGGATTTTCAAGAGAAAACAAATGATTTACATTTTGCGGTGTCACGCCAATGGCATGTTGTTGCCCTTGAACTTCAATAATAATGATCCGTTCTCGGCCACCTAGTGACATACTTGAAACAAGCTTAAAGTGCCCTGTATTGTTTGGGGTCAAGTTAAGTTTTTTCGCCACAAACGCAACAACAATTATAATAAAAACCACTAATAACAAAGCCAGCAACATAGGCATAAGCGCGTCGCTGGCTGGTGTATTTGCCGGTGTTTTCGATGCAAAGTTTTGTTGTTTTACAACCTCTTCAGCAAACGCCGTTTGGCTGATGACAGCAACAAAACTAAAGCATAACCGTTTAACGTAACTTTTTAATACGTTCAATTTGACTGATAACATCTGTAAGTCGAATACCAAATTTGTCGTTAACAACGACCACTTCGCCGTGAGCAATCAACGTGCCATTAACTAATACGTCAAGTGGTTCACCCGCAACACGGTCAAGTTCAACAACGGAGCCTTGATTTAGTTGCAATAAGTTACGAATACTAATTTTACTGCGGCCAACTTCCATTGAAATATTAACCGGAATATCTAAAATTGTTTCTAGCTTACGCGTCTCATCTTCATTTAAGTTGCTTCGTGCTTCTGTTAGTTCGTCGAGTTCAGCAGTTTGAATACCGTCATCGCCACCACCATCTTCAGCTTCGGCTAGGGCTGCTGCCCACTCGTCCATAGTATCTTGATCATCACTCATAATCATTTACCTTAAAAAATTTATAACGACTTATAATTCCAAATCGTCTTCTAATGCTAATAATTCGGAATCGTCGTCTAGTCGACGACCACCTTTGGTCAATACGTTCATTTCTGACTTAGCAGATTCTGGACGTTTTATCTTCTCTGAAATCTGGATCGCGACATTGTCACGACATTGTCCTAATTTAGCTCGGTACGTTGGCAGACCTTCGACAAATACCGTAATGTATTCTGGCATTTCAATTGGAATAATATCGCCGTCTTTTAGATTCATAACTTGATGTAATGGTAAGTCCATTTCTAACATCTGAGTATGTAAATCAACATACACATCCATTATTTCGTCTCGAAGTGCCTTACTCCAACGATAGTCCGTATCTTCTCTATCACTTTGAACACCAGCATCTAACAGCTCACGAATGGGTTCTAACATTGAGTATGGTAGCGCTACGTGGAAGTCTCCACCGCCGCCGTCAAGCTCAATATGGAATGAACTAATTACGATAACTTCAGTTGGTGAAACAATATTTGCCATCGCTGGATTCACTTCAGAATCAAGATATTCGAAACTTACGTCCATGACCGGCGACCAAGCTTCTTTGTAATCTTCGAAAATGAGTTTCAGCAACATCTGAATAATTCGACGTTCTGTTGGAGTAAATTCGCGGCCTTCTATTTTTGCATGGTAACGACCGTCACCTCCAAAAAAGTTATCCACTAAGATAAATACCAGACGTGCTTCCATGGTGATTAAGCCAGTACCTTTTAACGGTCTGAATCGAACCATGTTTAAGCTAGTTGGTACAAACAAGGTGTGAATATATTCACCAAACTTAATCATTTGTACGCCGTTTATTGACACTTCAGCAGTACGTCTCATCATGTTAAACAGACTGATCCGCATATGACGCGCAAAACGCTCATTCACCAACTCAAGAGTTGGCATACGGCCACGCACGATCCGATCCTGCGAGGAGAAGTCATAGTCTAGGGTACCGGCTTCACCGCCGCCACCGCCTTCCTCTATTTCTTCTTCTTCGACATCATCGACTCCGTGGAGCAACGCATCAATTTCATCTTGTGACAGAAGATCAGTCATATTAGTTCTCTTATTATTACCTGCCGGTTATTGCATTACAAAACCAGTAAACAATACTTCCTCTACAATTTTCGAGCCAGTTATATCAATTACTGCTTTTTGCACGTCTTTGGCTGCTTTTAACTTCAATGCATCTTTACCTGCAGTGGTGGCCAAATCATCGGCTGTAGCAGTGCTGAAAGCCTTTAACAACGTGCCTTCAATCAAAGGTATATGTTTCTGCGCTAACTCTTGATTGTTGTCGCCGCGCACCATTAATTGTACACGAATTTGAACGAGTCTATCGCGAGTTGTACCAGGTACGTTAAACGTAAATGGTCGCGGCATCGTCACATATTTGGCGTTACCCATTTCAGCTGGTTGAGAAGGTTCGGCGTCAGCAACACTTTCTTCCGTTGTCTGTTCGCCTTCGGCAACAGGTGCTTCGTCATCACCAGATAACAAAAAGAATGCTGCGCCAGCGCCAATTAAAACAACAGCTACAATAATAATGATTAACATCATCTTATTGCCACCTTTGCCCTGTTCTTCCTCTAACGTTAAATCACTTTCTTCTTCAGCCATTATTATGTATCCCAAATTACACGGTATGGTAGCCATGTTATTGCGCACAGTCAGTTAACGCAACGATTTAAGTCTTTAATCTGCAATTCGCTTATCTGTTGAACAAAAAGCACAATAATTAATGTGTTTACGCCAATATTTTTAAACCGCTTTACTTTTTAACCGTCCAAAATTGCTATGCATAATAATCAACTTTATAAGGAGACGGAATATCAACGACCACTTCAGTTGCATCACCTAAATGTTCGTCGGTGCTGTCCTCGCCTTTTGTACCAGCATGATGCGTTTCAGCTCCAGCCTCTGTTCCACCTTGACCACTTTGCTCATGTTGAACGTCGGAATCAGCCAATTCCATGCCCTGTTGCTCTAACATCTCTTTTAACTTAGGCATCGCGTTTTCTAATGCATCTTTGGCCTGTTGACTCGACACCATAAAACTGACAGCAGCTTGATCACCATTTAACTGCATTTTAATTCGAATTGACCCTAACTCAGGCGGGTCTAGACGAATATCAATAGACTTCATGTTTCGCGCCATCATCATGCCGACTTGTTGCTGCACATTGGCTGCTAATTCTTGTTTATTAAAGAGAACATTTTCTTTAATGATAACGTCATGCTTAATTTGAGTTTGTATATCGAGCTTAGCCGCCATCATTGTTTTTTCTAGCTGAACGGCCCCTAGCTCAACGCGGGCTATACTGTCTGCCAATAGGCTACCGGCTTCGGTGCTACCTAATGCTGTACCTGCATTCAAGACCGTTGCCACTGGGCTAGTGATGTCTCGAGAAGCGAGTTTTTCTTCCCCTGCTAGTTTAGCTAACAGTTCATCGTGGATTTGTGATTCAGATGTTAATTTTGATCCATCAACGCTTTGGCTAACATTGTTGTTCTTACCAGCTGCATTTTCATCCATATTGTTTTTATTAATAACATTTGCCAAGGCCGCCGCTGTTGTGTTGCTATTCGTTACACTAACAGGCTTTGTTGTTTCACCTGCTGCAACATTATTTTTGTTAAGCTCAGCTTCAATTGCCGAGGTAACTGCATTTAACGCCTGCCCTTGAACCTTAACCTGTTGCTCGTTTTCACTTGCCGTGGCAGAAGCGTCTGCTCCTACAGATTGTCCGGCTGTTACCTGCAATTCATTTGAAGTCGACTTAATGTCATTGGTATCAATTTCTGCTTCACTCAGTTGTAGCGTTTTCAGTTGTTCATTTAGACCTGCGGCATCTTGAACTGCAGCATCGATTTTCGTTTGATCAGCTTCGATAGCTGCATCCGACTCAGCCGTAACTAGGGCGTTTTCGCTTGTCTCGGCACTTTTGAATGATGCGATGAGCTTAGCAAATTCGTCGAGTTCATTTTGTCCCGCTGTGGTTAATTCATTATCGGCATCAGCGGCATCTACTTTTGAAATTGCTTTTTCATCACTGGATTTATTGGCATTTTGATTTGCTAGTTGCATTATACCGTCGAGCCAGCTTGCTTTGTCATTTGTGGATATCTCTTTAAGTGACTGCTCTAGCTTCTGCGCATCAGCTTTTAGATCCTTTACTACGCTTATTTGCGGTTCGAGTTTAGTATTTAAACCGGCCGAATTCTCACCTGCCGCACTAACTGTTGCGACGCTCTTAGCAAGTTCATTTGCGCTTTTGGTCAGCTCAGCAGTGGTTTTTGCTTCGCTCAATTCTTGTTGTACGGCTATCTCACTACTTCCATTCGTCACTTGCTGGAACAAAACTTTTGCTTGCTCTGCGGTAAGATGAGTCGTACTTATTTTTACTGACTGTTGCTCGTCTGTGCTAGTTGAAAAAGCCTCTATTTCTGAAGCAACCGATTGATAATTTTTTTCTGTTTCTAATTTTTGACTTTGTAAATACGCCTCTTGTTCTGAATCGGATAACGGTTGCTCTATACTTTTTTCAGCTTTATCGCCTTTGTTTGTGTCAAAAGGTTGGGCTGTTGTCGATTTATCACTACGGCTGATCTGTGCATGTTCTGCACTTTGAGATGTTTCTACGCGTTTATTTTCATTTTTACTTTGCAAATTTTGGTCTTGTTGACGTTGCAGCCTGATGTCATTTTCTTTTGCTAATGCTTTTGAACGCAAATCGTCAGTTTGAGACTGACGTTGCTTGTTTTCATCTAACATACGTTCAAATTTAGAATCCGCAGCCTGCACTTGTTTTTCTGTGCGATCCGCAATTGCCCACAGCGCTTTGTCGTCTATAGTTTTCGATTGCGTGAGTTGTAGGTTATTTTGCAAAATTTATACTCCACTACGACAACGAATATATGTTGTCTTGATTACTTGCTGCATTAAATTACGGTTCCGTTGTTTTTGCTTTTGGCTGAAACGAGTGAGAACCGAAATTGTGCCAACTCTCAAATGATTACGATAAGGCGACTTTTAAGGCGCGAAACATTGAGATATAAACCTTTCTATAACCTGTTTATTCAATATCCGTTCCAATTCGATTTTTAATCGTCGTTTTGAACTAAATAGGGTTAAACATGTTGTTGTCGAACAAACTTTTGAAGTGCAAACTCGTCATTATCTGCCTGTTCTAATTTGTCCATAACCAGTTGCTTTTTCGCTCTTTTATTGGCTAAAACCGTTTCAACGGCCTGGGTTTTTGACCTTTGTTCTAACCAAATAGCGCGACGTTGTTGAACAACTTGTTTGGCAACATCCACAGCATGGCACTGGGCAACAATGCCTTCGTCTAGTTGAACAATAAAACGCTGAAAGTGCATATAGTTGCCACCCTGTAATCCGGCATTGCCTCTTTGTTGCAACTGACGTAAATAGTCCAATTTGTAACCCTCAACTTCTTTCAGTTTTTGAATGTTTAATTGGTAAAACGACTGGGCAGAATTGAGATCTGTGGCATAGCCTTGTTCTTTATCTTTTTCAATTTTGAAGAGGGTTTCTAGTTGTCTAAAATCATCGGCCATAACAAGTCCCC
Source organism: Psychrosphaera sp. 1_MG-2023 (assembly GCF_030548245.1). Classification (NCBI taxonomy): domain Bacteria; kingdom Pseudomonadati; phylum Pseudomonadota; class Gammaproteobacteria; order Alteromonadales; family Pseudoalteromonadaceae; genus Psychrosphaera; species Psychrosphaera sp. 1_MG-2023. The sequence goes on from NZ_JAUORW010000003.1 coordinate 107,758, forward strand.
GCGTTATTTAATCTGCTGAACAAGCGCTTGTAACTGCATTAAGGCTTGGTCGTAAGGGACAACGTCATCCATTCGCTGTTGCAAATAGGCGTCAATTACAGGTTTTAATAGGATCGCTTTATCAACAATAGGGTTACTTCCCGCCGCATACGCGCCGATTGAAATAAGATCTTTATTTTGTTCATAAGCTGAAAGTAATTTTTTAAACATAAGCGCCATGTGTAAATGTTCAGGACTGGTCACCTGAGGCATAACACGACTAATTGAACGGCCAACATCAATGGCCGGATAATGCCCTGAGTCAGCTAAATCTCGTGATAATACGATATGTCCATCTAATATAGCGCGACTTGCGTCGGCTATTGGATCTTGTAAATCATCCCCTTCTGACAAAACGGTATAAAATGCAGTAATCGACCCTTGGCCTTCGCCACCATTACCAGCTCGTTCAACTAATGCTGGCAGTTTGGCGAAAACCGAAGCGGGGTAACCTTTGGTTGCCGGAGGTTCGCCTATCGCTAAAGCAATTTCGCGTTGCGCTTGAGCATAACGGGTTATGGAATCGATGAGCAATAATACGTTTAGTCCTTTGTCACGAAAATATTCAGCAATTTGAGTGGCCGTTTCACACCCTTTAAGACGACGAATAGGTGACATGTCTGCTGGTGCTGCGACAACCACAGCGCGTTTGCGCCCTTCATCTCCCAATATTTCGTCGATGAACTCTTTTACTTCTCGTCCACGCTCACCAATTAAGCCAACAACGATGACATCGGCTGTTGTGCCTTTGGTCATCATACCGAGTAAAACGGACTTACCGACACCAGAACCGGCAAACAACCCCATTCTTTGTCCCTGGCCAACAGTAATGACCCCATTTATGGCTTTAACTCCCACATCAATCGCTGTTTTAACAGGGCGTCTTGATAATGGGTTGATTGGTTTTGTGCTTTGATTGGCATCTGAGTCGGTATCAATTGCGCCAAGATCATCCAGCGGTTGACCGCTTGGGTCAATTACTCGTCCTAATAAACTTAGGGATAACGGCAACTTGTTAGAGGCGTGAGAAACTGTAACTCGACCACCGGGCAATACGCCTTGAACTTTATCGAGCGGCATTAAATAAATTTTATCATTCTCAAATCCAACAACTTCCGCGTCGACATCACCATTTGCGGTTTGCACACGGCACTGCCCACCTAAAGGCGCAGAACACCCGACGGCTTCAAGCGTTAACCCTGCCACTTTGGTCAAACGACCAGAAACTTCAGGTTTGGCATCAACCACTTGATTTTTATACTTGGCGATTCGCTCTAATAATTCGGTTGTCACTAGTTTGACTCCGTATCGTTATCAACGTCATCCACCGCATTTACGTCGGTATTTTCGGAATTTGAAGGCTCAATTGCGCCTGTTTGATTGTTTGTTTTTTGTTTATTCTGTTTCTGCTTTTTATTATTTTTATTCTTGTTTTTTTTCTGCATCGGTGATCCAGGCTGCTCATCAACTGCATTAGCGTCTGACGTTTCTTCAACTTGATTTTGGTCACTTGCAGCTTCAGAACCAGCGTCTGAATTTTGGTCTGTCGACTCTGACATATTTATCCCAGGGGCTAAATCACCAGCTAATGGGATCGGTGAATTTGCATGCTCTTTTTCAAGAGCAGCAGCTTGAACAAAGTCACCAATGGTTTGTTTCATTCTTTGTTTTACGGTGCGGTCGATAAGCGAATTAGGGGTGCCGACGACTAAGTCACCTTGGGTATAAGCTGGTTCTTCTTTTAAGATCCACTTACGTTCAATTAACGTATCTTCGTCATAGATGCTTTTTATAGTTTCGATGTCACTTGGATGAAGGTGCAGTTCAGCAAATTCGGTGTTAAAAGGCAAAGACGCGACGGACTCATGCAGAATGTTGAGTAAAACATCTTGATTCATCTTAGTTTCAGTGCGAATAACCCCTTCTGCGAGTGCTACCGCGAGTTCTAAAAGTTGCAACTCAACGGCTTTATCTACCCGTTTAATGGGCTCATACAATTGGTCAATTAGCTGCTGCCATTGCATCGCTAATTCTTCTATTTTTTGCTGACCTTCAGCTAGACCTTGCACATTGCCTTCTTCGATACCAATAACCATACCTTCTTCATGGCCTTTGGTTTTACCTTCTTCAAATCCAGCTTCAAAACCGTCTTTTTTACCCTGCTCTATTCCTTCATCATATGCATCTTGGCGAATTTTTTCGATTTCTTCGGCCGTAAGCTGTGGCAATTCCTCAACGATTTCTTCTTCTTGTTTTTTAAGGCGAGAATACATTTCGTTGATAGGAACGCCCATAAAATTAGTCTTGCCTTTCAATTCCTCACGTTTAATCGCGGTAACGTCAGGTGCAACCCAATCTTTAAGAAGTTCCAACATGTCATCACTAGGCGTGACGGGATTGTTAGATAATTTATCAGACATTTAATACCTCAATAATGCTGTACGTGCGTTGTATGAGATGACTATAGGAAGTCATCTCCACCGCCACCGCCTAACATAATTTCACCGGCGTCAGCCAATCGTCGGGCAATTGCCAAAATTTCTTTTTGCGCCGTTTCAACTTCTGATACTCGAATAGGTGGCATCGCCTCTAAATCGTCAGCCATCATATCGGCAGCACGTTTAGACATGTTTTTCAGGATCTTATCTTTTAATCCATCATCGGCGCCTTTAATTGCTTTCATCAAGGAGTCTTGTTGTACTTCACGTAAAATGGCCTGGATACCGCGGTCGTCAACATCTATGAGGTTGTCAAATACAAACATTAAGTCTTGAATTTGTTGCGCCATCTCTTCGTCGTGTTCACGCATAGCATCCATCAATTGCCCTTCAATGTTGGTATCTAAGAAGTTCATGATTTCTGCAGCCGCCTTCATGCCGCCCATTTTCGCTGCTTGAGCACCAGCTTGACCAGCAAACTGTTTCTCCATAATTTCATTTAGTTCTTGAAGTGCCGCAGGTTGTACTTCTTCAAGGTTCGCGATACGCATTGTTAAATCAATGCGGACTTTATCTGGGAACTGACCCAAAATTTCAGCCGATTGATCTGGCGCTAAATAGGCCAAAACAATGGTTTGGATTTGTGGATGCTCGTTTCGGATGATATTGGCAACTTGTTTTGAGTCCATCCATTTAAGTGAATCTAAACCTTTTGCTCCGCCACCCAAAATAATTTGGTCTAATAGCGTAGCCGCTTTTTCTTCACCTAATGCGGCAGTTAATGCCTTTTTGATAAAGTCTTCAGATTGGAAACCAATCGTACTGTAATCTTGTATTTGGTCGATAAACAGTCGATGCACTGCTGATATCTTGTCTTGACTTAAATCATCAAGTTGCGCCATCGCAATACCGACTTTTTGAACTTGTTTTGGCTCAAGGTGTTTCAAAATTTGAGCGGCGTCTTCCTCAGACAAGCTGAGCAACAAAATCGCTGCTTTCTCTACACCTTCCAACTTATCAACATCAAAGCCGGCCTTCGCTGGTTGTGCTACGACATCATTCATCTTCTAATAACCACCCTTTAACAACTTGTGACGACAACTCTGGTTCATTGGCAACTAATGCTCGGATTGCTTTGAGCAAGTCCTCATCACCATGTAAGTCTGGTAATTGTAGTGAACCATCCGCTGCAAAACCAATGTCTTTTTCGTCAAATTCAGTATTGAGCATATCTAATGTTTCGTCGCCCAAATCTACGCCACCTAAAGCATCTTCTTCATATTGGTCCGACGTTTCTTCCGGATTCATTAATTTTTTCAGCATTGGTCTAACTAAGAATAGGATAAGAACAACAATAACCACCATAGACGATACAGTTTTAACAAAGGGTTGGAACCAATCTTGTTGATAGTATGGCTGTTCTACAGCCGTCATATCATCAATTTTATTAAATGGAATGGTAACCACTTCTAATGTATCACCTCGGTTTAAATCAAAGCCCAAACCACCTTGCAATAGACGGCGAATGTTAACTAGGGCTTGAGAAGAACGCGGAGTTGTTTGAATCGTGCCATCTTCTGCTGTTGTTCTGACATAATCAACTGCAACCGACACACTTAATCTGCGCATCATGCCAGTTTGATTTTGTTTGTGGCTGATAGTTTGGTCTAGTTCGTAATTTCGAGTTTGCTCTTTATGACTACGACCACTTGCACCGCGTGATTGTCCGTCTGTGGCCTGCTCTGGGATATTTGAATCTAGTGGTGGTTGGTTAGATAATGCACCTGGAATTCCTAATGCACCATTGCCCGTAGAATTATCTTCTATTAATAACTCACTGCGAATAGCAGGTAAGTCTGGGTTAAATGTTTTTTGTGTTTCCTGAACGCTGGTAAAATCCATTGTAACGTCAACTTGTGCGGTAAAGTTTTCAAGACCTACCACTGGTGACAAGATAGAATTAATTTTGGCTAAGTATTCATCTTCACGTTTACGTTCAATTTCAAATTGCTTGCGTGATAATGCTGATAGAGAATTTTGAGACCCTGAATTTAACAAACGGCCATTTTGGTCAGTCACCGTAACTTTAGCCGGTTCCATACCTTGAACGGCTGAAGCAACGATATCGACAATTGAATCAATTTCTTCTTCGGCCATCATACGACCACGCTTTAAAGTAACAACCACTGTAGCTGAAGGTTTTTTACTATGACGTGCAAAAATATTTTCTTTTGGGATAGCAAGTAGTACTCGGGCACGCCCTACTGAGTTTAGCTCTTCGATGGTTCTTGCAAGTTGTTGTTCACGGCCATGTTTTAAACGTTCCGTTTCCATTCTTTGGCTAACGCCAAATCCAGAATCTTGCATTAAGATCTCAGAGCCTTCATTCGGTCCCTGAGTTAATCCACCACGGGCAATAGATAATTTAACGTTTTGGTATTGATCCGCAGCAACCAAAATTGTGTTTTGATTCAGTTCATATTCAATTTGTTGGCTGTCTAAATAATCCAATGTCTCAATCAACTCGGCAGTTTCAAATTTACCGATTGGACGTAATTCAGGTTCTTGTGACCAAATGATAATGAAAATTGCGATTGCTAAACAGATGGTTAACGCAACGATCATCGCCCCTTGTCGCATAACCTCAGCGCTAGAGATTGAGCTCATAAAGCCAGATTTTTGTTCCTCGACACCTTCACTCGCGTCCGTATTTAACGTAACAAGGTCGCTGGAAACATCTTGATTTGGTGCCACTTGGGTGGTTAATTCATCTGCCACAATATTGTCCTATTAATACTTGTTAATGCTAATTGAGGTTAAACAGGCATACTCATGATGCTTTTGTACGCTTCAACAAGTTTATTTCTAACTTGTACCGTTGCTTCAAACGCGATGCCTGCTTTTTGCGACGCTATCATCGTTTCAGCCAACGTTACTGAGCGGTCACCGGTTTCTAACGCATTTTTAAGCGCTCCAGCGTTTTGCTGTATATCATTAACATTGTTAAGCGCTTGACTAAGCAAGTCACCAAAATTTGCAGATGACGGGTTTGCTACTCTATCACTTGCTTGAAATGGACTAATTTCAGCATTCGGCCGTATCGTTGTCCCAGAAACCTGAGAAGCCATGGATTGAAGTTCGGCATATAAGTTGTTGGCTTGAATATTCATTGCATCACCTATTCGACATTCTTTTTCAATTGTCATTTATGTGTGTAATAAAGCATTATCAATGCCAAAGTGTAAGATGTTGTATTTGCTAAATATTATTTTCAAATATGGCCATTTCCCAAAATGTCATTAATTTGACTCGACTAAAAAACAATCGGTCTCATTAATTAATTTAAAGTGAACTGTGTCAAACAGATAGAAATTCGCTACAATCGCTGCAAATAGCATATTTGAGGAATATATCATGGTTGTATTAACAACAAATTTTGGTCAAATTAAAATAGAACTTTTCACTGAAGAAGCGCCGATCACAACCGCTAACTTTATTGAATACGTGAAATCTGGATTTTACAATGGAACGATTTTTCACCGCGTAATCCCTGGTTTCATGGTTCAAGGTGGCGGCATGTTACCTGGCATGGAAGAAAAAGATGGCAACGCGACAATTAAAAATGAAGCCAACAACGGTTTGAAAAACGACCGCGGGACTTTAGCAATGGCTCGCACAATGGAACCACATTCGGCATCGTCTCAGTTTTTTATTAATAGTGTAGATAACGGTTTCTTAAACTTCCGTGCTGAATCTTCAGAAGGTTGGGGATACTGTGTATTCGCAAAAGTTGTTGAAGGCATGGACATTGTTGATAAAATTTCAGCAGTTAAAACGGGCCGTTCTGGTTATCACCAAGACGTCCCAACTGAAGATGTCATTATTGAAAAAGCTGAAATCGAAGAATAATAAGAATTGGCGCTTTGGTTTTCAAAGCGCTAAGACTAAATCCGATGACAAACAGCTCATTAATTATTGCCGATCTGCACTTAAGTCCAGAACGCCCAGACATAACATCGTGTTTTTGCGAGTTTCTAGTCGATTCTAAAAACAAACATGATTCATTATATATTTTGGGTGATCTTTTCGAAGCGTGGATTGGCGATGATGACATCTCCCCTTTTACAAATACCATTGCCAACGTCATTGCAGAATTTGCAGAATCAACCCCAGTCTACTTTATCCATGGTAATCGAGACTTTCTACTTGGAAAACGATTTGCAAAAAAAGCAAAAATGACATTATTGCCGCAACAACATCGTATCACCGGCTACGGCTATAACATTTTATTTATGCATGGTGACCAACTTTGTACTGACGATATCTCTTATCAAAAGTTTCGCCGCAAAAGTCGCACTTGGTGGTGGAAGTTCTTAATCCAATGCTTACCTCTGAAACAACGTCGCCTTAAAGCAGAAAACTATCGTAAGATTAGTGTTGCGCAACAAAAGCATAAATCATCTGACATTATGGACGTCAATCCGACCACCGTTGATGCTGTCATGGCAAGTGAGAATGTAGATTTACTTATCCATGGTCACACCCACCGACCTGAAATACATTCATTGCCAAATAATAAAATTAGAGCGGTAGTTGGCGATTGGTATACCCAAGGTTCGGTACTTACTTTATCTCACCAACAACTTGCGCTATCTTGTATATCGTTCAATGCCAAAAATGGCATATAAAAATTATAACGACAAAACTCTACACTAAGGACAAAACGTGAAATTATCTTCAATCACATTGGCGATTTCACTCGCGGCGCTTAGCCTCACGGGCTGTAACAAACAACCAGAAAAACAAACTCAAATGACTCCAGAAAAGAGCGCGAGTACGTTACAAGCCGTTGACGAGTACAAAAACAAATTTGATATCTACACACCTGTCGCATTAACAGCCGATTTATCCACATTAAGTGACGACCAAAAACGAATGGTCGGCCTGTTAATAGATGCATCAAAAATAATGGATGACTTGTTTTGGAAGCAATCATTTGGAGAAGATAAAGCCGAATTTTTGGCTCGGATAAGTGACCCAGATGCACGTCGATTTGCTGAAGTAAATTATGGACCTTGGGATAGGCTAAATGGCGATAAACCATTTTTAACCGGTTTTGGTGAAAAACCCCTTGGGGCGCAATTTTACCCAGCAGATATGACCAAGAAACAATTGACTGATGCCGTATTACAAGACGGTGAAGGATTGTATTCGGTTATTACTAGAAACGAAGATGGCAAACTGCAAGCCGTTAAATATTCAGTCATTTATCAAAAAGAACTCAAGCAGGCTGCTGATATTTTAGTTCAAGCCTCAAAATTAGCTGAAGACAGCGAATTTGCAAACTACTTAAAAATGCGTGCAGAAGCCTTATTAAATGATGATTACCAAGCATCTGACTTTGCCTGGATGAACATGAAAAACAATGCAATTGAACTTGTTTACGGTCCAATTGAAACTTATGAAGATCAACTTTTTGGATATCGTGCAGGCTTTGAATCTTACGTCCTCATCAAAGATCTGGCGTGGAGTGAAAAATTAGAGAAATACGCCAAAACACTTCCAGAATTGCAAAAAGGCTTACCTGTTCCAGGCAAGTACAAAAAAGAAGTCCCTGGCGCCAACTCACAATTAAATGCCTATGACGTTGTTTATTATGCGGGGCACTCAAATGCCGGCGGTAAAACAATCGCAATCAACTTGCCAAACGACGAACAAGTTCAACTGCAAAAAGGCACTCGTCGACTGCAGCTTAAAAATGCGATGAAAGCTAAATTCGATAAAATTTTGTTGCCAATATCGGATGTATTAATTGCCCCGGAACAAAGAAAACACATTACGTTTAATGCGTTTTTCAACAATACAATGTTCCATGAAGTTGCACATGGCTTAGGCATTAAAAATACCATTACAGGTACTGGTACAGTTCGCCAATCTTTGCAAGAACATGCATCTGCATTGGAAGAAGGCAAAGCGGATATTCTTGGCCTTTATATGATCACGCAATTGTTTAACCAAGGTGTAATAACCGAAGGTAAACTTGAAGATTATTACACGACGTTTTTAGCCGGTATTTTCCGTTCAGTGCGGTTTGGCGCAAGTTCGGCACACGGTAAAGCAAACATGATCCGCTTTAATTATTTTGCAGATAAAGATGCGTTCCAACGTGATGAAAACGGCCTATACCGTGTCGACATGGTGAAAATGCAACAAGCTATGACAGGTTTATCAACGTTAATCTTAACCCTACAGGGCGACGGTGACTACGATGGTGTCGACAAGCTAGTCGCAACAAGCGGCATTATTAAGCCACAATTAGCGGCGGACTTAGCGCGTTTAACAACTGCAAACATTCCAGTAGATATTGTATTTGAACAAGGTAAAGAAGTCTTGGGACTTTAACCCTAGTAAAACGCTCTAATTACCTATCAAATGCGGCTTAAATTCCAAGTGAGTTTAAGTCGTATTTTTGTATTAAATGAAGTTTTGGATAATTGGATAAGCCTTGCTGATAAATAACGGAATTATTAAGGTCTATTCATAAGTTTAAATATTTTATTTTTTAGCCCAAATATTAAATAAAAACACGCCATTGAAAATAAAATGAACGCTGACTTTACGACTATGTCTTTAAAAATAGCGACTCCAAAATCAAAATCAAAATCAAAGCCAATGACAAAACAAATGTTTGTCTTGATTTGGCTTAATTCCAAAATACGCTAGATTAGCAATTCCAATAGTCACCAATCAAAAATACCAATTTTCTAATTTAAGTGCAGACAAGACCCAAGTTGTCCCAGCCACTATCATTGCAAATCCAGTAATATAATTAGCCAAGTTAATCTCCATATTCAGTATTTAAAATATAAACCAGGGTTTTATGAAATATATACCCACTAATGATTACCAATACTAAAAATGATATGTGTGCAACTTCCAGCACTTTGATAAAAAAAGTACCTAGCCCCATGTAAATAAAGGCTTGTCCCCAGTTAAACAATTTAACATTTGAATCGCTTATTGAATTGAAAATCAAAAAAGCCACCAATAATAGACATTATGCCGGTGATAAATAATACGGGGAGACTTAAACCATAAACCCCTAATACAAAAGAAGTAATTGCAATACTAAATGAAAATGGTTTCATCATTATAGATTTCATAAAAATTCCTTAGTAGGGCTTAAGTATCCTTAAGAAAAGATTACCATTGCACACTATGCAACCAATATAAATTTTCTAATTAAAAGGCGTCCAAATTTCTAGCTATGCCTTGAATAACTAACTTTAAGTTTCCCTAATATAGAAAAAAAACCTATTACTTAACAATCATAAAAATAGAAATTGCAATTGCAATTGCCAAACAGATAAATAGTAAATTTCTATTTTTAGTGCCGTTTTGATTCCACTTTGTTTTTTCCTTATTCCGCCATTGTTCAAATTGCATTTCAAGCTCCTCAATATTTGTTTTTAATTGGCTCATTTTTACATGAGCCAAAATATGTTTAGTCTTCCAACAAGTCAGATATGTACGAATATGTAGTTGTTAAACTTACGGCAATCATGGCAATTGGAAACCAAGCTGGGGCGCTTCCGGCTACTGCTATTCCAGCACCGATTGTGACGATTGTTGCATTAGTTGAAATTGCAGTATCCTGGTCGACTGCGCCACTTACTTCTATAACTTCATTTACGCTTAATTCACGCATAATTTACTCTCCTTGTTTCTGACATTTTTGTCAGTTAGTTATTCGCTATATCAGTTATTGATATAGCGCCATTTATGGTCTGTCGCTTTATACAACAGTTCCAAATCTGTTAAACGAGACAAAACCGCTTAGCTTAAATAACAACATGTCGTTTGGTGATGATGGCATTAACATAACCGGTTTAATCGGTCATCTCTGCCCATTAAACATTTGGCTAACAACCACCTCTACAAACCACTATCAATCCTTTGAATGTTTTAACGTTATTAAATTTAAGGCAGCAAATTAAAACCGTCAAGACGAGCTTTTGAGTTGAAAAATATTTTTCTATATTTAACAAACACATAAAACTTAAAAACTGTACTTTTTAATTTGAAGAAACTGACCTTTTTAGGTGAATTAACCTCCCCTTGAAATACCTTCAACCTCAGTAAATTTTAGCTAAAAAATATTATTTAACGCATTAATTAGACGTATTTCTTCGCTCTGTTTTAGATAAACCGTTAATGGCAAACTTGTGGGAAGCTCTAGATATCCAGCGCAGGCTCAATTTTAGTATTTTGGTATTTTAGTATTTTAGTATTTTAGTATTTTGGGATTTTTGGATTTTTGGATTTTTGGATTTTTGGATTTTTGGATTTTTGGATTTTTGGATTTTAGTTCAAGCAATAGCAATCAATGCAAGTAATGCAAGTAATGCAAGTAATGCAAGTAATGAAAATTAACGAGGAGCACGAGAATACATTCACAGTCGCACTTCCCATTGAAAACCCCTTCGTTACTTATTTACTTTCCACTTATTAATTATTTCTATTTTGATAAAGAAAGCTATAAAAACAATTACCAGCCCGATTAAAACAAAGTCGGCATTTGAAAGTGGGTTTACTCTTACAAAATAGAAGATCTGAAACAGGACAAAAAGAGCGATAAAAATCAATTTCCAAATCATTGTCACATCCTCTATGACCTAAAATAAAACCCACATAAACTAACGTTTAAAAGCGTATTAGTAGTTGCTTAAGATGCTTCGGTATTTCGATAACCGCCGGCATCAAAGGAATTTCGTTGGTGATTGCACCACCACAAATCCCACTTAACTCATATTCGATTAATTCGCGCATATAACTCTCCTTGTTTTTAATTTACTAGTCTTGTGCTATCCAATTCACCTAATCCTTATCAAAGACAAACTGGAAAAAGCAATATGATAAAACCGATACTAAGCATTAAAACTTTGCAATTCAGACGGTATCATTTAATTAAATAAGCCCAAATAGCGACTTGCTCTAGCAATATAAAAGTTATATCAGTGCAGGCACATCGTCAAGGTCGGCTTTCACCCATTTACAATAAAACCCATAATTTCAAAATGTTAAGCGACAAAAACTGTACCTTATCATAGCGCTAATTTTTATTAGTGGGTTTTAAGTTCTATTTGAAACTTAAGTTTAAAACACATTACCTTTACTCAATTCCCTATCTACTTTTTTGGCTTACGGTATTGATTAATTGCGTCCTCACCTCAAATCCAGAGCAAAAAAAATCCTCTGCAAGCAGAGGATTTTTCAAATCTAAAGCAGTTTCAAATTAGAAGCTGTAACGGCCTTGGACGTAATAACTACCGCCATTGAAGTCAAACGGACTCGTCTCGTAGAAAACACCACCAGCGTAATCCTGGCTACCTGCATACGGCATACGATGTGCTTCTTGGTCAAATATATTATTCGCACCAACTGAAACAGTAAACTCTTCAGTTACTGAATAGCTCAATTCCGCATCAATTGTAATAGCAGAATCACCAGTTTCACTTACCCCTGGATCATCGGCATGTACTGCTAAGTATTCACCATAGTAGTTAGCGCGGATAAACGTACTTACGTCTTCCCATTTCTGACTAATTGTAAATGTAGCGCGATGCTTAGGAATACCATCTTCTAAACGGCTGATTTTGAAATCTGATGTTGCAACTAGTGCAGCGCCTGTATTTGGATCAAGGCGAGTAGCAACAGAATCTACAGTCGTTTCGTTCCAGTTATAAGCCAATGCAAAATCAGTGTCTCCACCAAATAATTCAGCTGAATAGTTGGCAACGATATCTAAACCTGTTGTCGTTGTATCAAAATCATTTGCGAAGAAAGTGATAGTACCTAACAATTCAGGGTTTTTAACACCAGCTGCAGTAAGTGGAGCCAAATCAGACGCGACAATGTCCAGTTTGTCCGTTTGTGCTATCCGGTCTGTAACTTCAATAGTATAGAAATCCGCTGTTACGAAGAACGTACCGTCATTATAAACCGCACCAAATGCAAAACTTGTTGATTGCTCTGGATCAAGTATTGTAGCGCCTTTTTGAATTGACACTGGGTGAGCTGGTGGGTAAGTCGCCGATTGAATCAACTCACCATTAACCATTGACGTTTGTGTATTAACAACATTGTCTTGGCCAACTGTTGGTGCACGGAAACCAGTTGAATGTGACGCACGAAGTGAAATATCGTCTGATAACTCATATTGTGCAGTTAATTTATAGTTAGTTGTATCACCAAACGAAGAAAAATCTTCATAACGTAACGCGCCGCCTAATAATAATTGGTCGGTCACTTGAGATTCTAAATCTAAGTAAGCTCCAAAGCTATCTCGGGTACTTGTCCCTGCAGCATCTTCGTGGAAGCCAGCAAAACCATGAGAACCGATACTAAACCCTTGGCTTGCTAATGGTCCCGCTTGCCAAGACGCATCTTCACCAGCAATGATTTCGAAGCTCTCTTGACGAATTTCAATACCCGATGCAACGTTTACCAGTTGACCACCATCTAATTGGATTTCTTTAACTAAATCGACATTAAACGATTTTTCCAATTGAACGTAGCTACCTGTATCAAAGCTTAAACCTGAAGGTTGTACAGGACCAAATGATGGGTTGACCGTATTTACTAGAGTGTACGACGACTTATTGCGACCTACTGAGCCACTAACATCATACATAACTTCATCTAAGAAACCGTGTTTAAATTCACCTTTAACACCAGCCACAAACGATGAATCTTCAATATCACCGGTAAATTGCGGAGTGTAACCACCTGGTAAAATTTCGTTAAACGCGAAACAGTTTTGACCTACTGCCGTATTTGGATCTGCAATTAATTGATAATCAGAATTATCAAGAATATTTTCGGTCGTAGGCGTTAACGGTAAAACAGGACATTCAACGCCAACTCCAACGCCGTCTAAATCACCAACTAAATGGTTAGCGTCACCGGTAAATACGCCACCACGGTTTTGTGGGTTACGATAGTAATAGCCCCCAGTTGCAGTACGTGAAGAAACATTACCAAACGCATATAAACTAGCTTGGTCATTTAGCTCCAAACCTAAGTTAATAAATACCGATAGATCGTCCTTAATTTCAGGATTACCCCAAACCATAGCTGGATCATTAACTGATGTATTACCAGCATCGATTAAGTTTTGTGCATCATTACGTTGAACTGTTCTGCTCGTCGCATCGGCGTTTTTATATTGGAAACTTAAATTGGCAAAGCCATTTTCTGTTAGTTCCAAGCCAATATTACCGTCAACAACAGTAGCTGCACCGTCACCTTCGAAATATTCACCTTGACGAACTGAAATAGAACCACCTTCAGACGCATCATTTAGAACAAAGTTTAAAACCCCAGCAATGGCGTCAGAACCATATTGTGCCGCCGCACCATCACGCAAGATTTCAACTTGCTTTAATGCAGAACTTGGGATTACTGAAATGTCTGGGCCTTGAGCACCATCATTAATACCACCACCTTGGAATGCTAATACTGATGCACGGTGACGACGCTTGCCGTTAACCAAAATCAACGTACTGTCCGAAGACAAACCACGTAAGTTCACCGGGCGAATAAACGATGCAGCGTCACTAATTGGCTGTTGTTTTACGGTAAAAGACGGAACTGCAGCTTGCAACATGTCTAGCATGTCAGTTGATGCATTTTTACCTAATTCATCTCCACCAATAATATCAATAGGAACTGGTGAGTCATCAACTGAACGAGGTGCGGCACGTGAGCCTACTACGGCAATTCGTTCAACTTCTTCTGCTGACTCCGCAGCGATTGTTTGGGTAGAGACGGTAGACAGGGCTAAACTTGAAAATAATGCTAGTTTAACCACTTTTGAAAGTGGTGATAATTTATACACTGTTTATTTCCTTCATATGCTATTCATGTTTTGTTGTTGTTGTGCGGTACTCAATTCTGTGTGAGCACTTGTGATAACCTACTACCTATAACAGCCTTGAGTCAACAAAGGAATGTTACAATTTATTTACTAAAGGCAACAATTTAATGCCATCTATAAGATTGATATATAAAGAAATAAATATAAATGCAGTAGAAGTGAAAAATTATTAGAAAGTAAATTGGACAAATATGAAATTATGACCCATCCTAAATTACGATGGGTCATTTTTATTAAAAATCCCTAATTATTCAGACTCAGTATTTGACACTAAATCATTTTTATCGATTGCGAGTTTGTTGTAGTCATTTTTAGCTATTTCAATCAACCACTTCGAATTATCAATTGCTATAAAGTACAAATTTTCATCGTCACTTGAATAAAAATCAACTCTCAATCTACCGGTATTTCCAAGTTTAGATTGATATTCAACAAAAACGCTCTGAGTTAATTTTAACAAATCAAGTTTTGTGCGTTGTTCAACACCTCGCAATTCTAAAGAAATTAAATTTCGAACAAATCCATCAATAATCGATGGTGACTTTAATTCGATATCGACTTTTTCATCGCCAACTAATTCAAAATGATCTGCCAGTACCGACTTTTCGCTGTCCAGTTTTTCGTCTAGTTTTGATAAGTTCAACGTTTGTTCTACAGTCTTTTTAGCCAAATTAGTGATATTTTCCTCATTCGAGGCTTTGTCTTCAACCGCTAAGTTCTTCAAAGGTCGCAGTGCGCTAAATTCAACTTGTCCAGCTTTATCTAAGGTCACTTTACGAATGTCTGAATAGTCCACAGCAAATACCTTGGGCTCTAGCCAGTCATTAACAGAGTCAGATAATTGCAAGTAACTATCAACTAGATAAGTTTGAGGCGAATCTTCAAATCGCACATACCGACCTTTGCCATGGCCCATTTCTTTACCAATTAACAAAGCCATCTCATTTCCAGGCCAATGAAGAACCAATCTTGATGCGTTAGAATTTGGAGAATCTAATGCAGCTAAATTTAGTTTGGAATGGTGTTCAACTTTAGCCGTTTTTAATTCGACGACGCGAGTCGACTGTAACTCTCGTAAAAACTCGGTTAGTGCATTGACGTTAGCGGGGTAATCAAAACCTTCTTTAACGCGCCATTCATTGCCAACGAGATCAATTGTGACACTTTGGTCGTCAGTCGCCGTTTCTATGACAACTTTATTGATTTTATTTAGGTCAACTTTAGCCGATGCATATGACAACAGGTCTTTTTTATTGAGATGAGATGAGCCTGCGTCACTTGACGATATTTTTAAACCAACCGTAATGGCTACGAGTGATATTATTAATAATACAAGTAAAGAATTTTGTTTCATTTCTTCTACCTCACTAACCGAGTTGTTGCATTTGTTTCATCATTTGGCGGCGCACATACTGGGCAATAGCACCTAATAAAAGTGTTAACAATAAAGGGAATACGGCAATATTTAAAAATTTCAGCCAGCTGCCCAGTGACTCTATGTCTTTATCTAACTGATGCCTGACAACACGGAGTTCTTTCCTTATCGCTAACTTTTTAGCAACAAACTGCTCCACTGCGGCAGTTTGTTCTGCCGTTAAAACGAGCGCCCCCGACTCAGATTGTTGGCTTTGTAAATCGGCTAACTGACTTTCCGTTTGCTGTAATTCGTTTTGCAAACGTTGCTCTTGCTCTCTAAATTTAGCTTCTGCAGCAACGGTTAACGCTTCAACAACATCAAACGGACGTTGATATTTACCTTTTCCTCTGATTGACAATAAATTCGAACTACCCGATAAGTTATCGACTGCATTGATAAGGAAATCACCGTTATTCGCAAAAGGTTGCAAAATGGTTTGACCAAAGAAGTTAGAGGTTTGCACCCAGAATCGATCCGTTAACATGTCGGTGTCCGCTACAACGACAACTTGAATATTGTCTGCAGATTTTAACCAATCTTCATCTACTCGGCCTTCTGGTAAAGTTTCAAACGCTGTGTTTGCAGCCCCACTAACGCGAGCGGCTAAAACTCGTGAAACCTGCCCCGGTGTAAAGTTATTTGTTAGCCTTTCTGGATTTTGGCCGGCCATTGAATACACCATGGAGTTGGTGATGGCACTAAACTCTGAACTTGAGAACAAAGGCGTAAACGTTGTGCTCGCGTTTTCAATCTTTGATAAGCTACCAAAACTGGCGCCATTAATTGACGCTAGAGACGTTGTGACGACGTCCTGCCCATCGATGTTTTCTCTATCTAGCCCCAAATAGCCAATATGACGCCCAGGCTTGCCATCTGGCATTCTAATTTCAAGCCCTTTGGCTGCATCCAATACAATTTCACTGCTGTTGTAATCCACTCCCCAGGCAGTAAATAAACGAGCTAAATCTGAGCTAGAAGCCGCTGACATTCCCATCATATTTGCCTCCGCGTCACTTTCAGCATTTGGGTCAACAAACACCAGCAGTTTTCCGCCCCCTAATACATATTGGTCAATGGCAAACAGTTGGTTTTCCGACAGGTTTTTAGGATGAACAAGTATTAGCAAGTTAATGTCGTCAGGCAGTGTTTCAGAATCTTGCTCTAGAACATTAATGTCATATAACTGCGCTAATTGGCTGTAGGTACTCCAAGCAGGTGTTGTAGCAGGTTGCCCCATTTGCATCGCCATAGGATTGGGATTTAAACCTCCTTGCATAGGCAAACTCGATAACAACGCAATTTTCACTTGAGTCGGATGAGTTAATCGGTAGATTAACTTACTAATTTCATATTCAAGTAAGGTTTCCTGACTAGGGTCAAAAAACGCAATAATCTCTTTATTATCTATCGAATCAGTTGCTGCAAGGCCTAAATATACAGACTCGCCGGTCGTACTTATTGGTGCTGCCGTAAGCCCCATTTCTGCCGCTTTATCTTCCGCTTCAGAAAACGGCTCAGGGTCGATGATATGAAGTTTAATTTTGCCATCTGCATATAGTTCATATTCTTCCAACAAGCTTTGGACTCGCACGGCATAGTTGCGCAACGATGTCAGGCCCTCTGTCGCTTTATTGGAATAGAAAAAATACAAATTTATCGGCTCATCTATTTCTGTAAGAATTTTGTGTGTTCCCTCTGAAATCGAATAAACACCGCCTTCGGTTAAATCCAGTCTCGCTTTATTAAACAAAACATTATTAAGTAAAACCAAAGCAAAAAATGCAATTGCAATCGTGCCTAACGAAACGACAAGGCCACTTTTGTTTTTTAAAAAATTCATTTTAAATTAGCTCCCTTAATCGGCTTTTTTATTTTCAATAATGACTAGGCCGGCCGCTAGCCAGCAAACAATCACAACAACAAAATACCCAACATCTTTAAGTGAAATGACACCTTTAGCTATTGCGTCAAAATGTTGAAGAAAAGATAACGAGGCGATAACGTCAATGACGACTGAAGGCAACCAGCCTTGAAACGCCCCTAAAACCGCATCACTGCCGCTAAGAACAAATAAAAAGCTAACAGTAACTGCCAAAATAAATGCAACAACTTGAGATTTAGACAACGCAGACATACAAATGCCCACTGCCAAAAATGCGCCGGCCATTAGCCAGCTTCCAAAGTACGCAGCAACAATGACACCATTATCGGGAGCGCCTAAGTAATTGACCGTAAGCCATAGTGGGAAAGTAAGAACTAAGGCTAACCCTAGCACTAACCAAGCCGATAGAAATTTAGCTGCCATTGCCTGGACCGTTGTAATAGGCAGTGTCATTAATAATTCTATCGAACCACTACGTCGTTCTTCACTCCAGGTCCGCATCGCAAATGCTGGGACTAAAAATAGGTATAGCCATGGATGGAAATTAAAAAATGGCATTAAGTCTGCTTGACCTCGTTCATATAACCCACCCAAGTTAAAGGTCATAATTCCGCTCATAACTAAAAATATGGCGATAAAAACATAGGCAACTGGTGTAGCGAAAAACGACAAAAATTCTCGTTTGGTTAAAATAGAAATCATTGAAATGTTGTTCATCATTGTCTCCTATTTCACAATTTCTGAGTTTGAGGTGAGTTCACGGAAAATGTCATCGAGTCGCCCTTTTTCGCTATAAATGGCATCGATTTCAATATTTTCATTTTGAATAAATTTGTACACTTGGTTAAATATGTTTTGACCATTTTGAGGCTTTATTGTCACCATATTGCCCGACACTTCGACCGCCGCAATATCGTTTAACGATTTAAATTGGTCTTTATCTATGTTGCTTGAAGATGTTTCAATCGTAACTGCATTGTGGAATGACGACTTGTTTTGCAGTTCATTTGGTGTTCCATCAAATATTTTTTGACCATTTGCAATGATCACAGCTCGATTACACACCGCTGTTACTTCTTCAAGAATATGAGTAGAGACAATTACGATTTTATCTTTAGCCATCTTCTGGATCAGTTCTCTGACCTGATGTTTTTGATTTGGATCTAGACCGTCAGTCGGCTCGTCTAAAATAAGTACTTTTGGATCATGTAAAATCGCTTGAGCTAATCCTACTCGTCGCTTAAAGCCTTTAGATAAATTATCTATTGGTTTATCTAATACCGACTGCAGTTCGACGCTTTTAATGACCCGGGCAAGTCGCGCTTGTTTTTTACGCCCTGTTAAGCCACGAATATCCGCAATAAAATTTAGGAATTGTGCTGGTGTCATATCACCATAAGCGGGCGCACCTTCCGGCAAATAGCCAATGAGCTTTTTCACATCTATCGGTGACTGTTTTATATCAAATCCATTAACCCATATGGCGCCAGAGGTGGCATCTAAAAATCCGGTTAACATTTTCATAGTCGTCGATTTCCCGGCCCCATTTGGCCCCAAAAAACCGACAACTTCGCCTGGCTTAATCGTAAATGAAAGGTCATTTACTGCAGTAAAGTCGCCAAACTGCTTTGTAATATTTTTAATTTCAATCATCGTTTAATGATCCCTCTGAATAACGTGTATCGTCACTTTTTGTTAGAAACAACATAATCAAAATTATTTGGGCGAGGCCAAATCAGCATTGATATAGGGACGGCTAAATTGATTTCAAGCATGCGAATTAAAATACTAATATTGCAGAATATTCAGACCAGTTTCAGCAGAAATACCCTATCAACTTTGATATTATCTGATTTCTTAAATACACCGAATTTTTCGACCCAATAGTTAAGAAGAACCTTTTGAATACGCTAACGCCTTTTACCGTCAATCCCATCGGATTTGTTGCATCACCTTTTAAAGAAAAGTTCGGCATTCCTAGGCAACCGAAACTATGTCCGGTGTCGAGTTTATTGTGGCTTCACGGTGATGCCAACAATATCGATTGCATTAGAGATATCGAACTTAACTCGCATATTTGGGTTCTGTTTCAGTTTCATCAAAACAGTCAACAAGGCTGGCACCCATTAGTCAGACCGCCGCGTTTAGATGGCAATAAAAAAACCGGCGTATTTGCAACTCGGTCACCCTTCAGACCGAATCAAATTGGTATGTCAGCGGCAAAATTACTCGATGTTGGTGTGACAGATAAAAAGGTATGGCTTGAAGTTGAAGGATTAGATTTGCTCGACGGTACGCCAATCGTCGATATTAAACCCTATATTCCTTATGCTGATGTAATACCGGAAGCAACGTCGGAATTTGCGCCATCGGCACAAGAAACACAACTCAACATTCGTTTTTCAAATGCCGCGCATATAGTCATAGAGGAACTTAAGACCTTAATACCTAATTTAAAGATCGTAATAGAGCAAGTTTTGAAGCAAGATCCCCGTCCAGCCTACAAAAAAGGCAAACCTGATGATAAAATTTATGGTATTCGTCTTTATGATCTAAATATTCGCTGGTCTATCGACGCGGATGAATGCCATGTTTTAACTATAGAGCACGTTTTATGAAGTTAATTAACGCTATTTTTTCTGTTTTATTTTTATTTCCTTTGTTCCAAGTTTTCGCTAACGAGTTCCCACTTTTACCGGAGCCTGTCACCAACAACGCTGTTGCAACCGTAACGATTGACGATGTGCAATATATTGTGAGTTTTATGGGGCTCGCTGCGGGCAAATCATACAAAGATGTTCACAACAAAACATGGAAAATGACAGTTGATAAAGCGGGTCAATATTCGCCATGGCAACAAGTGCGTTCGGTCCCTGGCAGCCTAAAATTAAAAGGTCGACTTGCCAGTATCGCCATTGGTGTTGACGACAAAATATATCTATTTGGTGGCTATACTGTCGCGTCCAATCATACTGAACAGTCAGCGCCGGACGTTTATTCATATGACGTATTAACCGACCATTACAATTTGTTGCCTCCTATGCCCGTTCCTGTAGACGACGCCATCGCCCTGAGTTACCGCAATCGATACATATACTTAGTATCTGGCTGGCACAACGATGGCAACGTAAACCTAGTTCAAATGTATGACATTGTTAAAAATGAATGGCGTCAAGCTAGCCCGTTTTTAGGCGCGCCAGTTTTTGGTCACGCCGGCGGAATTGTCGATAACCAATTAATGGTATGCGACGGTGTAAAAACTGTTGCCCACATGACTCGCCGTCGCAGTTTTGCCCAGCAAACAGCTTGTTTCTTAGGTGAAATTGATGTCATGAATCCTGCCCAAATTAATTGGTATGAATGGGTCCATCCAACTGACGAGGGGCGATATAGAATGGCCGCTGCAGGCGACATCGAAAACGATAGAATTATTTTTGTTGGCGGCGCGACAAATCCATATAACTTTGACGGCATCGGCTATGACAAAATCCCGTCGGAACCAACCTCCGAAATTTGGAGTTATTACTTGTCGACACGCACTTGGAAAGTGACGGAGTCCAAAGAAACAACAATGGATCACCGCGGACTAATAAATGTGGGGGATAAATGGATTACGGTCGGAGGCATGGGCAACAAACAAATCGTGTTAGACCAGGTCAAAACTCACATTCAGTAGCTAAGGTAAAATTTAGTCGCACCTAAAACAAACTCAAACTACGTTGGGACTATTGCCAGTCCCAACTAATATTGGATAACAGCAAACAAGAGTCGCATTTAAAATCAAATAACTGATGTAACGATTCCGCTAAAGCCCAGGGTTCTGAACAACCAGGGCACAAACGTTGTTGTTCTAACGCAAGACTCTCACCACCAACTCGATACAGATATCGATACACAGGAACCTTTAGCTCATCACTTATTTGCTGACAGATATCTAGGCCGTTTTGCATTAACTCGCTATCGGGTTGTGATAGTTGCTCTACGACAAATGGCTCAATTTCGGCTAATTCGTTCATTTGTAATTGATCACAGGCCGCTTGAGATTCTTGCCATTTGATCAGGTCGTAACGAATTGACTCCGGTAGCTTATATAATGGGATAGGTAAAAAATGGTCCATACACCTTACAGGTGAACATGACTGAACAAAGGTTGAATACAACACCAGTGCGCTAGGTACTTTACACAAATCGGCAAAATCAGATTGGCTTTCCAGCCCCAGTACCTTAAATTGTGGTAACGCTAATCCACACTTGGCAATGGCTTCAAATGCGCCGGTTACATTATCAGTATTGTATTTAACAGCTACCGAATCTTGTTCGGGACAGACAAATATTACGTCAAAATGATCGTCAACCAAAATGACCGGAAACTCACGACCGATGATCTGACCGTTATACCGATATTCATCTAATAACGCAGAAATAACCGTTTGGGCCTCGGAAATTTCAATATCGACGGCGCAATTGAAGCTTAATTGACATACATACATAAATTAGTTCTTAAAAAGTGACAGTTATTTCAGTTTGGATATTTATCCAAAGCCATTTGATTGCTAGAATCCTCCGCCATTCTAACCTGTTTTTATCCGAATATTGGAATTAGGATCAGGTCCGGTCAATTAGTGAACAACGAGACAATAATCGCATGCGTACTAGTCAATATATTATTGCTACATTAAAAGAAACGCCATCTGACGCTGAAGTGATCAGCCATCAGCTTATGTTAAGAGCGGGAATGATCCGCAGACTTGCTTCTGGTTTATACACTTGGTTACCCACTGGCCTCAAAGTTGTTCGTAAAGTAGAACAAATTGTTCGTGAAGAAATGGATAAAGCAGGTGCGCTCGAAATGTTAATGCCTGTTGTTCAACCTGCCGATTTGTGGGAAGAGTCAGGCCGTTGGCAAGAGTACGGCCCAGAGTTATTGCGTATCAAAGACCGCCACAATCGCGACTTTGCCTTAGGTCCAACTCACGAAGAAGTTGTGACTGAGTTTGTCCGTAAAGAAATCAACAGCTATAAACAGTTGCCATTAAGTCTTTATCAAATCCAAACAAAGTTCCGCGATGAAGTTCGTCCACGTTTTGGTGTCATGCGTAGCCGCGAATTTGTCATGAAAGATGCGTATTCTTTCCATTTAAGCCAAGAGTCTTTGCAACAGACGTATGACAAAATGTATCAAGCATATTGCAATATCTTTGAACGTTTAGGTTTAGATTTCCGTCCGGTTATCGCTGACACAGGTTCAATTGGTGGTGACGCGTCTCATGAATTTCATGTATTAGCTGATTCGGGTGAAGACGACATCGCATTTTCGACTGAAAGTTCATTTGCGGCTAATATTGAAAAAGCAGAGGCGCTTGCGCCAAAAGACACTGCTGATGCAGCAACTCAAGAGTTAACGCTTACCGATACGCCTAATGCAAAAACAATAAATGATTTGGTAGAACAGTTTAGCGTAAACATTGAAAAAACAGTGAAAACATTGATTGTTAAAGCCTCTGATGATGTTGACGCTGAATATGTAGCGTTAGTCGTACGTGGTGATCATGAACTCAATGAAATTAAAGCTGAAAAACTTGATGAAGTTGCATCGCCATTAGAAATGGCAAGTGAAGAAGCAATTAGAGATGTAATGGGCGCATCAGCAGGCTCACTAGGCCCAATCAATTGCCCAATTCCGGTCATTGTTGACCGAGCTGCCGCCGTTGCATCTGATTTTTCTGCCGGAGCAAACGTCGACGGTAAACACTACTTTGGTATTAACTGGTCACGTGATCTTGAATTACCAACCGTTGCTGACATCAGAAATGTCGTTGAAGGTGACCCAAGTCCATGTGGTGAAGGAACAATTACCATTAAACGTGGTATTGAAGTTGGTCATATTTTCCAACTTGGTACTAAATACTCAAAAGCAATGAACGCTGGCGTATTAACGGAAACAGGTAAGCACCAAGTATTAGAAATGGGCTGTTATGGTATTGGTATTACGCGAATTGTAGCCGCTGCTATTGAACAGAATCATGACAAATTTGGCATTAAATGGCCAAACGCATTAGCACCGTTCCAAGTTGCTATCGTGCCTATGAACATGCACAAGTCACACCGTATTCCTGATATCGCTAATGCGATATACGACAAGTTAGTGGCAAAAGGCATAGAGGTTTTATTTGACGACCGTAAAGAACGCCCTGGTGTCATGTTTAACGATATGGAACTTATGGGCATTCCGCATCAAATCGTTATCGGTGAACGTAACTTAGACAACAACCAAGTTGAATATAAGAGTCGTACCACCGGTGATAAAGAATTATTAGACGTTGACGATGCTGTTGACTTCGTTTTAAACCAAATTAAGAATGCATAATGAAAGTAACTACAGAAAACCTAAGTAACTTAGCTTGGGATAAAATGGAAGGTTTATTGCCTTGTATTGTTCAAGACGC
This sequence comes from Psychrosphaera sp. 1_MG-2023, assembly GCF_030548245.1. NCBI lineage: Bacteria > Pseudomonadati > Pseudomonadota > Gammaproteobacteria > Alteromonadales > Pseudoalteromonadaceae > Psychrosphaera > Psychrosphaera sp. 1_MG-2023. The sequence continues at coordinate 131,918 of NZ_JAUORW010000003.1, forward strand.
TGCAAGTGGCAAGATCTTGATGCAAGGTTTTATGAATAAAGACGCGGTTAATGCTTCTTTAGACAGCGGTAAAGTGACGTTTTTTAGTCGCAGTAAAAACCGCCTTTGGACTAAGGGGGAAAGTTCAAGCAACTTTTTAAACCTAGTTGAATTGTCTGTTGATTGCGATCAAGACTCGCTAATCGCGCTTGCGCATCCAGACGGACCAACCTGCCACACTGGTACAGAAACGTGCTGGCACGACGGTACAGCTCAACCTGAAATTAGCTTTATTTCAGATTTAGAGCGCGTTATTGCGTCGCGAAAAGGCGCTGATGCGGACTCGTCATACACAGCTTCTTTATATGCCAGTGGCATTAAACGTATCGCTCAAAAAGTGGGGGAAGAAGGCGTTGAAACTGCTCTTGCGGCGACGGTTCAAGATCTTGAAGAACTTAAAAATGAAAGTGCTGATTTAATTTATCACTTATTGGTTCTTCTTCAAGCGTCTGACTTAAGCCTTAGCGATGTTATTGGTGTATTAAAGAAACGTCACGCTAAGTAGCGCTTGCGAATAAACTTATCGTTAGTTTATAAAACAGCTCATTTTTGAGCTGTTTTTTTTATGGCTATAGTTTGGTTTCGCTAAGGCATAACTTGTGTTATTCGTCAAAACTCGCTATAAAAAACCATAAAAAATAAGGACAGTATAGTTAATGCGTATATTACTTTTAACTCTCGTCTGTTATGTGTTGGTTGCATGTGGCGGAACCGAACCACTTAAAGAAATTGGTGAACCCTATCAACTAACAGAACTGCCGTTATTACGCGCTCAATTTACGGCACATGGTGAAACAGCGGTAACGCTATCGCAAATTGATGTAACACTGTGGAATATCAAAAATGAACAACCCATATTTAGCCATTTGTTTTCCCCAGAAAATGAAGAACAATTTTTTGTCGCCCTTGCTAAAAATCAGCAGGTCCTTGCTACAGCAGGCAAACAAACCGTTACCCTTTTTGATGTTAAAAAGAACCAATTAAGTTTAGCTTGGAAAGTATATGGAACCGTTGAACACGCTGCTATTTCTACGCTAGCGGTCAATTCTCATGGAGATAAAGTTGTTGTTGGACTCACCGATGGCAGTATTTCTGTCACCGATGTTAAGAGTAAAACAAGGTTACTTTATCAACCTCACTTAAGTGAAATTCAATTTCTATTTTTTAATCAATTGGAGAACAAACTGATTACCGCAGGTGTTGATGGTCGACTCGTTGTTCTATCCCTTGATACCGGTGTAATAGAACAAGAATATGAGTTCCTATCAAGGATCACTGCTTTACATGTCGAACCGCGAACTGGCAATGTTTTTGCGTCCGATGCACTAGGCAATGAAATCATTACCCATATCGATAACATTCATAAATCAAAAAGTTTATCTTATATTGAACGGAACCAATATTTTCGACAGGCACGATTTATTAACCAATCACTCCTAGTAACAAGCAATTCGAAAAATAAGCTGACGGTTTGGAATTTAGAAAACGGCAAAGAAATTGCGTCTGGAAATATTAAGGCATTAACCGCAAGCTCCTCGACCAGTGACTTAGTTATTTCAGGAAGTTCTATTTTGAGTTTGTCGACTGATGGGATTGTACAAAATTGGCCAATCCCATCAATTTAGTTTGATGTTAGGAAACGCAGGTTATTGATAAACAAAACGCTGATTTAGTCTTAAGTCAGCTAATGAACTGCCAATAAAAGCCTCAAACTCACCTGCTTCATATCGCCAAGCATTTGTTGATTCATCCCAAAACGACAAGTCCCTTGGCTTAAGTGTTAATGCCACTTGCTGCGTTTCCCCTGGGTTTAATTCAACCTTAGTAAAGCCTTTGAGCTCTTTTAGCGGTCGTTCTACTGAGGATTCAACATCATGAACGTATAACTGTACAACTTCTTTGCCTTTTACCAAGCCAGTGTTTTTGACATCCAAAGTCAGTTTAACGTTGCCGTCTGACAATGGCGTGATCATAAGGTTTTGATAGTCAAATGTTGTATAAGAAAGACCATGACCAAATGGAAATAACGTATCGATTTGTTGCTGTTCAAACCAACGGTATCCAATAAATACCCCTTCTTTATACAAAGATTCAGTAGCATTGTAATCATCGAGTTTAATTGCAGCTACGTCACTAAGTTGTTTTGGCAAAGTGATCGGCATTTTGCCACTTGGGTTTACTTTACCCAATAGAACATTCGCAAGTGCGTTGCCAGCTTCTTGGCCGCCGTACCAGCCCCAAACAACACTTTTTGCTTGTTCTACCCAGGGCATTTCAACAGCAGAACCCGCGACCATAACAACCGTTGTATTGGCATTTACAGACAATAAATTACTGATAATTTGATCCTGACCATTTGGCAGTTTCATATCCGTACGGTCAATTGCTTCACGGTCATCAGCGTGGCTCAAGCCACCAAAATAAATAATGGCATCTGCTTTTTTAGCCGCTGCTAAATATTGTTCTTTCTCCAAAAATAGACCTCCAGGTGACTGCCAACCTAGAACAAAGTTATTTTTTCCTTGGTATTCAATTTCAAAATCATAAGCTTTACCAGCCATCAAATTCATACTGACTGGACGACGGGAGTCAGATATCATTCGTCGACCATCAACATATAGAGCAAATTCACCGCCAAACTCAGCCTGTAATATATGCTCGCCGCTTCGTAACGGCTTAATCGTCGCCGACATCTTAATGTACTTTTTAGCACCGTCTGAGTTTTTATATTCAGAGTTTACAATCCAAGATTCGCTTGTTTTGGTTTTATAGCGTCTGCCTTGGTAAAAACTGATATTCCAAGCTGGTGTTCCCGTCCAGTGACGTGTCGCAATAAAATCTGCAGGTATAGGGGATATGTCGTCAGGCTGGGCTCGTAAAAAGGTAATTTCAACGTCATTGCCTAATGCATTTTTCAACCCCTGTAACGGTGTAATTTCATACAAAGATTTAATTTCAGATGAACCGCCACCAGCGCCATGTGCTTTGTCTGCATTAGGTCCCATGACTAAAATCGACTTTATTTGGGTTGGATCAAGAGGCAAAACATTGTCATCATTTTTGAGTAGCACGACGCCATTTTCAGCTATGGTTCTCGCCGCAACTTTATGTTCTTGGGTATTTCGTTGACCTGATTTTCGCGACTTATCCATCATGCCGATGTTAAATTGCACGCGTAAAATACGTCTGACTTTGTCGTCCAAAACCGATGGTTCGATATCGCCGTTGACTATCATTTTTTTAAAATTATCAGCGAGAACATAATCGTTATAGTTTTTAACGTCGGTACCCATTTCAATGTCTAAACCGTTAACCGCGGCATCAAAGGTATTGATATTGACGTTCCAATCGGTCATCAACACGCCTTCAAAACCCCACTCGCCTTTTAAAATATCCATGACAAGATGTTTACTTTGGTTAGCATTTGTACCGTAATAATTGTTATATGCCCCCATTAATGCCCATGCTCCACCCTCTTTAACAGCGGCTTCAAATGCAGGCAAGTAGACTTCTCTTAATGTACGCTCAGATGGCCTAGCATCAACGCCTGTACGATTGAGTTCTTGCGTATTTAAGGCGTAATGCTTAACCGTCGCAGCCACGTCGTTTTGTTGAATTGCTTTTACTTCAGGTACAACAAGCTTGGCCGCTAAATAAGGATCTTCACCCATGTATTCAAAATTTCGGCCATATAAAGGCAACCGAGCCATATTAACACCTGGGCCTAAAATAAAGTCTTTTCCACGGTGACGGGCTTCACTGCCTAAAACATTGCCGTGCAAAGTGGCCATTTCTACATCCCAACTTGCGGCAACCGTTGTTAATGGTGGTAAGTACGTTGAATGATCACTTTCTAAATTTGCCGGTGCCCAATCATGTCGATTAATTTCATAACGAACCCCATGTGGACCGTCAGATAAAACCATTTCATGGATACCTAAACGCTCAACTGCACCAATACTAAATTTTGAATCAGCGTGAACCAAACCGAGCTTTTCGTCTAATGTCATTTGCGCCAAAAGAGACTCTATTTGCGATTCAAAATCGGGGGTTTTGTCTAGCTGAACTTGTGATTTCTGTTCAGGTTTTTCTAACGACTGTTCCGTTGTCGCATTACAACCATAAACTAACGAAATCGCCAGTAATAGCTGGGTGGATTGACTAAGAGACATCACGACTCGAACTCCATTGTTATCTATTTAGTGAGTAGTTTTGGTGAATTTCACTTGTGAAAGTAAAGAGTCTACCAAGTTCTGTTAAGCGAAATTACATTTAACGAATTTTACTTAGGTGTGTTGATCGCCAATTGGTTCAATTGCAAATAGCTTTCAATATACAATTCATCATTTTTAAATCGGTTATTAAAATCCGCCGACTGATTCATCAAGTTCTCTAATGTCGTCAGCCCTACCGTATCAGCGGTAATAATCAGGCCATACACTTTTGCTGACCGGTCAATCGCGCTGAGCGGACTTTTCCGATAATTTTTACTGTTGTAAAACGACATATCTTTTGCAGCAATGAGTACATTAGACGGACTTTCAGTGGCCTCCAATGAAAGGAACGCTTTTGCGTAAGTTGTTTGGACATCGATTTTGTGATGAAACTGGCCATAAAAAGTCGCTGCAAAGTGATGCCGTGGAGAAAATAATTTGTCGATAAATTGGTGTTCTATATTGTGCGGTGATTTTGGCGCTATAGGCAAGTAACTTAGTGCTTTGGAAACCCGCAAATTCAGTTTTAATGAATCAATATCGTCAAATGTAAAGTTGTATTCTGACAAATCAAACTCAATGCCATTTACATGTTGGTTTGTATTATTGAATAATTTTCTAACTAGCATAACTTCCAAACGAGACTGGGCAAGATTTATTTTGGGATCGTATATACTGGAGCCTCGTTTTTTTGAAGTCGATTGATTTGTACTTATATTGCCTGAGTTGAGCGCTGAGTTAGCATGAGAAGCCATGTCTGCGTATTGCAGTTCCGCGGCAATTTTAGCTTGGTTACTGGCGTGGTTCCAACTTGTCACTTTAGTTAAATCGACCATAAGCTCGCCAGCGTGCACAACGTTAGGCATCGCTAGCACGCCAACGAGCACAAAACCTAAACGTTTCCTAAGGCAATTCGTCGTAAGCCGAAATACGGCGCAAATACCTAAGAAATAAAATACGTTTACCTTACTGCTTTGCATAGATAATTCGCTTAGTCACCAATTAACGTCAGTTTGGAAAATACATCAGCCAACCGATAACCTAAATTTGTATCGCCATTAATCGGTTCAACCTTAGTTGATCCAATAAAATGTTCTCGGGTTTTACTGCCGTCGTTGTCACAATAAGCCAACATAAATCCAAGCACTTTTCCTTGGTGCAATGTGACAGGTTGTTTACCTATATTAGGTTTAAACGAATCGTCATAGACAGAGATCGCCATTTCCCAAATCACTTTACCGTTTTGATGACGCATCCAGCGACTTTTAATATGGTCGTTAAGCGTTAAAAATGGCGTTTTACCTGAACTGTCTTTTTCACCAATATCAACCGCTTGATTATCTAATGCAACATGATAAGCAAAGGCATTGTAATTAAACTGATGTTCACCACCTGAGGCATCTTCATCCAAAAAGACTTCCAATGTATCGTCGTCCCAATAAAACTCTAGAGGGTCTGCGATTTTATCTATAAGTACATCGTCTTCAAATTCGGCGACAAGATACAAAGCGTCTTTATCCCACAATAATTTAAAGCGCCCATTAAAATCTGACTTATCTGGCATGCCGCCTAAAATAGGTTGATCCAAATTGTGCCAAGTCGCTTTATCCCACTGTTTGTCTAATTCACCATCAATGACAATCGCCGTGTCAATGTGATGTGCCACAAAACTCGGTGTTACCGCGTCGTTAGCTGCTGTTAAGTAAGTTGCTGCGAATAGCGAACAAGTCGCAATTACCTTAGCGCTTACTTTTAACTTTGATAAAAATGTCATATTAGATCCTTAATGCTATTGATAACCTCTTCGAGCGGCTGCGTGCCATCAATATGAACCACATCTTGCTCATCGGTTGTAATTTGCTCCATTGACGACAATTGGCTGGCCAATAAATTGGGGTCAAAAAAGTGAGTTTCTCTATTTTGCAATCGTTGTTTGAGTATGGGTTCTGACACTTTAAGATTAAAATAGCGGACGTCTAATCCCAATGTTCTAAATCGCTCACGATGCTTTTGTTTTAAACCGGAGTAAGCTAACACAGTGTTTTGTTTTTGACAGCGCAAAGTTGTCAAATAGGTAGACAATTTAGTTATCCAATGGTCGCGATAGTTATCGTCGAGCGGAATTCCCTGCGCCATTTGTTTTTTTGCCCATTCTGAATGAAAGTCATCCGCATCGACAAAGACACTATTGCATTGGCTTGCCAACGATTTTGCGACCGCCGTTTTACCGCTGCCACTGACCCCCATAATAATACAGAGCTTGGCCTGAGTTCTTGCCACATAAGGCAATTTGATCTCTATTTTATAGGAGGTATCGGGTTTGATATTCAGTAATCTATTTTGGGCTAAAGCGCGGCCGTTACAACTAGTCTGTTGTTGTTCAATATTAGCATCTCGAATTATTTCAACGGTGAATAACGCACCGCGATATTGCCGACTAAACCCAAAGCCTTGCCAATCCGAAGGCAGTTGTGGCGATATTTCTACGCCATTTGTTAACCCTTTAAAACCACAAAGGTGCTCATTAACACAACGCATTAACCAACTAATAGTGCCTGTATTAAATAAGTTGGATGAACGGCCGGCATAGTCGGGGAATTGAAAATACGCACCACGGTAATAATTAGGCACAAAGTTCGGCAACTGATCTCGGTTTATACCACTCTCGGGTAACGCTATCATTCGAGTAAGGACGTCAAATGCTTGATCGGTAAGGCCTTGCTCAAATAGGGCGTAGGCGTAAAATATGGCTGCGTGGTTATACACAGATCCGTTTTCAGACACGCCTGGGGATTTTTGTGTTATACGGCCGACATCTTCAACCATTTTGGTATAGCTTGGCGCTAACATTGTATAACCATATGGGGTTAATAAATGTTGGTTAATCTGGGTTAACGCTTCTGGCTGTTCAGCTATAGTAGTTACACCACTTAACATGGCCCACGACTGTGCATTAAGAAACATTTTTCCTTCTGCATCTTTTTCTGTACCAAACAAACGACCATCATCGGTAATACCTCGTCCAAACCACTTTCCAGATTGAAAAGCGTTCAGTGCGGCGTTGTTCAAATACTGCATAGACGTTTGGTAATGGCTGTGTTTTTTCGCGTTATAGGTTGGTAAAAACTGATCACAAATTTTAACCCAGCATTTAATTGCATAAGCCGTTGCAAACGTAAGCCATGAGGATACACCTTTGCCTTTATAACCAACCATATTCATAGGGTCACACCAATCTCCCTGAGCGATTAAACTCAAGCCATTACGATCGGTATTATTTATTAGCCAATCCAATGCCTTTTCGACGTGTTCTGTGACAGTGCCAGAGGATTTTTTGTCTGCATAAGCAACAACTTCATCCAATACTGAGGTATCACCGGTTTGCTCTAAATAGGCAAGTAAAACGAGAGATAACCAAACATTATGATCCGCATGTGGCACTTGATTAATGTACTTTAATTCAGCTTCGTCTGTGAGGAGGATCCCGTCGGGTAGTTCGCCGTTGGCTTGCTGCTGTGTTAGCGCGAATATCAACCGCTCTCTAGTCACTGATGGCGATAAATAGATCATCCCCATCGCGTCTTGCAAATAGTTACGAGTCTGCGGATCGGTGCTTAATCTATTAACATCGCCGTGGTAAAACGCCTGGCGTGGGAGCCAATAATTAACAACATGATTGAGCCCAACATTTGGGGAATCAAAATGTAGGTTTCCAACACACTGCTGAACATAGTTGAGGTACTCAGCTCTCACGTTGTTGAAGTATGCCAAATGGCATTTGCTTTTTATTTCTGAAATTTCTTCAATATTATTTGCAGGCCCAAATAAAAAGCATAAAGATTCGTTAGCATGTTTTTCCAAGGTCACATCGTGCTGTAATACCGCAATTGGGGTTTCGTAATTGACGGTTTTAGAGGGCAAGACACCATGTTGAATTGCATCGGGTTGGGTTAGACCACCTTCCCCGACAAAATCAGCAAAGCTGCAGCACCAGCTTGTTGCTTTTTTATCTGACATCAAAAATGTTTTATCGTTTAAATTTTTAACTGTTGGGTAGTCTTCAACCTTTTGATATGCCGTAACGCTACTCGCAACAATTGTATTTAGCTCTGGTTTAAACGTTGCCGCTTGATTCATCCACGACATATAGCCAATAGAAAAACAGGTGTATATTGATAATTTTCGCTCTGAATCATCACTGTTTTTAACGTCCAGCGACCAATACTCAAGATTGGTTTCCAAGTCGAGATTAAAGATAATGTCAAACCGCCAAGACAAGTGTTTAATTTGCCACCGCACTTCTGACATTTCCGCATTAAACACAAACGAATCTAGCGTTTTACGCATAGGTTCGTAAGGTAACGAAAATACTTCGCCCGTCGCATGGTCTTTAATGTAAAAAAATCGACCTGGGTGCTCTGTATAAAATGGCTGCTCAGGTTGAATAAAGGTTTTCGCTTCTAAATTAGGTCCATGAGAATACTTCGCAGGCTCTGGTTGCATAAATTGCGAGATCACATAACCTCGGCAATTAACCTGCGCAACCATATTTTTATTCCACAGAAAATGACTTGCTTTTGGCAGTTCTGTTGGGGAGTTGAGAGATATCGTCTTACCCTTGTTACCCCAACTTATAGGGCTCGATTGAATATACATTGATTTAGTTCGCTTTTTTAATTATCAACTGTTGTTGAATGTGATCAACTTTTTCTTTATTTAGCGGATAACGCCAAATGAAAAACACCGATAAAAATGAAAATACTGCCGGCACCAAACTCATCAAAAGTACAATTCCTAACTGAGAGTCAGCCGATTGCTGCTGATTTGCAATGTACCCAAGTGAACCCAGCAGCCACCCCATCATCGCTCCTGCCAATGCGCCGCCTAATTTTTGCGAGAATGCCGCTGCGGAAAAAATCATCGCGGTCGCTCGTCGACCATTTTTTAGTTCTGAGTAATCGGCAGTGTCAGCATACATAGAAAAAACCAAAGGCGACTTTGGCCCAAGGCACAAACCAATCAATATTTGAATGATAAAAATAAGCGCTAAATTATCTGCGGGAATAAAAAAGAAACCAACGGACAGCACGGTGACGGCAAGCATTAAAATCAATAACAATTGTTTCTTATCTATGTACTTAACCATTATGGGCGTTAACGCTGCACCGACCATCAGTGACAACATGTAGGCTGTAGAAAAGGCCCCAATTAAGTCTTCACGACCAACAAAATACTTAAAGTAAAATGTGCCACTGCTGCCACGTAATGTAATGGTCAACATTATGATAAGAGCCAGAGCGAATAAAATGATCCAAGGCTTGTTTGTTAGGAGGTCAGCAAGATCTTGCTTAACTGGCGTCGGGGTCGTTTGAATTGGTTGCACTCGTTCTTTAGTAGTAAAAAATGTCGTTGCAAATAACATCGCTGCGACTGCGCCGTAGCAGACCATTGTCAGCTGCCATCCTAGTACTTCATTGCCTTGGCCAAAATAAGCGACACACTCAGGCGTTAGATAAGCGACTAATGTACCGCCCGAAAATGCGCCTATAAATCGAAAGCTAGTTAAAGTTGTACGTTGATTTGAGTCAGATGTAATAACGCCCATAAGTGCGCCGTATGGCACATTAATAAAGGTATACGCCAACATCATAAATATATAGGTACCGTAAGCCCAGGCAAGTTTCCCGCTATCACTGGTGTCAGGAACGGTAAAGGTTAAAACTCCTGCTGCGACAATTGGGATTATGCCCCACAAAAGATAAGGACGGAATTTCCCCCATTTGGTTTTAGTGCGATCTGCGAGCGCGCCCATTAATGGATCAGAGAACGCATCGACCATACGGGTTACTAACATCATGGTGCCTACTGCTGCAGCCGACAAACCAAAAACATCGGTATAAAATATAAACAAGAATACGTCAAACACCCGCCAATAAAAATTAGATGCAACATCTCCGCACGCATACCCTATTTTTTCTTTTAAACTCAATTGTTGATTGTTATCTTTTTTATCAATTGAACTTTCAATCATTTCCTCGTCCCCGCTCCATGATTTTAATGCAAATTATTCAAACACTTTATGTAAGCGCTTACAAGATGTAATGATAAAAAGTAACAAAAAATTACTGACGATGAAATTTATTAATAAATTATGCTTGATCATTATGAAATTTTGTTTTAACTTTTTGTAAGCGCTTTCAGGAAATTTTTAAAAAAACACCCAATGTAAGCGCTTCCAACTTTGGATTACATAACAACATCAACAGGAAGCAGCGAGGACAATATGAATAATAATCGCTTTGTGAAAACAAAATTAGCAACAAGTGTGTCACTTATTTTAGGTGCACTTTCAACGCCACTATACGCAGCAGACGAAACAGATGCGGACGCAGATGTCGAAGTCATACAGGTAACTGGTATTCGTGGAAGTTTAATTAAATCACAGGATTTGAAACGTTCTAGTAGTGGCGTAGTTGACGCTATTTCTGCAGAAGATATCGGTAAATTCCCAGATACTAACCTTGCAGAATCGATGCAACGTATCGCAGGTGTTTCAATTGACCGTCAAAACGGTGAAGGTAGTAAAGTAACCGTTCGTGGTATTCCACCTGAGATGAACTTAGTTACGTTAAATGGTCGTCAAATGCCAGTAACAACGGGTAACCGTTCATTTGATTTCGCTAATATTGCTTCTGAAAGCATCAGTGGCGTAATCGTAACAAAAACTGGTGATGCAGCGGTACCTACTGGTGGCATCGGTTCAGTTATTGACATTCAAACTCACAAACCTTTAGCACATGGTGGCACTAAAGCTTCATTTGGTGTTAAAGCTGTAGCTGATACTTCTACAGAAGATGGTTCAGTTACTCCTGAGCTTTCTGGTTTATATTCAACTGTCTCTGAAGACGGTAATTTTGGTGTTGCGATTTCAGCAAGTTACCAAGAACGTGAAAGTGGTAACGCTCAAGCGTTAGTTGGTACCGGTTGGCGTTCATTCCCTGGTACTGCTGATACCGATTGGTCTGGCTCAAATGCCGCATGGGGTGGTGTTGCTAAAGATGCAACTCAAACAAACCGTCCTGCAGATTCAGATGTATATTCAGTGCCTCAAACTGGTATTTATAAGTTTGAAGAACAACAACGTACCCGCACAAACGCCCAGTTGGTATTGCAATACCGTCCAATTGAGTCAGTAACGGCGACACTTGACTACACATACATGCAAAACGACATTGATGTTCAACACAATGATATTTCTGCTTGGTATAACTTTGGTACGTCAGAAAATATTTGGACAGATGGTCCAGTAGCTTCGCCATTAATCTATTCAGAAGATTACGGTGATGGTGCCGGTAATGGTCTTGCCGATTTATCTATGGCGCGTGGTTTCTCCTCGAACCGCAACGAAAGTAAGTCTCTTGGTTTGAATGTTGAGTGGCAAGTAAATTCAGATTTAAAACTAACATTTGACGCACATAGTTCTGAGGCTTCTCGAACACCAAATGGTAAGTACGGTTCTGCTGCTAATATGTCTATGGCCGCTTTTGTTCGTAGTCGAGCGGCAACTGACTTTTCAGGCGACCGTCCTATTTTAGCTGTTGATGGCAGTGAAGACGTTCAATGGTCTGATATGCGAGTAACGGGTAGTACGTTTGGTAACTCACAAGACGCGTCAGATTTATCACAACAACAAGTAAATGGTAGCTACATTCTAAACGAAAATAGCAGCATTGACTTTGGTGTATCACTAACAACAGTAAGCAACCATTCGCAAGCAGTTAACGTTCAGCGTAATGACTGGGGCGGCATGGGTGTTGATGAGCCAAGTATCTTTACTGAAGATATGTTCCCTGTAGATAGTATCCAAGATCGCTTTAATACAAGCGGCGGCAACTTCGATGGACTATCTGGTAATATGCAAGCAATCGATAGAATGTTTGTTTGGGATTTTGAAGCAATTCGCGATATCGCAGCTGTAGCATACCCAACATCTGCTGGCACAATCGAAGGCGATTGTGGCAACTTATTCTGTCCATCTACAAACTACGGCGCTGATACAGACCGTGAGACGGAAGAAGATTCTACTGCAATTTACGCCAAGTTTAACTACGAAGGCGAAATGGGCGATATGTATTATAGCTTGCATGTTGGTGCTCGTTATGAAGATACTGAAGTTGTATCAACTTCAATCGTTACAGCGCGTTCTGGCGCGACTTGGATTTCAGCTAACGAAGTAATCTTAGGTGACGGCGGACGTGTTTACCAAACACAAACTGGCGGTTATGATTATTTCTTACCAAGCATTAATTTAAACGTAGACGTAACTGACGATATTATCGTTCGTGCAGCTTATAGCCAAACAATTGGTCGTCCAAATTATAGTGATATCCAAGGTGGAACAGTTGTTGGTTCTTTAGCGAGAACGAGTGGCGGTAATGGTAGTGCCGGTAACCCTAGTCTATTGCCATTAGAGTCAACTAACTTAGATTTGTCTGTTGAATGGTATTACAGTGAATCAAGTTATTTGTCTTTTGGTTTATTCAAAAAAGACACGCAAAACTATATTGCTAACGTAGTCGACAATTCTGATATCTACAACATCGCTAACCCTGGTGATGGTGCAAAATATGACGCTGCTCGTGCTGCGACAGGATCTGTAGATGCTAATGTAATCCGTGACTATATCTTCGCTAACTATGCAGATGACCCGTTTGTAGATGTTGCAACTGGTGTTATCACTGGTGACCCAGCAACTGATAACGTTATGAACATGGCGATTACTGTCCCTACTAATGACGATCGTAAAACACCTATTGATGGTATGGAATTATCACTCCAGCATATGTTTGACGAATCAGGTTTTGGCGTTATTGCGAACTACACTGCTGTGAATACGGATTTATCGTACGACGTAATGGATTTGAACGACCAACCGGTATTAACAAATATCAGTGACTCGGCAAACTTCATCGCATTCTATGACGCAAACGGTTTCCAAGCACGTATCGCCTATAACTGGCGTGATGAGTTCTTATCATCACGTTACCAAGGTGATGTAGGTCCTTCTCCAGTATTTGTAGAAGCATACTCTCAAATTGACTTTAACATGAGTTATGACGTTGCCCAGGTTGAAGGCTTAACTGTCTTCTTCGAAGGGATTAACATCACTGACAACTTCACTCGTTCTCACGGACGTTCTGAAAAACAAGTGTTAAACTTAACTGAGACGGGTCCACGTTATAACTTTGGCGCTCGTTATTCATTTTAATTAAAATGGGTTAGCTTATACCTAGCCCCTTGCTAATTAAATTGTAAAGAAGTCGTTATGATACTCTTGAGTAACGACTTCTCTTTTTATCCTTTCTAAATATTTTAAAATCAAAACATTTACTTAAACGTATTAATTTTAACGTATTTTCTATACCTTATAGGTAGTTGAATTGCAGTAGGTAATGAGAGTGAAGACAGAAATAAAACGAATAGTAATAGTAGGTGGTGGCACTGCAGGTTGGTTAACTGCATGTGTTTTAGCCGCTGAACTGGATTTAATTAATTCAGACTTCTCTATTACTTTAGTTGAATCTTCAGACATTAATCCAATTGGGGTTGGGGAAGGCACTTGGCCTACAATGCGCGGTACGTTAAAAAAAATCGGCATCAGTGAAAATGAATTTATTTCAACTTGTGATGCAAGCTTTAAACAAGGCTCTCAATTTATTAATTGGCAAGGCCAAACCGCAACTAATCCTGTTTATGCGCAAGATAGTTATATCCACCCTTTTACGCTGCCGCAAGATTTTCAAAACATCAATTTAGCACCGCATTGGCAAGAGTATTCTGAACAAGTTAACTTTGCTGATGCAGTTTCAAGTCAGAGTGTGCTATCAAAACTAGGGAAAGCGCCTAAGTTAATTACCACTCCAGAATATTCATTTATCAGTAACTATGGGTATCACTTAGACGCTGGAAAATTTAGTGGGTTACTGAAAAAACAAGCAAAAGACAAATTAAACGTTAACCACATAATCGACAATGTTATCGCCGTCAATAATGACAAAAACGCTGATATCAGTGATATAGAAACAGAAAAAAACGGCAAAATTGCCGGTGACTTATTTGTTGATTGCACCGGGTTTGCTTCATTATTAATTGGTAAACATTACAATATCGACTTCATTTCCAAACAACACCAATTATTTAATAACACAGCCATTGCAATCCAAGCACCTTATAACGATCCTAATGACGACATAGCTTCTTGTACCTTATCCACGGCTCAATCAAATGGTTGGATTTGGGATATTGGTTTACAAAGCCGACGTGGTGTAGGCCATGTATTTTCAAGTGAACATACAAGTGCAGAAAAAGCAGAACAACAATTAAGACAATATTTAACCGCTACTTTAGGTTTAAAAAAAGCAGAAGAGCTTACTTCTAGGACGATTAAATTCAACCCGGGTCACAGAAAAAAGTTTTGGCATAACAACTGTTTGGCCATTGGTATGTCAGCTGGGTTTATTGAGCCCTTAGAAGCTTCGGCGTTAGCGCTTATTGAACAGTCTGCTATGTTTTTAGCAGAACAATTCCCTAAGAATCGGTCTACGATGAAGATAATTGCCAAACGATACAACCAAACAACGTCACAACATTGGACACAAATAATAGAGTTTTTAAAGCTCCATTATGTTTTATCGAAACGCACAGACAGCCAATATTGGTTTGATAATGTCGCTACTGAATCTATTCCAGAGTCACTCATAGAAAACTTAGAGTTATGGCAACATCAGTATCCATATCATGCAGACCAAGTCGCTCGTAATCCTTTGTTCCCAGCAGCAAGTTACCAGTATGTAATGTTTGGAATGGGATTTAAGTCTTCGTCGATTACGAAACGAAACAATAAAATAATTCAACAAAAAGCACAGCAATTGTTTAAAGAAAATATACAACGGACGCAGCAACAAGCAGCAGTATTAACCTCAAATCGTGAATTACTAAATAAAGTAAAAAAATTCGGGTTTGCAAAAATATAACAAAAATTAAATAGGTGCTTCATGGCAACTCAAAAATTAGTCAACAACATCGATCACAAAGACACAAAAATTATTACAGAACGTTCAGCTACTTATGGTGATGATATTTGGTTTACCCAAACCTTTCCCGCTGAATTTCGAAGTGTACAAGCCTACTACCCTATTTTTTTCACGAAAGATGAAAACACAGGTAAATTCCTTCCTGTTGCTCTGTTTGGATTTGAACAAAACGAAAATTTGTTCATTAACGACGGGCTTTGGCATGTTCCTTATATTCCTTTAATGCATGCAAGAGCACCTTTCCTAATTGGTAAACAAACACTATTAGAAGATGGCGTTGAAAAACTTCAACGAGTTTTATTTATCGATGAAAATCATCCACGAGTAAATACAGAGCAAGGTGCGCCTTTATTTTTAGAGTTTGGTGCCAATGCGCCTTATTTAGAAAACATGGCTAACATGATGGAAACATTGCATCATGGAATGCAAGATAATGACGTATTTATCGGGCGCCTTGTAGAATTAGAGTTGCTTGAATCGTTCACATTGGATGTTGAATTAAATGATAAATCTAAACATCAAATGTTAGGTTTTTATACGATTAATGAAGACAAACTTGCCGAACTAAGTGACGACGATGTGGCACAGTTACATAAAGATGGTCATTTGCAAGCTATTTATATGGCAATTGCTTCACAATCAAACGTCACGAGATTATTACTACTTAAAAACGCGGCACTTGGTCTGTAGGTTTATGCCAAAGAAAATGCAAATTGTGTTAATAAATAAGGTCGATAATGTTAGACATTAAGAACAAAGTCGAGGAGATCTGTTTAGCCCCTGGCGACGATTTACCTGAGTCCATTATTAACACAGCAAAGCCAGTTTTAATTAGAGGTTTTATTAATCATTGGCCTTTAGTTAAAGCTGGAAAAACGTCCAACGACGATGCATTTGAATATTTGAGCAAAGCCTATAACGGTCAGCCTATTACTGCTTATTATGCACAACCTGAAGCTAAAGGAAGAATTTTTTACAATTCTGATTTTAACGGATTTAATTTTCAAAGTGCTTCGTTAGATTTACATACCGTTTTAAGTAAATTGAACGAGTTGAAAAGTGATCCTGAACCCCCTGCTGTTTACGTTGGTTCGACGAATATCAATCGACACTTTCCTGAATTAAATCTTGAGAACAAGGTAAATATCGCAGGCGTGCAACCTATTACTAACTTATGGTTGGGCAACCGAACTAAAATTTCTGCTCACTTTGATTTCCCAAACAATTTGGCGTGTTGTGCGGTAGGACAAAGACGTTTTATCTTGTTTCCCCCAGAACAAGTTAAAAACCTATATGTTGGTCCCAAAGAGGCTTCACCTGGTGGACAAGACATCAGTTTAGTTGATTTTGATCAACCAGACTTAGTCAGGTATCCAAAATTTCAACACGCAATAGACAATGCTTTTGTTGCAAACTTAGAAGCCGGAGATGCGTTATTTATTCCAAGTATGTGGTGGCACCATGTCGAAGGCTTAACGGACTTCAACGTACTAATCACACATTGGTGGCGCAATAGTTCTGCGTTTATGGGGAAACCTGACAATGCACTCGACTTAGCTATATTAAGCCTTAGAAATTTGCCGTACGAACAACGCCAAGCTTGGAAAGCCATATTTGAACATTATGTATTTGACCATAATGAAGAAGATATCCAACACATTCCTAATCATGCTCAAGGTTGTTTAACATTGCCAATGCCTGAGCTTGAAGCGCGAAAACTTAGAGCTAAATTGTTAGAACAACTAAAACGATAATGAGTCATTAATATGAACGATACTAAATCATCTATGAAACCAGTTAAAAAAGTTGTTATTGCCGGTGGTGGAACCGCAGGTTGGATGGCCGCTGCTGCCCTTACCAAATTACTCGGTAAAAACATTGATGTGACTCTAGTTGAATCTGATGCAATACCGACAGTCGGAGTAGGTGAAGCAACGATCCCAACCTTACACATTTTTCATCAATTGTTGGGAATTAAAGAACAAGACTTTATGGCTGCCACGAATGCCACTTTTAAAATGGGTATTTCATTTGAAAACTGGCGTGATGTAAAACAAGACTACATTCACTCTTTTGGCTTTTTGGGTCAAGATTGTTGGGCGGCAGGTTTTCAACACTTTTGGCTAAAAGGTCATCAACGTGGAATAGTTTCTGAAATTGGTGATTATGTTCCAGAGCATCTTGCGGCTCGAGAAGGCAGATTTGCTGTTTTAGCGAATCAACAATTAAACCATGCTTATCATTTGGACGCTGGTTTATATGCAAAATACTTACGTAACATAGCAGAACAACATGGTATTAATCGTATAGAAGGCAAAATTGATAATGTAAATTTATCTAAGCAAAACGGGTTTATTGAATCGCTGACATTAGATTCTGGAAAAATAGTTGAAGGTGATTTGTTTTTAGACTGCACAGGTTTCAGAGGATTACTCATTGAAAATGCGCTGCATACGGGGTTTGACGATTGGAGTCACATGTTACCGTGCGATAGCGCAATTGCAGTGCAAACTGAAACTGTAGGCAAACCTGTGCCATATACTCGTTCAATTGCGCATGATGCCGGTTGGCAATGGCGTATCCCCCTGCAGAACCGCACAGGTAACGGATTAGTTTTTTGTAGTAAATATATGACCGACGACGAAGCCATCGCGAAGTTACGCGAGAACCTTGTTGGTAAGTTATTAAATGAACCTCGTGTTATCAAATTTAAAACTGGTACTCGCCGGAAACACTGGAACAAAAACTGTATCGCTGTTGGATTGTCCTCAGGTTTTATTGAACCTTTAGAGTCAACAAGTATTCACTTATTCCAACGCGCAATTGTGCGTCTTATGCAAATGTTCCCAAGTAAGGGGATTAATCAAGCCGATATCGAAGAGTTTAATGCCCAAACTAAGTTCGAACATGACAATATAAAAGACTTTATTATTTTGCACTATCATTTGACAGAACGTGAAGACACTCCTTTTTGGCGTTATTGTAAAACCATGGAAATTCCAGATTCACTGCAACATAGAATGGATTTGTTTAAACAATCGGGACGAGTATTTAAACGCGCAGAAGAATTATTTGGTGAAACATCTTGGGTTCAAGTTATGTTAGGTCAAGGTCTAATGCCTGAACAATATCACCCAATTGTTGACCAAATGGATGATGCGGAATTAGATAACTTTTTAACGCATATAAAAAGCAGTGTCAAAAAGAAAGTCGCCGCGTGGCCAGATCATTATGATTTCTTAAAACATTATTGTAAAACGTCTGTTTAGGCAATTAGTCATGACGTCTGTGCTTTTTACTCAAAATCCTCTAATGGAAGTAAATGTGATGAAGGTTGGCGTTGAACAAACGCCAATTATCGTCATTGATAACTTTGCAACAAACCTCGATGACATCAAAAAATTCGCTAAGTCACAAGCCGTATACTCCCCAGATACAGACACTTTGTATCCAGGTATTCGTAGCCCTCTTCCTGAGCCATATATCATTAAATTGCTACAAGCGATTTATCAACCTTTGTATGGCATTTATGGAATCGACCTTAGTAAACGTTTGAAACCACTGAATTCATTTTTTTCATTGTTGACTCTGCCACCTGAAGATTTACATTTGTTACAACGAATGCCTCACTTTGATACAAACAATCAATATTGTTTCGCAGTTTTACATTATTTATCAAATGGCCAACATGGCGGAACAGGGCTATACCGGCATAAACCAACACAATTTGAACGTATTACCGATAAAAGATACGAACATTATATCAATAGCGCTAAACAGTTTATTCAAACGAACGGTGAACCTGCTCAAGGTTATATAACTACATCTACTGATCATTTTGAGAAGTATTATGAAGTGAAATACAAACCTAACCGTCTGGTGATATACCCGAGTAATTTGTTACATTCGGTTAATGTAGATAAAGAAAGAGATCTCTCTAGCGACCCTGAAGAAGGCCGACTTACTGCCAATATTTTTATCGAGTTTAAAGAACTTACGTAACCAAGATTTGCATATTCTTCATCAATTCCCCATCATTTAACAGCGAGTATTCAACGATACTAGTCAACTACACAGAATGATTAATATCATTTATGACACGATTGAATGGGCAAAATTTTCTTATCAATGCTAACGATTCTTCAAGTTACATCACGGGGGCAAACTAAAATAGATGTCAATGGGAGGACATCTCACGGCAAACTTATTAATAAGTGTTCTGTTGTACTTTACGTTTACCTTTACCTTTGCCTTTGCCGTTACCTTCATATAGATGATGGCCGATAGTGAGCTGCCAGTTAATTTTCTTAGTTAAAATTTGGACAGTTTTAATCCATCATTTACAACTTCACTAAATTTGCTTTTAGTTATTAATTCGAACAAAAAAACACCTAATCTAAAGCTTTAGACTAGGTGTTTCACACACAACTTTTGTTAAACCTATGCTGCTATCAAATCAGTACAGATTTATTACTATAATGACTACTGACAAGATAATGTTGCTGCTTTTGCCGTATTCGGTTTAAACATAATATCTGCAAGTCCAATACGTGTATTGCCCGTCAAATTCATTTCAAATGGTTTAACAACCTGACTGAAATTAACACCCGCGTTTGCGAAACACTGCAGATCAATAGACAGAGGTTGCCAGCTGTCTTTAGGCAGTTCTGAAATTAACTCTGTAATGTCTATTCCGGTATGGCAACTACCGGCTACGTCACCAGTACCCTCACAATTCATAAAGATATTTGCCGTTGCGTCGGTAAATTGTTGAACATTGACCAGTAAATGCAACGCAGAGTTCGCAGAAAGATCATTCGATAAATCTTCTCTAAAGTAACTTTTTGCAACTACGTGTAGCCCTGAAGTGTGATTACCTTGAGTTGTCAGTAAAACAGAATCTTCTTGAACATTACGGTCAATCGTTCGGTAAGTCAGGCTTCCAACTTTATGGCTACTTGCATTTACATCCATTTCTTTATGATTTGACAATAACTTCAAATACCATGGTTTGTGCATCGTACCGTCGAAGAAAACTCGAGTTTCAACCTTTGACAGATCCATATTCAAGACTTCATTTAAATTGTCAGATAACACATTTTCATCGCCATAAGTCAAACCAAACCCATATGGTAACAGTGGTGCATAGTCTTTATCGTTACGGTTTACGGTAGTTTGATCAGGAGTCTTAGGCCACGAATAAGATAATTTGCCTTTGAAGTCATGGTTTACAGAACCGTCTTTCTTAGTAAATAAAACATCTGCTACCGCTTTACCTTCAGAACCAGGTAACCAAGCAGCTACAAACGCATTAGATGCATTAAGTTCGGCATTGACCCACATTGGTCGACCCGAAATAAACACGGATACGACTGGAATACCTTGTGCTTTTAAGCTTTTTAATAACTTAAGATCAGATTTTGACCCACGTTGATAATCCAAATTTTCTCTATCGCCGTGCCCTTCCGCATATGGGTCTTCACCAAACACTACAATCGCAACGTCAGGTTTAGTGGTAAATTTACCTTCAACACTTAACGTTGTTTTACCACCAGCGGCATTAACCTGTTGTTTGATCCCAGAATAAATTGAGCTGCCCCCAGGAAAGTCATTATTGGTGTTATTAGTTCCTTGCCAAGTAATTGTCCAACCGCCTGATTGCTTACCGATATTATCGGCAGCATCACCGGCAACTAATACATTTAGTGTTGGCGATAATGGCAACAGGTTATTTTTATTTTTTAGCAAGACTAAAGATTCTCTGACAGCTTGTTGTGCGATTCTACGATGTGACTCTTGACCAATAAGTTCTGTTTTGCCCGAAAATTTACGATTTGCCGGACTTGGTTTTTCAAATAAACCAGCACGCATTTTTACTCTTAAAATACGTGTAACGGCATCGTCGATACGACTCATCGCAATAACGCCATCTTTAACTTGTTGAATCGTATTGTTATACAAAGGTTTCCAAGCATCGGTCGGAACCATAAAGATATCCAAACCGGCATTGACCGACTGTGGACAACTTTCATTTGTACAACCTTTAACTTGCCCATGACCATTCCAGTCACCTACTACAAAACCATCAAATCCCATTTGATCTTTTAACACGTCAGTTAACAAATATTTACTACCGTGTAATTTATCACCGTGCCAGCTGTTAAACGACGCCATAACAGACTGAGCTCCTGCCGTTAAACCACCGACATAACCCTGCGCGTGGATATCAAACAATTCTTGCTCAGACGCAATATTGTCACCTTGGTCATCACCCTTCTCGGTTCCACCGTCACCTAAAAAGTGTTTAACGGTACTAATAACACGGTTATCACTTAAAAAATCTTTATTTGCATGGCCCTGAAGTCCTTTAACTATTGACGCAGCGTATGAGCGAACTATTTCTGGATCTTCAGAATAACCTTCATATGTGCGTCCCCAACGGTCGTCTCTTACTACTGCAACGGTAGGTGCGAACACCCAGTCGATACCAGTAACCATGACTTCAGTCGCTGTGGCTTTGGCAATTTGTTCAATTAAGTCTGGGTTATTTGTCGCGCCTAACCCGATATTGTGTGGAAACAAGGTCGCACCGATGACATTGTTATGGCCATGTACCGCGTCCGTTCCCCACATTGTTGGGATTTTTGAACCGTCAAGTGAGTCGTCGATTGACGCTTGGTATAGTTCTTCAGCAAACGCAATCCAGTCAGCAGGTGTGGAGTGTTTATTGTTGTTCGGAAAACCACCGCCACCATTGAGGTATGAACCAAAACCGTATTTCCGCATATCCTCAACGGTAATATCGCGAATTTCAGGCTGGATCATTTGTGCGACTTTTTGCTCCAATGTCATTTTACTTAACATTGATTTCACACGATTTTCAATTTCAGCGGTTTGTTTAACTTCAATGTTTAACTTTGGCCAAATTTTAGCGGCATCCGCACTATTCGTTTGTGAAGGCTCGGCTTTCTCATTACTTCCTGAACAAGCAGCCAAAATTGCGCATAAGGCTGCTGTAGTCGTGTATTTAAATTTATTCATCATTATGAAGTTACTCGTACTTATTTATTCAAATTTGGTTCAATTGATTCATCAGATCCAATTGTTTCGCTTGGACGACTGCCTATTAATCCGTAATAGGCAATGTAGCCGTAACAAACAATAGGTAAAATAAAGGACATGTGGACGCCAATAATATCGGCTAAAAACCCTTGCACTACTGGAACAATTGCACCACCTACAATTGCTAAACATAAGATCCCAGAGCCTTGGCTAGTGTGTTTACCCAAGCCATTCAGCGCAAGACTGAAAATAGTTGGAAACATAATTGAATTACACAAGCCGACTAACAATATTGACCACATGGCTAACGCGCCAGTACTCACTAATGTGATAAAGATTAATAGACAGGCAAGCGTAGCATTAAATGCCAATGCTTTACCCGCAGGAATTTTCTGCATGACGGCTGCGCCAATAAATCGCCCAACCATTGCACCGCCCCAATAATAGGTCAAGTATTTGGCTGCCTCAAGTTCTTCCAAACCCGCAATATCGGCTTCACCAAAAAAGTTAACTAAAAAGCTACCTATAGACACTTCAGCACCAACATAAACAAAAATACCAAGGGCACCTAAAACTAAGTGTTTATATTGCCATGCAGAACCTTCGATAACTTCGTCACTTTCAGTTTCAGCAGACGCTATGTGAGGTAATTTTAAGTAAGCAAATATCGCTGCAAGGATTAGTAATGCGGCTGTTAAACCTAAATAAGGAATTTGAACTGACTCTGCTGATGTTGCAATTTCATTAGTCGCCTGCCCAAGGATAAGCAGTGCGCCAAAATACGGAGCGATTGTAGTGCCAAACGAATTGAACGCCTGAGTAAGTGTGAGTCTCGACGAAGCGGTCTCCGACGGTCCTAACAATGTTACATATGGATTTGCGGAAACCTGCAAGATAGTAATACCACTGGCAAGCACAAATAGTGCGCCTAAAAATACTGGATAACTATGGCTAGATGCCGCTGGGTAAAAAAGTAGGCAACCACAAGCTGCCACAACAAGACCTGCAACAATGCCTTTTTGATAGCCCAGTTTTTTGACTAAGTTACCTGCTGGCAACGAAACAATAAAATAAGCGCCGAAAAAACAAAATTGCACCAACATTGATTGCATGTAATTTAAATCGAATACCGCTTTTAGATGAGGAATTAGTATATCGTTTAAACAAGTAATAAAGCCCCACATAAAAAATAGTGATGTGAGAGCTGACAACGCAAAACGGTGATTACTCCCGTTATTGTCTACTGAACTTAATGAACCGTTCGCAGGCGCTGAAATTGCCATACGTATTCCCCTTTATTATTTTTTTAGTTAAAAAATTGTAAGCCGATAACAAAATTCGGTATTGACGAATCAAAAATATCAATTTAATCTAACCCAACTTTGTAAGCGCTTTCATTAATAATAAACTTGTCTGCAACATAAGTTCAAGTCTTTTTGTAAGCGCTTACTAAATAACTTGATTTTACCTTGAAAAACGCGATGAAGCGGACTTTACACCAGACCAATGGGTACCTTTGATGAACAAAATAACTTTGCCAATAACGTCACCAATGATGAAACGCCAATTTACATTTGGTGTGGCAACCGCATCTTTTCAGATTGAAGGTGGTATCGAACATCGTCTTCCATGTATTTGGGATACTTTTTGTGATACAGATGGAAAAATTGCAGATAGTTCAAATGGTAAAATTGCCTGTGATCATTTTAATAAATGGCAGGACGATGTTGAGCTAATTAGTTCGCTTGGTGTTGATGCCTACCGCCTTTCCATCAGTTGGCCTCGTGTTATAAAACAAGATGGTACATTGAACGAAGAAGGTGTTAGTTTTTATCAAAACTTAATTGATGGCCTTAACGCGAAAAACATTAAAGTATTTGCCACACTTTATCATTGGGATCTGCCACAACATTTGGAAGACCAAGGTGGTTGGTTGAATAGAGAAACAGCCTATAAATTTGCTCAATATGTAGATCTAATTTCAAAAGAGCTAGGCGAAAAAGTTCATTCTTACGCAACATTTAACGAACCATTCTGTTCGGCATTTTTGGGGTATGAGATAGGTGTTCATGCACCTGGTAAAACCGGTAAAGCAAACGGTCGTCAAGCAGCGCACCACATATTGTTAGCCCATGGGCTAGCAATGCCAATTTTACAAAAAAACTGTCCAAATAGCCTTAATGGCATCGTTCTTAACTTTACACCATGTTACGCCGCAAGCGATTCCGACGCGGACAAGCAAGCTGCAGAATATGCCGACCAATATATCAATCAATGGTACATAAAACCTATCATGGATGGCGCCTATCCGAGCATCATAGATAAACTTGGCAACGATTGGGCTCCTGATATGCAAGAAGGTGATTTGGCAATTATTAATTGCCCAGTGGACTTCCTTGGCATCAATTATTATACCCGCCTGTTGTATTCTGCACCGACCCAAGACGGTGAGTTTTACACTGAACACGACCATTTGTTTCCACGTACAGATATTGGCTGGGAAATTTATCCAAAAGCACTAACGGAACTGCTCGTTTCACTAAACTCAAAATACACACTACCACCGGTTTACGTTACAGAAAATGGTGCTGCGATTGCAGACCAAATGGTTGACGGTATTGTCCAGGATACTGACCGTATTAATTATTATAATGGCCACCTTAACGCAGTAAACGATGCGATAACCGATGGTGTAAATGTCGTGGGGTATTTTGCGTGGAGCCTAATGGACAACTTCGAATGGGCAGAAGGTTACCTTAAACGATTCGGCATTGTTTATGTCGATTACGACACTCAAGTAAGAACCATTAAACAAAGTGGTCTTGCATATAAAGACTTGATAACCTCTCGGGGTGAATAGTTAAAAGTAAAACTAAATAAGCTCAGTACAAGCCGACTACAATAAAAATAAATGGAATGACAATGCAACTAGCCCTTAAAGAAAAAATTGGATACGCGCTCGGCGACGCCGCAGCAAACTTAGTTTGGCGAGGCGCGCTTGCATATTTAGCCGTATTCTATACCGATACATTTGGGTTAACGGCAGCGGCGGCAGCCATGCTGTTTTTAGTTGTTCGGCTTACAGACGGAATTACCGATATAATCATGGGTATGATCGCCGATAGAACCGACACAAAATGGGGTAAATTTAGACCTTGGATTTTGTGGTCAACGCCATTTTTAGCGCTATTTATGGTGCTGTGTTTTACCACGCCAGACTTTAGTTACGACGGTAAATTAGCGTTTGCGTACGTGACTTATATTGGCTTAACGTTAGCTTATACTGTAAATAATGTCCCTTATTCTGCATTGATGGGCGTCATGACAAATGATGACAAAGAACGAACAAGTCTATCTGGATTTAGATTTGCAGGTGCATTTTTAGGTGGTTTGTTTGTAATGGGCTTCTTACCTCAACTCGTTGAATACTTTGGTCAAGGTAACCAGCAACAAGGTTACCAATACACTATGTATTTATTTGCCGCTTTTCTTCTTGTGTTAATGGTCATAACGTTTTCCACTACTCAAGAGCGAGTTAAACCTGTAGCCGATAATAATAGCGGTTCATTAAAATCAGAATTAAAAGATTTAAGTAAAAACCTACCATTTATCATTTTACCGCTACTCGCGACCACCTTGTTCTTCTACTACCGTAACTTGCCAACAGGCCTGTTTTTTGTAGCGGTTGTGGTATTTTGTCATTTCGCAATAAAACGCTTGCTGAGTTCTGATCACTCCAATCTAACCCGCAGTCAGCAAGACATGATTGACTTATTAAATAACAAACCATGGTTAATATTACTCGGTATGGGCTTTTTAACCATGATGTTTAATGGTATTAAATATGGCGTAATTGCCTATTATTTTAAATATTTTGTCGGTGACGAAATACTCGCTGGCCAATATTTTGTTGGACTGTTAGTTGTCAGTATTTTGGGTGCTTTGAGCACAAGTACTCTAGCGAAATGGTTTGGTCGTAAGCAGTTGTTTATTGGCGCGCTGATCATCAGCAGCCTATTAACTGGCGCCATGTTCTGGATCCCAGAAAAGTCCATCGTACCGGTATTTTTGTTGGGTTGTTCTGCTGAGTTTTTTGCTGCAATTATGCCAACCTTGTTTTTCTCAATGCTAGGCGACTCTGCCGACTATTCTGAATGGAAAAATGGGCGCAGAGCAACAGGACTGATTTATTCCGCTGGTACATTTGTTCAAAAAACAGGCGGTGGTTTTGCCGGTGCACTTGTGCTCCTAGTATTGTCAGGTTATGGCTATGACGGTATGGATGCTGCAACAATTGAAGACTCACTGCCAGGCATGCAATGGCTGATGAGTTGGATCCCTGCGGCATTCGGGTTTATCGCAGCGGCACTAATGATGTTTTATCCTCTTGACGATAAGATGCAGGAAAAAATGACAAATGATTTATCAGAAGCACGTTTGGCTAGTTAACCGTTACAAGAAAGGGTAAACTCACGCTGAATTTTTTAAGGATTTGATAGTGTAATGGCGACAATTTACGAAGTTTCAGAACTGGCTGGGGTATCATTGGCTACCGTATCTAGGGTTATGAATGGCTCTAGTAATGTAAGTGATAAAACACGAAAAAAAGTCGAAGCCGCAATGAGTAAATTGGGTTATCGTCCGAATTCTATTGCCCAGTCCTTAGCTTCAAATCGCTCTAACAGTATCGGTGTAATGATACCTGAGTTAAAAGGCCCATTTTTTGGGTTCTTAATGAGTGGGGTTGAAACCCAACTTAGAAAAGCCAACAAACACGTTATTTTTACCGCGGGTCACAGCGAAGAAGCAACTGAAAAAGACGGCATAGAGTTTCTATTAAGCCGAAATTGCGATGCGTTAATTCTGCACGTTGAAGCGGTAACTGATGAATACTTAGTCGAATTATCTAAAAGCAAGATCCCAGTTGTTATTATTAACCGCGTTGTGGAAGAAATTAAAGACTTGTGCATTTACTTAGATAATCGCGTTGGTGGCTATTTGGCTGCCAAAGCAATTATTGAAAAAGGCCACAGGAACATTGCTTATATTTCTGGACCTACCTGGAAAATAGATTCCAATGACCGATTATTTGGTCATAAAGCCGCACTAGAAGAGTCTGGCATCGAATTTGATGAAGACCTGCTCTATCGCGGCGACTTTATTCAAGAAAGCGGCAGTATTGGTTTAAGTGAGCTTATTCATAAAAACAAACCGTTTACTGCACTGATTTGTGCTAATGACGAAACGGCCTGTGGTGCTATGGCTATGGCACGGAAGTTAGGTATGGATTTACCAGAAAATCTCTCAATTGTTGGGTTCGATAATATTTTATACGCAAGCTACTTATACCCGACACTAACGACACTCAATTATCCTGTATTTAATATGGCAAAAATGGCTGTAGATTTAGTGCTCAAAGAAGTTTATCAATTTGAAAATATTGAGATTACCAATCAATTTTCGCCAAAACTTGTGGAACGTAATTCTGTCATTCCATTTACCGAATAATATTGATTATGTAAGGGTATTGTCGGCTTAACGTTTCGACACAACAAAAGGCACTACCCGAAATTACAGATAATGCCCTGTTGCGTCTTGCTTTAGTCTAAACGCGCCATTATCTTATCCAAACCTTGCTTAGACAACTTCACAGAATCTAATTCAGTTAATCCAGCAGGGTATTCTTCTTGCTCAACAACTATCCATTTTGTGCCGCCTACCGCTATATTAGTTTTGATCAGTGTTGCCCAATCATAGCCATCATCACCTAAAATAACAGACTCCGGTTGACCGTCTTTTGTTCTAACTTTGTAATGAGTCGTTAATGTACGATTTGGGTATTTAGTCACAAAATTAACCGCATCTTTTTTAGAATAATTAACCCAGCCAACATCGAGTTGCAGCAAAAATGAGTTGTTGGTGTTTTGGGCAATGTAATCCCAATAGGTTTCGCCTTGAAACTCGTTAAACTCTTGGTCATGATTATGGTATCCAAACACCATATTTCGTTCGGTCACTTTAGCTTGGATTGCATTAAGCTGCGCCACCATCTCTTTAACATCGGTTGGGTGCCAAGCGCGTTCATCCCAAGGAACTATAAGCAATTTTGCGCCTAACGTTTGATAGAAATCCAAAGTACTTTCAATATTCGCATTAGACAACGCGTCGTAGTTAACATGCGCACCACTCGCTGTTAAATTTAATGAATTCAAAAACTGTTTTAATCCTTTTGCATCACCTGCGTAGGGCCCAAAATTGCCAGCAAACTCTACTCCTTCAAATCCCATATCTGATAACTTTTGAAGTGTCCCCTTAAAGTCATTAGTGAGTGCGTTTTTGACTGACCACAGTTGTACACTTATTTTCGGCAAGTCTTGCTTGGTAACATTTGGCTCAGTTGACTTACTACACCCTAAGACAGTTAGTACCGTTACCAGCGATAAAATCACTTTCAGATTAAAAAATTTTTTAGTATTCATTTCTACCCTTTTGAATAAACCATTTTTACGAAACGATAACCTTATTAATCCCAGATACTGTAACAATACAGTGCTAACGGAAATAGACGAGTTAGCATTTTTATAAAAACCACTTTTGATACAAATTAGCTTATCGTGCATCCTGTATTTTCGTTACGATAAATTAGGCTATCGATGAAATAAAATCAGCGTATTAACATTATTGCAGGTCGGCGATTATCTAAATTAAAGACGTGTTTTTAACTCAATTAGCTTGAGTTAACCGCGTTCATTTTTACTATTTCATTGTTTTACGTTATGTTATTTTTTCGCCATATTTACTTATAGTGATTATAACCATAAGTTACTCATACCTGATTAATTTAAGCTGAACAAATTAGTCAGGCAGAGCTGCCCTTTTCTTCCCGTTGGGGGTAGCTCGACTAAATTTTACTTACACATATGTATCACCTAAATTGCCATTTACGAAGTGAATTGTAGTCTGCTCTATTTGAAGGCAAACAACAGCGATACGTGCTAAAAACTCGATGGCATTTGCAAATTTGCATGAGTAGCATTTGAACATTTAGACGTAAACTCAGTGGGAAGAACATCTAAACAAAGTAAACTCCGGTGACATAATTATCTCTATTTGCCGGTATTGTATTAAATTAAGGAAACAACATGCACCAAATCCTAAACTCTCGCGTAGTGGTAGTCCTGAGTATACTCTTACTGTCTTCTTGCGCCGATAACGGCAAAGAAATGTCTACAGTGAAATCTGTTGATGCTTCAAAAAATCTTTCTCTACGTAATCTATTTGGTGATAAATTTATGATAGGTGCTGCTCTCAACAAGGAGCAAATACTAAATACTGAAGCTGATACACTGCCATTGGTAAAAAAGCAATTTGACGCGTTAACCGCAGAAAATGAAATGAAGTGGGAAAGTATCCACCCTACGAGAAACAACTATAAATTTGACTCAGCAGATGCATTGGCAGCCATAGCAAAAGATCATAATTCATTTTTTGTTGGCCACACGCTTGTTTGGCATGCCCAAACACCTGATTGGGTTTTTACTGATAATAATGGCCAAAACCGTACCAAACAGGACCTAACTGCCATTGTTGAAGAACACATCAATACAGTCGCAGGCCGCTATCAAAACAAGGTGAATGGTTGGGATGTGCTCAACGAAGCCTTTAACGAAGACGGTACATTACGTCAATCCAAATGGTTAGAGATTTTAGGTGATGATTATATCGCTGAAGTCTTTAAAATGGCTGCTAAAGCTGCACCTGATGCAGAGTTGTACTATAACGATTACAACTTATTTAAACCTGAAAAACGTCGTGGCGTTGTTGCTATGGCAAAAAACCTAATCGCGCGTGGAATTAAAATTGATGGGATCGGAATACAAGGTCATTATGCGCTTGATTATCCAGACCTTGCAGAACTCGAAGACTCTATTATTGCGTTTGGTGAGCTTGGACTAAAAGTAATGATCACAGAATTAGATGTGTCTGTGTTGCCATTTCCTGAAGACGCACATCAAGGCGCTGACGTTTCACAAAATTTCCAATTGCAAGACAAATACGACCCTTACCGAAACGGGATCCCAGATGATGTAAACGCTCAACTTGGCGATCGTTACAAACAGTTATTTGCGCTATTTTTAAAACACAGTGACAAAATAAGTCGTGTAACATTTTGGGGGGTGCACGATACTCAAACATGGCGTAACTATTGGCCAATGCAGGGGCGCACCGACTACCCATTATTGATAAACCGTGACAAGCAACTCAAACCTTGGGTAAAAGACTTAATGCCAACTCAACCTTAGTTGAACAATATTTTGTCCTAATAAAATCGCTATACGCATTTAATTAGATATTTGCGTATAGCAGTCCGAAACCCTTTCCCTAAACTCTCACACAGCTAAATTTATCGTTTTAAAGTTCAAACGAAAAGCCAAATTCCGTTAACCTGCGATATGCCGTTTCATCAAATTGATACAAGCCCGCCGCACGATGAGCCACATTCGTTTGTTTTTCTTTGCAATCAATCAACAAGTTCATTTTCAATATTTTTCGACGAAAATTCGGCTTGTCCAACTTTTGGCCTAAAATCGCTTCATAGATTTCTTGCAATTGAAGCAATGAAAATTTTTCTGGCAACAAACTGAATCCCACAGGCTCATGTCTGACTTTGTACCTAAGTTGTTTAATCGCGGCTTCAACAATGTTTTGATGATCAAAAATCAAATCTGGAAGCTCGTTAACGTCAAACCACGCTACTTCAATATCTTTGTTTCCCGTCGTAATTTTTACGTCTTCGAATCGAACGAGCGCATAATAAGCAACGGTGATAATCCGACTAAGTGGATATCTGTCCACCGCACCAAACGTACTGAGTTGTTCCAAATACAGTTTTTTAACTAAGGTGACTTTCTTAATAACTCGTAGCGCTGCTTCGTCAAGACTTTCATCCAGCTTAACCCAATGGCCGATGACACCCCACTTGTTACTGGCAATACCTTGTGTGTATTTAACTAAGAGTAATTTTAATTTGCTGTCTTGCAATGAGAATATCAGATTGTCGACGGAAACATTTGGCAGCGTGTCTTCAGCACCAAATTCTAATTTTTCAGTCGATTCTACAAAGATAGGTGTGTCTTTTTTCACGTATTTACCATCCATTTATTCGACAAAACCGTCGATTCCGCTATGTATTTAGTCACCAATTAGATCTAAAAAGTTCAAAGAGTTACACCTAAAAAAACGATTGAAATAAAGATGAATCAAAATGTAAGCGCTTTCCCTGCGTAGAGTAACGATCCGAAAAATTATAGTCAAGATCACTATATTATACATCTCGCATTTATAAGACGACCTACTGCCATTTTCCGCACCTTAATTCCAGAGGTTTAAATTATAACTTTCAATTATTTACTCGATAGAACAATTAATATCTCTCAAATTTTTCCTTGTATCTCTAAATCTAGACTAATCTTAAAGTAACAAAACTAGCTAAATCAATAGAATACAAACTCTAATTTTCCTTGAGAGTTTTGGAGGCACTATGAGTATATTTGACCATTACAAACAACGTTTTGAGGCTGAGCAAGAACAAGAATTTACCATTGATGAATTTCTTCAGCTGTGTAAAAAGGACAAGTCTGCGTACGCATCTTCTGCCGAACGATTATTATTGGCCATTGGAAAACCGGAAATGGTCGATACGTCACAAAATCCTGTATTAAGCCGAATATTCTCAAATCGAATTATCTCTCAATACCCCGCATTTAAAGACTTTTTTGGGATGGAAGAAGCGATTGAGCAAATTGTTTCTTATTTAAAACATTCGGCCCAAGGGTTAGAAGAGAAAAAACAAATTTTATATCTATTAGGACCTGTCGGTGGCGGCAAATCATCACTTGCGGAAAAACTCAAATACCTAATGCAAAAACAACCCATATATTGCATTAAAGGATCTCCGGTAAACGACCACCCGTTTTGCCTATTTGATCCAGATGAAGATGGCCACATTTTGGAGTCGGAATACAACATTCCACTTCGTTATTTAAAAACAATAATGTCGCCGTGGGCTGCCAAACGGCTAAAAGAGTTTGGTGGAGATATTAGTCAATTTAAAGTAGTTAAACGTAACCCGTCTGTTTTACATCAAATTGGCATCGCTAAAACCGAACCTGGTGATGACAACAACCAAGACATTAGCTCTCTTGTTGGTAAAGTAGACATCCGAAAACTAGAAGATTTTTCCCAAGACGATCCCGACGCCTATAGCTATTCCGGTGCTTTATGCCGTGCAAACCAAGGCTTAATGGAATTTGTCGAAATGTTCAAAGCGCCTATCAAAGTGCTTCATCCGTTGCTAACTGCAACACAGGAAGGCAACTATAACGGCACCGAAGGCTTATCAGCATTACCCTATGACGGCATAATTTTAGCCCACAGCAATGAATCCGAATGGGAATCATTTAGGAATAATCGCAATAATGAGGCATTTTTAGACCGAGTCTATATTGTAAAAGTGCCCTATTGCATGCGGGTAACTGAAGAAGTAAAAATTTATGAGAAACTGCTAATAAGTAGTGAACTCGCAAAAGCCCCTTGTGCGCCGAGCACACTAAACATTCTCGCCCAATTTACAATTTTGTCGCGAATTAAAGACGTTGAAAACAGCTCTGTTTATTCCAAAATGCGTGTTTATGACGGTGAGAGCCTTAAAGATACCGATCCTAAAGCAAAGTCCTATCAAGAGTATAAAGATAACGCCGGCGTTGATGAAGGCATGGCCGGTCTCTCTACCCGTTTTGCATTTAAGATCTTGTCCCGCGTTTTCAACTTCGACCATCAAGAAGTTGCTGCAAATCCAGTGCACTTGTTTTATGTGCTAGAACAACAAATTGAACGAGAACAATTTCCTCAAGAACAACAAGAAGCCTACTTGGAATTTTTAAAAGGTTATTTAATCCCACAATACGTTGAGTTTATTGGCAAAGAAATTCAAACCGCATATTTGGAATCTTATTCTGAGTACGGTCAAAATATATTTGACCGTTATGTGACTTACGCCGACTTTTGGATCCAAGACCAAGAATATCGCGATCCAGAAACGGGCCAATTATTTGACCGTTCAGCGCTCAACGACGAACTGGAAAAAATTGAAAAACCGGCAGGTATAAGTAATCCAAAAGACTTCAGAAATGAAATCGTTAATTTTGTGTTGCGCGCTCGTGCTAAGAAAGAAGGCAAAAACCCAGCGTGGAACAGTTACGAAAAACTGCGCACGGTTATAGAGAAAAAGATGTTTTCAAATACAGAAGAGCTGTTACCTGTCATTTCGTTTAATGCTAAAGCAAACGTAAATGATCAGAAAAAACACGACGATTTTGTAAATCGTATGGTGGAAAAGGGATATACCCCAAAACAAGTACGCCTATTATCGGAATGGTATTTACGCGTCCGAAAATCTCAGTAATTTAACTGAGGAGGTATGTATGGCGCATTTTATAGATCGTCGATTAAACGGCAAGAACAAAAGCGCGGTTAACCGCCAGCGCTTTTTGCGCCGCTATAAATCACAGATTAAAAAAGCAGTTGCCGAGTCCATTAGTAAAAGAAGCGTTACTGACACTGAATCTTCTGAAAACATTTCAATCCCAAGTCGGGATATAAAAGAACCTATTTTTCATCAAGGAAAAGGCGGAAATCGTGACCGAATTTTACCCGGTAATGATCAATTTATTCCTGGTGACAAAATCAAACGCCCAGAAGGCGGAGGTCAAGGTTCAGGCGATGGCGACGCCTCCGATTCTGGAGAAGGTCAGGACGAATTTAGTTTCTCTATTTCGATGGAGGAGTATCTAAACTTACTCTTTGATGACTTGGAATTACCCAATCTACAAAAAACAGAACAGAAACAAGAAGTTGAATTTGAAACCGTACGCAGTGGTTATAAATCTGAGGGGATCCCTTCGAGTATCGATATTGTTCGCTCATTAAGAGGTGCCCAAGCAAGGCGAATTGCATTAACAGCCAGTAAAAAAAAGAAGTTAAAAGAATTGCAAAAACAACTTGCTGAACTGGTGCTATCGCCAACGCCCGATCCTCGGATTAAAGCTCAGTTAGAAGAACAAATAGAAGATCTAGAACGACGAATTAAAAAAGTGCCTTTTATTGACACCTTCGACCTACGTTACCGTAATTTTGAAAAGCGCCCTAAGCCAAGTAGCAAAGCGGTGATGTTTTGTCTAATGGATGTATCGGGGTCAATGGATCAAAGCACAAAAGACATCGCTAAACGTTTTTATATTTTGCTCTATCAGTTTTTGAGCCGAAGTTATAAAAACACAGAAGTTGTGTTTATTCGTCATCATACACAGGCGAAAGAAGTCGATGAACAGGAGTTCTTCTATTCGCAGGAAACAGGAGGAACAATAGTCTCTAGTGCCTTGTATTTAATGGATGAGATTGTGCAACAGCGTTATCCTGCCAATCAATGGAACATTTATGCAGCACAAGCATCAGACGGTGACAATTGGGCTGACGACTCGCCAAAATGCAGCAAATTATTAAACGACAAAATACTGAACTATTCACGTTATTTTAGTTATATCGAAATAACCAATCGCAGTCATCAAACCCTATGGCAAGAGTACCAAGGGTTAACAGAACGCCATGATAATTTTGCTATGCAAAATATCAAACAAGCCTCTGATATCTATCCAATCTTCAGAGAATTCTTTAAGAAACAAACGAGCAGTTAGCGTTAGGGGAAGGATATGAC
The DNA here is from genome assembly GCF_030548245.1 of Psychrosphaera sp. 1_MG-2023. NCBI lineage: Bacteria > Pseudomonadati > Pseudomonadota > Gammaproteobacteria > Alteromonadales > Pseudoalteromonadaceae > Psychrosphaera > Psychrosphaera sp. 1_MG-2023. The sequence goes on from NZ_JAUORW010000003.1 coordinate 167,098, forward strand.
AGCAAAAAAGAAACAAAAAGCGCAACCGCTATCAGATGGCCCAGAGTGGACATTTGAGTTATTAGAAGCCTATCAAAATGAAATAAAACGAGTCGCAGAATATTATCGACTTGATACTTACCCAAACCAAATTGAAATAATTACCTCTGAGCAAATGTTAGATGCTTATTCAAGTGTGGGCATGCCACTTAATTACAACCACTGGTCTTTTGGTAAAAAGTTTATAGAGTCTGAACAAAACTATAAACGAGGATTTATGGGGTTGGCCTACGAAATCGTCATTAATTCTGACCCCTGTATTTCTTATCTCATGGAAGAAAACACCATCACGATGCAAGCGCTCGTGATTGCACATGCCTGTTATGGTCACAATTCTTTTTTTAAAAACAATTACCTTTTTAAAACATGGACGGATGCAGGTTCAATTATTGATTACTTATTATTTGCTCGTAACTACATTGAGCAATGTGAACAAAAGTATGGTGTAGAGGAAGTTGAAGAGATCCTTGATTCGTGCCATGCCTTAATGAATTTAGGTGTCGACAGATATAAGCGCCCACAAAAAATCTCTATGTTTGAAGAGCAAAAACGTCAAACAGAACGCGCGGAATATCTACAAAGCCAAGTCAATCAATTGTGGCGAACGATTCCACAGAAAGCCGCTGAAACCAAAATCAAAAGCAGTAAATTTCCTACAGAACCCCAGGAAAATTTACTTTATTTTTTCGAAAAAAATGCGCCCTTATTGGCCCCTTGGCAACGTGAAATAGTGAGAATAGTCCGTAAAGTTTCACAGTATTTTTACCCTCAAAAACAAACACAAGTCATGAACGAAGGCTGGGCAAGCTATTGGCACTACACTATTTTGAATCACCTATTCGACGAAGGTTTGGTCACTGAGCGATTTATTTTAGAGTTTTTACATAGCCACACTGCCGTCGTATATCAGCCTGAATACAACCACCCTGGCTTTAGTGGCATAAACCCCTATGCTATTGGGTTTGCAATGTTTAAAGACATTAGGCGCATTTGTGAGGCCCCTGATGAAGAAGATAAACTGTGGTTCCCAGATATCGCGGGGTCAAATTGGCTTGATACTATGCATTACGCTATGGAAAATTTTAAGGATGAAAGTTTTATTGCCCAGTTTTTATCACCGCGGTTAATGCGTGAGTTTAAACTGTTTAATTTACAGGACTATGAAGACAATAAAATGTTGGAGGTCACCGCGATACATAATGAGCAAGGCTATCGTGATATCCGCCAGAAACTGGCTTCGCAATATAACTTAAGCTTTTTAGAGCCAAATATTCAAGTGATTAATGTCGATGTAAATGGCGATAGATCGTTAACGTTAGAATACACACCACACAACCATATTCCGCTTAGTGGCAACCTAGACGAAATGATGAGACATGTTTACAGACTATGGGGCTTTGATGTGAAATTGGTTCAACAACAAATTGGAGGGAAATATATTGAGCTAGCACACTGCCCTGTCGTTGAAAATACGATAAAAGATAACTAGATTTTTGCGAATACCCCCTTTGGTTTATTCGCAAAACATCGTATTTCAGCGTATTTTGTATAAAAACAATTACAATTAACCTATTAATTTTTCAACTTTATTAAGCTTATTTAACAACACGTTCAATATCAGGGGTAAAAGTCCTAACTAAATTACGACCATCAGTCTTGGCTACATAAAGCGCACTGTCGGCAGCCTCGATCCAATTTTGGTGATTTTCAAATTGGTCTGAGTATTCTGCTAAGCCCATGCTTATTGTAAATTTGATTTCAATATCGTTATATAAAACATGGGATTCTTCAACGATTTTTCGAATGCGCTCAGCAAAGATAAGTCCATGCTGAACATCCGTTTCAGTTAATATCACGGCGTACTCTTCACCACCGTAGCGCCCGCCAATATCCGTTTCACGTAAGTTCTTACGCAGTATCTTAGCTAAATGTAAAATCGCTTCATCACCCGCAGCGTGGCCGTACCCATCATTCACTTTTTTAAAGTGATCAATGTCGAATATCAACAACGTACTTATATTGTGGCTACGTTTTTGCCGTTGAAATTCTCTTTGTAAACACTCTTCCCAGTAACCTCGGTTATTAAGATTGGTTAATCGGTCAGTCTGGCTTAGGCGCTTCAGCTCTTTGTTAACTTCTTCTAATTCAATTTTTGAAATAGCAACATCGGTCACGTCGTAAATAATAATGCAAAGGTGAGTTACTTCACCCATTGTGTCGGTCAGTGGAATAAAAGTGGCGTTTTGGTACATGAACGGCGCCACACTTGTAATCGGCCGATAGTTCTTAAATTTAAAAATGTGTGGGGTTTGTTCCCATATGGTAAACGCTCGGTTTTTAAGAACAAAAACTGGATCTGTTTTTTGCTTTAACCAATATTCATCAAGTGCAGGAAATGCTTCAAAAAGTGATTTATTTCTTACGTCATAAGGCGTTACACCAGAATGATTTTCCATAAAACCATTCCAAACTTGAATTTTATAATCACGGTCTAGAACAACCAGTCCGACATCTACAGACTGAAACATATCCATTAACCAATGGACTTCGGATACTTCAATAGTCGCTTTTTCTGTCATGGTCATATGTCAAATAAGAAGTTGAGTTTATTTTGAAGGGTTGGAATTGAGTCTTCAGTAATAAGCAGTAATAAATCGCAAGTTACATCGTGCCCTTCCAGCCCATAGCTGATTTCAATGGTAAGTGTCTTTTTCCAATGGGTCGAATTGGTATAAATTAAATCCGATACATTACAATGTTGCCCAAGCACGGTTGGGTGACCTTGGCTAAAGTTTAAATCAAGCTGTTCAGACAAGCCTTTAAGTACTGAACCTATTAATATATTGCCAATATCCATCAATAATTCGAGTTCGACTCGACTATCAACTTTACCTTTATAATTCAGAAGCTTGGCGATATCTTTAAAACCTGAATCGTGTAAAATCAGTAAAGCTTCTCCGGCAACACCACCGCTTATAAATCCCTGGCAGACACCTGACGTCGTATCGTTTGTTTCAACCGACTGCAGCGCCATAGCTAACTCAGAGACTTCCAATAAATTTACATTTGGGATAGGAAGTTTTACAAAAACATCCAGCACAGTTGCAAGTAAACTACCCGCCTGCCCCATAGCAACATTTGTAACTTCTTGCAGAACATCACGAGTTTCAGCATCTAGCAACTTTTCAGCTTTAGGCTTGATTTTACCTAATTCGGCTTCGCTGGTAATACCGTATTTATGTAGGAGTGCCTGCAGTTTTTCTTTATCAATTGGCTTCTTTATAAAATCCAATGCACCTAAGGCTTTAACTCGTTCATGAGCCGCAGTTTGGATATCTCCTGATACGACAATTGTAATAATTGAGATACTTTCGGCTTGTAATGCCTCTAACACGCCATAACCATCTAACACCGGCATATTTAAATCAAGAAAAAGCAAATCTCCCTGCCCTTTTCTTATAATATCTAAAGCATCTTCGCCGTTAACTGCAAATACCACTTCTACATCCCATTCGTCGGGTAAAGAACGTGCCATTTGTTTACGTGCTAGATTAGAATCATCACAAATAATTACTGTCGTTTGCATATTATTATATTGACCAAATTACCGGTATTTTGAAATAAAATTTTGAATTTAAACCTATTAATAATAGATTATGTAAAAACTATAGCAGTTAAATCATAAAGCAAGCTAGCATTTATATGCGAAATAACTAAATTGGAGTAAATATGAAATTTTTATCGGTTTTCGGCATTCTTATATCAGTGTTCAGTGTTTCTGCCGCTGATATACAGAAAGACTTACCGATCCACTACGATATCGTCAGCGCTGGAGACAAACCCGTTGCGTTATTGGGGCCACAAATTAATGTCGGGCAACTCGCCCCTAATTTCAAAGTGGTAGATAGTAAATTTAAAACAAAATCTCTAAGCGACTTTAAAGGTAAGCCGGTTTTAATTAGTGTTGTCCCAAGTTTAGACACTGGTGTTTGCAGTATTCAAACAAAACGATTTAACGACGAAGTAAGTAATTTACCTCAAGATATTGTGATGTTAACTATTAGTGCCGATTTACCATTTGCTCAAAAACGTTTTTGTCAGGCCGAAAATGTTGACAAGTTAATGACACTGTCTGACTCAGTATGGCGTGACTTTGGTATGAGTTACGGCGTATTGATTAAAGATATGGGGCTGTTAGCTCGCTCAGTTTTTGTAATTGGACCCGACGGCGTCATCTTTTACAAAGAGATCGTTGCAAAATTATCTGAACAACCCGATTACGATGCCGCATTTCATGCCATTACCCAGGTTTCTGAGCAAAATTAAATCTGATTAAAATCAATAAAATAGTCAAAAAGGCCAAATTAATTTGGCCTTTTTTGTTGAAAAAATAAAATGCACCCATAGATATGTTTCAAGTTAACGAGCAATGCCTAACGGATTGTCGATAACTACCTAACCTGTTCATTTTGAAAGGTTAATTAAATTTAAAATGTATTTAAATAATACTTATTGCTTAAAATAAAGGATAAGAAAATGAGAAATGTAGACCTATCACCACTATACCGTTCATTCATCGGATTTGACCACCTAGCGACTTTGTTAGACTCAGCAAATCGCACCGATAAATCAAACGGATATCCTCCTTATAACATTGAATCTGTAGCCGACGATAAATATCGAATTACAATGGCAATTGCCGGATTTAGTGACAATGAATTAGACATTCAGTCTGAACACAATACGCTTGTCGTAAAAGGGATTAAACCCGAATTAAAGACTGATAAAAAATATCTCTACCAAGGAATTGCTGAGCGAAATTTTGAACGCCGTTTTCAACTAGGTGACTATATTAAGGTCATTGATGCAGAACTTGAAAATGGTTTATTGCACATATTCTTAGAGCGCGAAGTTCCTGAAGCACTTAAACCAAGAAAAATTGAAATTGGCACTGGCAAACTGCTAGAAAGCTAATACACTCAAAAGTGTTCCCCAGTGAATTGTTGTTTTACCGGAAGCTTGCTTCCGGTATTTTTTTGTCTGTTCGTCAGAAATTTATTTAATTACGATTTTTGAACAAGACTAAACGATACACTAAACCGCTTCTTCGTTTTCTTCGCCAGTACGAATACGAATAACTCTTTCAATGGCTTCGACAAATATTTTACCATCTCCAATTTTCCCGGTCTGAGCAGATTCTAAAATTGCTTCAACGACCTGCTCAACAGTCTCATCATTGACGACAATTTCGAGTTTGACCTTTGGTAGAAAATCAACCATGTATTCTGCGCCACGGTAAAGCTCAGTATGGCCTTTTTGTCGACCAAAACCTTTTACTTCTGTTACTGTCATACCATTAACGCCAATTTCAGATAACGCCTCACGGACATCATCTAGTTTGAAAGGTTTTATTACCGCCGTAACTTTTTTCATATATTTTTACCTGATCGGGTTACAATTAGTGAGAAATTATTTTAGTTAACATAGAATATTCTAACCAGTTAAACATGAGAAGAAATTCATTTATGGATGCACAACAAATTCGCAAGGAAATGATGGTTCAACCAACTATCAATGTAAACCACGAAATTAACAGACGTGTTGAGTTTATCAAAGCAACACTTTTACGTTCTGGGCAGAAAAACCTAATTTTAGGGATAAGTGGTGGTGTCGACTCTTCTACTTGCGGAAGATTAGCTCAAATTTCAGTGGATCAACTAAATGAAGAACATAACGGCGGATATAGCTTTTTTGCAATTCGTTTACCTTTTGATATTCAGGCTGACGAAGATGAAGCCCAATTGGCGTTAAGTTTCATTAAACCGACCCACGTGTTAACGGTTAACGTTAAAGATGCTGTTAACGGTTTACATCACCAAGTTATGCAGTCATTGCCTACAGACATCTCTACGAAGTTTTCCAGCACTCATGTGGACTTCGTAAAGGGGAATGTGAAAGCGCGCGCTAGAATGGCCGCACAATACGAAATAGCCGGTTTAGTAGGAGGTTTAGTGTTAGGAACCGATCATTCTGCTGAAAATCTCACAGGCTTTTTTACTAAATGGGGTGATGGCGCTTGTGACTTAATCCCTCTATTTGGCCTAAATAAAAGGCAAGTTCGTGCTATAGCCGCTGAATTAGGCGCTCCTAAAAGACTCGTTGAAAAATCTCCGACTGCCGATCTAGAAGAACTTGCGCCAGGCAAAGAAGATGAATCAGCACTTGGGATCACTTATGATGAAATTGATGACTTCTTAGAAAATAAAGAGGTGGCGCCACACATTGCTGAGAAATTAACGGAAATATTCAATAAAACTCAACATAAACGGCTACCTATCCCAACGATTTACGATTGATCCTTAATCTGTGCAGTCGATTTCGGCTTGATCTTTTTCAAGTCGAACTCGGCCTACATTTGATATAACAATAGCACGTGAAAAAACGGTTGTTTCTTCATCAGGACAAATTGTAATTGTGGCCGTATTGTTCTGGGCAGTGTTAAATGGCGCAAAACGTAAAGAGTCACGTGTGGATGCAACCCTGTAATCGTTAACCATTTCAATGTTTGCGATGATTTCTTCATTGCCATCTAACGAGCCATCACCGTCTTCATCAACAAAAACAATTTTACTTAGTGCCCAGTCGTCTTCGCAGTTTTGCATGTCGGAACTAGGGCAAACAACCACAAACACGTTTTCAGATACAGCGGTATGCCTCGCCAATTGAATGGCTGAAATATGATTATTTACAATCGATGCAACTCTATTACGTTTATAAAAGTTACCCAATGACGGCGTTACCGTTGTGGCGATAATACTAAATAACGCCAGGGTAACTAGCAATTCTATAATCGTAAATCCAGACCGCCTCACGTTATTTTGCATATTAACACTTCCAACAAAATTCATCCGCGCTATAAGCACCATCGTGATCAGCATCAATAGCTTTTCGGCCATCAGAGAAATAACTCATTATGCCTTCTTTCATACTGCCTTGACCAACAGGGCCAGATGCAACAGGCGTTGCACGGATCTCATACGTCCGTCCATTGCCACCAACCGCTTGAATGGTCAAATTGTAAATAGCTTCTGAGCCTGTATTCGATGGCGACTGATCATCATAAATCCAAGGAGCGCCAGTATCGGTCGGTGCGTCAGATGTGCCGGCAGCCCCAGCGTAGCTAAACGTTGTCGCGCGATGTTTTTCCATTGCAGTTGCGAGTGCCAGTAAATCAGCTTGAGCCTGTGCACGATAAGAGCTCTGGGCATGCCTAGTGTAACTCGGATAAATAACACCAGCCAAAATCCCAATTATTGATACGACAATAAGTAACTCGATTAGGGAAAATCCATTTTGGCATTTTAGTTTGTATGTCATCTATCATCCTTTGTTGTCGGTTCTATTTCTGTTGACCAAGAATTGGTATAGACCCGTTTCAATTTACTCTTAGCACCCGAAACCTTACTTGTAAGTTTCTTAAATATGTCACCCTCATCGTCAGCCGATTCAACAGTGTCAGCGCATTCTGTGCCGATGCAAATTGTTGGCGCGTCAGGATCGGTAATAATTAATCGAGGCTCCGCTGGGATCCCAGACTTATCCAATACTGCAAATGAGTCATTATAATCAATCTTATTGTCATTATTTATATCTATCAACGCATTACCGTCGAGCAAATTAATAATATAGACTCTGCCTCCGCCCTGAGCCGCCGAACAAGAGTTTTCCTCTAAACCAGCTGAACTTGGGTCGTACGTTGAGAATATGAGTCGGCTATTGATAATCGACACCCCAGTGAGTACTTTTTCACCTTTAGTTAAATTGAATTCGTAACCATCAAATTCAGCTGAATCAGATAGATTTTGAGATTCCGGCGTAATTTGAACAATTGTAGAGATTTCAGGGAAGGTATAGCGTCCATCTTCTTTTATAAATACCCCTTTATCTTTAATCATCACAACGGAATCTTGCACTGTTTCATCTAACGGATGAGCTCGATAACCTGAACCTATTGATACCGCGTAATAATGGTCATGATCTTGCACTATTTCAGCAATGTCAGGTGAATTATAAAAACGACGTGTTTTCTCTATATTGGCATCTTCACTCGATGAATAAAGTAATTTACCCACGGCCAATTTTGACGTTGTCTGTCCGTTGTATAAGTCTACCCGGAATAGTTGTCCACCCATGTCACCAAAATAAAGATGATCAGCAAGACCATCAAAATCGCGATCGATCACAGAAATCCGAGCAGGGACACCATATTTCATCTCTGAAATGACATAGTTAGCGTTTGTATTTGACGAAATCTCAAATAATTTTTGACCCGTTGACGCATCAACGATAAACACGGAATTTCCCACGGTATCTGGCGTTCGAATATTGACCGAGTCCTGTAACGGATCGTAACCACCACCAAAAATAAGAACTTTCTTGGTATCTTCACCAATTTTAATCGAAGATACTGTCGGTTTCGACCACGTCTGCCCTAAACGAGCATAGTCACCAGTGCCACCTTCAATCGAATACTTATAGCGAGGAGATGTACGACTCGTAATATCTAAAACATGATAGCGATTACCACCGCGTCGCTGACCAACAATAATGTAAGTATTGCCGTCTTCTGTCCATGAATTAATCGAACCATCCATACCATAGGTGCGAGTATTAAATACATTACCGTCTTGGAAATAGACAGGAATATTATCGATTAATTCTTCAGGTATAAATGCCCAATTCTCACGGCCTGAATCACCGTCAATTGACATTAGGTAACCTTCATTTGTACCAATAAATATAGCGGACTTGTCATCAGAGTAGCGATGAAACAAGGGTTCTGAATGCAGAGGATCAGACATTTCATAGCGAGGTTCATCCGTTTCACCATCGCCATCCTTGTCTTTCATATCATAGCCTAACATCCATTTAATTAAGGTATTACGATAATCTTCATCGACTGTCAGTAAACCTAAATTACTCGCTGTGATACGTTCATCCTCTTCAGATAAAGGAGTTGAACTATTCGCCATATTAGAATATATATTTCTTGCAACTCTTTGATTTGCAGAGACACCACCTCGACTAACAAATGTGCCACTTAACGAGCCGCTAGTTGCCCAAAAATCATGGGCATTGTCTTTAAAAAAGCCATCACTGGAAATCGCATTTTCTTCATTCTTATCTTGAACAACACTATCTATTAATTTGTATTTTTTTAAGTTGCCCGGCCAATATTCAGAGCTTGTTGGATCAAACAAAGCGTAATAAATATCATTCGAATGAGTCAACCGATTAAACTGATTTACCGATATACCTGGTGCTACAAACGTGCTTGAACCTTTTTTCGCTTCGACAAAAATAGACGTAAATGCCGATGCTAATTCATTAGCAGTTTTACCAGAATAAAATGAACCAGAACCAGCGGCAGCTAAATCTTTTAGATATTGATCGTCAAAACCACTCGATTCAAAGCCAACGGTATAGGTAAAAACCTGCGCGTCATTATTAGAAACGCTACGCTCACTTGGCGGTGTTGCCATATATTCTGCAAGAGCTGTTGCACAATTTTCATTTTGACAAGTACTACCGATAATACTACTTATATCGCCATCTCGGTCTGTCGCATTAGGTTCACCGTCACTAAACAGAACCAAATAGTTTGCCTGGCACTGCCCCAATTCACCACTAATTGGCGATATGTATTTTGCTTTATCAAGGTCTTCAATTTTTTGATCTCGACATTCATACGACGTTAGTTGTTCTGTATTACAATCCACAGGTGTTGTAATTGATGAACCGGTAAACGTATCTGGATGACTTAAGCGTGCTAAACTTCTTACCTTGTTATAACGCCCACGACTTCCACCATTAAATACATTTTTACCATTAAGATATAAATAGGCTTCATACATGGTATCTACAACTGGCGTTGTGCCCTCAGCAACAAACTCTTCTGTTAAACTTATTAACTTATCTCTTGCTGTATATTTATGTTCAGAACCATTAGGCGGGGTATAAACAATTCGCAGTTGTGGAGATTTTTGTTTTCGTGAAATACGAGCCGCCGCGTGGCTAAATACTTGAAATTGATCTGAACTTGCTTTGCTATCCGCTAAACCAAAAATTAGTATAGGATCACCACTTTCCCAATCAGCATCATCTACAATAGCTTGCACAATAACGGATAAATCAGGTGTATTCATTGGGTAATCTTCATTCAGCCAACCATCCGGCTTCCAACAAACAACTCCTGTTTTGTTACATTTTCTTTCGGTCGTATCAACACTCCCTGAGCTATTTAGATATAAGTCATCAAAGTCACTGCCATCGACAAACTCACCAGGGTCATCTGCTAACGAACCAAAATACGCAATTGTTATGGAGTCTTCAGATGAACTATATTCTGAGAAATATGTGATATGGGCACTATTTATTGTTGAACCGTGGGGAATATTAAAGTCAGTAAATCGCAGTGCATGGGCACGTTTATGATCATTATCGATTAAATATTCTCTTGAAAATTTGGTATCCAATGAGCCATTTTTTTGTGATATTGCAAAATCATAATCACCATTAAGTGACCGCACAACCTCATTACTAGGCCAAATAGCATCTATGTCTGTCGCCGGCATTAACACTGGGCCGCCATCATCATTAAAACGCATTAGCGAAACATTCACGCCAGAGATATTGTTTAACGCTAACTTTAGTGCTTCTTTAGACTTAAACATACGGCTGCTACTCGTGCCATCTGTAGCTGACATAGAGCCCGACGTATCAAAAATGAAAACGACATTAGGGTTTACTTCGACTGCCTCGTCTGAAATGCCGTAATAAATTTCTATGTCATCACCAAACGCGCTAAATGAGACGATTGATGAAACAAAACCTGTAATAATTAGGTCGCGTAATTTGCGCATTATCAATCTCCTGATTCTGTCGTTTGCCTAGATAAGACAAGTGTATTGGCAGCATTTACAACAGATCCAGATACATGGCCACACCCTTTAACAACAAAAACTTCCAAGATAGTTCGATTTCTAGCACCGTCGGTGTCGACAATACTAGAAACCAATCCTGAATTAGCGTCGGTTAAGTTCTTTAATCCAATATAAGCAGATTTAGACCACGCCCAAACTTCTGGACTTGCTCTCATTGCAGTCGTCCCTTCCATCACAGTATCGTCCTGTAATCCATTTGCGGTAACACTTCGCTCCGCCCAATTCGCATCAGCAATGTCATCACATGTCGGTAAATTGTTAAAATCCACCTGATTGTCGTCAGTTATCTGTCCTGAATTTCGCGCTTGTGTTAAAACGTCAAACAACTGGTTACCATTAACATCTTCAATCGTTCCTGCCCTCAAGTTTGTTGAGGAACTTTCATGAACAATGCCCTCAATTGCCGCATCAGCGCCATCAAACGCTAATGATAAGGTATTTTGATTTGTCGCCATCTTAGTTTGCAAAACCCCTGAAGACACCGAACTCACACCAACGACAGTCATCGACGTTAATAGCACTAAGCTAATAACTAAAACGATGCCTTTTTGTAAACGATATTTCATAATTAACCTCCAGCGATCACATTATTCCATGCATTACGCATTAATATGACCGTCTCAAAAACTCGATACAAACCGTCATCATCTGGTATAAATGCATCGTGTCCGAGTAATTTTAAGTTTCGAGTTTGACCAAGTGCGATCTCATCGTCATTTTTTATCAAAACAGCAATTTTTAAAGCAACGACCGGTATACTCCCATCTGCTTCTACAAATTCAGCGAGTCGGGCCGCGGTAACCCAAGACGTTACCATACCGGTTTCTGTATTTCCTATAGGCCAGCTGATGCCATACATAACTTGAAAATCATAAACATTTTCCATCAGTGTTACAGATTGACCATTGGCGCCATTTGCTTTTAATCCACGCAAGTAACGACCGTCATGTCCACGGCAACGAAGAGTATTATCTTCAGTGTAATATTCGTTTACGACGTGAAATTCAGCATCAACTGCAAAATCAAAATTAGAGCCTGTGCATGCTCTATTTGCCATGATATTTATGAACAATGTGTCAGGCGCTTCATCTGCCCCCTCTTTTGAGCCAAGTGTTGGATCCACATCATAATCAGCTTCTAACACAATGGAATGAGCCCGAATATAGGTCGCTTCCATATCTACATCTATATTGCGGTCCAAGTTGGCAGAAAATTCATTATAACGACCAACAGGTAATAATGATTGCCTTAACGCCGAAATGATATACCGCCCATCCTGCTGAATATTAGACAAGGCATAATTATAGGTCAGTAGCTGATTATTACTTTGGTAAACCTTAACGAGTCCAGCTGTTATAATAAGTCCTAATGTCATTGAGATAAGCATCTCAACTAAGGTAAAACCGCTAACCTTAATATTGGACTTTAGCCTCATAATCCTTCCCCTAACAACAGATCCAAATGCACACACTCATATTCACCCGCAATTCCCTGTGAATCAAGTACAGTATTGCAAAGCTGGCTTTGTGCTCGGTCTAGATTTTTCCATATAGTGGCAGGCCAAGCGACATAGATTGTTAACATTGAATGGGGTGGGACCGGGTCGCCACTAGCGTCGGCAACCGCGCCGATGGCAGTAACTCCAACTTCCATATTATCCATAATGGCAGCAGCTTGGCAGCTTGTTTCATAGGCATCAAAAATAGCTGATTGATCGGCGGTGCAAAGCTCAGCATTTTCCGCGCCTTCATCTCGGCAACTAACAACGGCGGCCGGAATCGCTCGACAAAAACATTCAAACTCATTGCTGTCGCAGCTAGAAAGATTTCTAAAATTAAAGTTATTTAAATTGGTATAGGCATTATCAGTGGCGTCACGAACTGGTACTGTTTCATCGTCTCGGTTTTGGAACTGGCGGTTAATACGGATCCTATCCGCCAAACTTTCCGCAATAATGGTGGCTTGCGTTTTAACGTAGGCATCTTGATTAGAGGTAGACACAGTAAATTGCAGGCCAACTAGCCCTAAAATACCAATAGATATGACAAACAGTGAGATTAAAATTTCAATTAATCCCACACCATTTTGACCAGAAAACGTCGCTTTATTCAGTACTTTATTTTTCATATCCGTACTACCACTTAACTTTGGCGTAAGCCAATAAGTAAGTTTAGTTCCTTTCTAACTGTTTGCGTAGTTTTTAGCCTATCACTCTTTTTATTGCAATTCAGCAGGGACGGCAAAAACGATATTTTCTTTTTTACCAGGATTTTCTAAGACGTGATTTGCACCTAACGCCTTCAACCTGTCTATAACACCTTTTACTAACACTTCCGGGGCCGATGCCCCAGCTGTAACACCAATACTTAAACATTCATCAATCCACGTCTCATTGATATTAGACGCATCATCGATTAGATAAGCTCGCGTACCAACTTTCTCAGCTAATTCTCTTAACCGATTTGAATTAGAGCTATTTTTCGCACCAACCACTAAAAGTAAATCTACCTTTTGTGCCAATTCACGAACCGCATCTTGCCTGTTCTGTGTGGCGTAACAAATGTCGTCTTTACGAGGGCCTTTTATCTTCGGAAATTTTTCTCTCAAAGCATCTATAACATCAGCCGTATCATCAACCGACAACGTTGTTTGAGAACAATAATACAACTCATCTGGATTTTTAACATTTAAATTAGCAACGTCAGAAGGTGATTCTACTAAATAAATCCCGCCTTCATCGCTGCTATATTGCCCCATTGTCCCCTCAACTTCCGGATGTCCTTCATGGCCAATTAAAATACACTCAGTGCCTTTTCTTGACGCTCGTGTGACTTCCATATGAACTTTAGTTACCAATGGGCAAGTTGCATCAAATACTTTAAGTCCACGTTGTTTTGCTTCATTTCTAACGGCTTGAGAAACACCATGCGCAGAGAAAATAACAATCGACTCGTCGGGTACTTCGTGTAGTTCATCAACAAATAACGCGCCTCGCTCTCGCAGGCCATTAACAACAAATTTATTGTGTACAACTTCATGACGAACATAAATTGGTGGCTGAAATATTTCAAGAGCACGCTCTACAATGGATATTGCACGGTCAACACCGGCACAAAAGCCTCTAGGATTTGCTAATAATATTTCCATTTCTCGCCTCTATTTTGTTGTAGTTGGTAATACGTCTAATATTTCGACATCAAACGTTAATACCTGACCTGCTAATGGGTGATTAAAATCAACTGTAACTGACTGACCTACGACTTCTCGTATCATGCCTGGCAATTCGGCCCCATCTGGTTGCGTAAAAGCAACAATAGTTCCGACTTCAGCAGGAATATCTGAACCAAATTTATCTCGATCCAAATAGTAAATATTGTCTGGATTAGGCTCACCAAATGCTTCTTCAGGTTGTAAAGTAAAAGACTTTTCGTCACCTTTTTCCAAACCAATTAAACAAGCTTCAAAACCTGGTGTTAGGTTACCATCACCAATTGTTAACTTAGCGGGTTTGTTATTTACTTTAGTACTATCGGCAACCGAGTCATCTGACAGTTTGATTGAAAAATGGAAAACAACTTCATGACCAGTTTCAATTTTCATTTTTACACTTCCTAATTTGGTATTTTTTTGCTGTTGTCGTCTTTTTTTGACTGATTAAAGTCAATAAAGGCTTCAAGAATTAACAACGCTGCACCGCAACTAATTGCAACATCTGCAATATTAAATGCAGGAAAGTGCCAACTGTCATAATAAAAATGGAGAAAATCGACGACATAACCATACATCATTCGATCTGCCACATTGCCTATAGCCCCACCTAAAATAAGGGCATAAGCAGTCAATAACAATTTTTGTTTTATAGGTGTTTTTGCCATCCAAAATGTCAATAAAACACTAATAACAATCGCTATAATAGTGAAAAACCAACGCTGCCAACCACCCGCGTCGCTTAAAAAGCTAAACGCTGCACCGTGATTTCTGACATACGTGATGTCAAAAACCGGCAGAACATTAATATCTTGATAAAGTGCTAAGTTATTAATAATCCAAATTTTGGTGCCTTGATCAAAAAGCACCACAACAAGGCTTAACAACAAAAACAGTAATCCGGGAAACTTGTTTAATAACTTCATTAAGCAAATTTCCTAAACTCACCCGCACCGGTCACGTTCTCAACGCAACGGCCACATAAATCGGAGTGTTCCGGATGAATACCAACGGTAACTGAATGATGCCAACAACGCTCACACTTTTGTTCCGTGCTCGCTTTAATGCCAATAAATAAGCCGCTGATTTCTGACTCAAATGCCGTATCTGGTTTGTCAGTTAATGGTGCTAAGTTCACTACAGAGGTGATTAAGACAAATCGCAATTCATCTTCGAGTGTTTGTAATGTATTTAATAATTCATCTGATACATACAAAGTTAACTCAGCCTCTAGCGATGCGCCCAACAATTTATCTTTTTTGGCAATCTCAAGCGCACGGTTTACTTGTTCTTTAACCGATAATACGGTTGACCAATATTTATCACCTAACTCACCTTGGGCTGAGTATTGTTCGATGCCATCGTACCATACGTCAGTAAAGACAAACTCGTCGCGCTCTCCTGGTAAAGTATCCCAGATTTCCTGAGCGGTAAACGACAATACAGGAGCCATCCAGCGAGTCATCGCTTCGGCAATAAGATACAGCGCGGTTTGACATGAACGACGAGCTGTTGAATCCGCTTTAGCGGTGTATTGACGGTCTTTAATAACATCAAGATAAAAACTGCCTAAATCTACTGAGCAGAAATTCATCAGCTTTTGCATAACAACATGGAACTGATATTTATCGTAAGCCTGTATAATCTCTTGCTGCAAACGTGCCGCTTTACTTACGATCCAACGATCCAACGCAACCATTTCATTCACGTCAACAATATCTTGTTTCGGGTCAAAACCATTTAAGTTTGCAAGTAAAAATCGAGAGGTATTTCTTACACGGCGATACGTATCTGCGGCGCGCTTAAATATTTCGTCTGATACCGTCATTTCACCTGTATAGTCCGCCGAGGCTACCCACAAACGTAGAATGTCCGCACCGTATTTACCCGTTACATCTTTTGGTGAAACCACATTGCCTAATGATTTAGACATCTTGTGACCATTTTTATCGACAGTAAATCCATGGGTCAATACTTGTTTATAAGGTGCAACATCATTCATCGCAACAGACGTCATTAATGACGACATAAACCAACCACGATGTTGGTCAGAACCTTCTAAATATAAGTCAGCAGCTTGTTCAAATTCCTCACGGGCATCAACCACAAAGTGATGGGTAACACCTGAGTCAAACCAGACATCCAAAGTATCTTGTACTTTACGGTATTGATCTGATTCTGCACCTAACAATTCAGCTTGGTCGAGATCCCACCATGCTTGAATACCGTCTTTTTCGACTGCCAGTGCGACTTTTTCCATCAACGCTGGGCTATCTGGATGAAGTGCATCGGTTTCATTATGGATAAATAATGGAATTGGCACCCCCCAGGTTCTTTGGCGTGAGATACACCAGTCTGGACGGCCTTCAACCATCCCTTCAATGCGGCCTTGACCCCATTCTGGTAACCACTGAACTTGTTTAATTTGTTCGATTGACTTACCGCGCAGTCCAGCTTGATCCATGCTGATAAACCATTGCGGCGTAGCGCGGAAAATAATTGGCGTTTTGTGACGCCAACAATGTGGGTAACTGTGTT
This sequence comes from Psychrosphaera sp. 1_MG-2023, assembly GCF_030548245.1. Classification (NCBI taxonomy): domain Bacteria; kingdom Pseudomonadati; phylum Pseudomonadota; class Gammaproteobacteria; order Alteromonadales; family Pseudoalteromonadaceae; genus Psychrosphaera; species Psychrosphaera sp. 1_MG-2023. The sequence continues at coordinate 183,885 of NZ_JAUORW010000003.1, forward strand.
CAAATGACACATGTTTTAATAACGTATTGGTTTCTTCTAATTTTGCGACAACGGAGGCATTCGCCTTAAACACATGCTGTCCTGCAAAAAATTCAGTACCTTCAACATAAACACCATTCGGTCCTACTGGATTTGCAACTTCAAGTCCATATTGTAAACCCACGGTGAAATCTTCTTGACCATGGCCAGGTGCGGTATGCACACATCCCGTACCAGCGTCAGTTGTAACGTGATCACCCAATACTACTGGAACATGAAAATCATAGAACGGATGTTGCACCTGAACATTCTCTAAAGAGTCACCTTTAGCAAAACCAAGAGCATGATATTTAGTGAAGCCCCAACGGTCCATGACATCGGTAAGCAGTGAAGCGGCAACAACCAATCTAAATTTGTTTTGTTCATCATCTTCAACTTGTACAAGAACATATTCTACGTCAGCAGCAAGTGCAATAGCTCTGTTTGCTGGTAATGTCCAAGGTGTTGTGGTCCAGATTACAAATGACACGTCACCTTCACCCTGAAGATGATCTGGGTGTTCAAACATTGCAACAACAGCGTCGGTGTCGACTGCATTAAATTTAACATCGATCGCCGGTGACGCTTTATCTTTGTACTCAACTTCAGCTTCTGCTAATGCAGAACCACAATCGGTACACCAATGCACAGGTTTTGAACCTTTTTGCAAATGACCATTATCGATGATTTTACTTAATGCTCGGATAATATTAGCTTCCGAACTGAAATCCATCGTTTTATAAGGATTATTCCAATCACCTAAAACACCTAAGCGTTTAAACCCTTCCATTTGCCCATCGATTTGACGTTGCGCATAAGCACGGCATTTTTCACGGAATTCTGCAGCTGTGACTTTTTTACCTGGCTTACCAACTTTCTTTTCAACCATTAATTCAATTGGTAATCCGTGGCAATCCCAACCAGGAACATAAGGCGAATTTAAATCAGACATTGTTTTAGACTTAACAATAATGTCTTTTAAGATTTTATTTACTGAGTGACCTAAGTGAATATCGCCGTTTGCGTAAGGAGGGCCGTCATGCAAAATAAAACTCTTTTTGCCTTTTTTCGCTTCGCGGATCTTTTTATATAGCTCTTTTTCTTGCCAAAGCTTCAACATTTGAGGTTCACGTTGGGCTAAATTTCCACGCATTGGAAATGCGGTTTCAGGCAGATTAAGCGTATGCTTATAGTCACTCATGATCGGTTCCGTATTATTTACTGCTTATTAGACCTTTAAGGGTCTAATCTATTAAAAATTTGCGCTTGGCTGTTGAAACGTCCAACGATATTTGCGCGATTAATTCATCTAACGAGTCGAACTTTTTTTCGTCTCGAATTTTAAAAACAGGGGTAATTTGTAACCTCTGTCCGTATATTTGTTCATCGAAGTCAAATAAGTGAACTTCTAATAATGGTTTAATTCCATTTAACGTTGGTTTATTGCCAATATTGGCAACACCTAAAATCTCTTTGTTTCCGAGCAACGCTTTAACACCAAACACGCCACGGATAGGAAGTACAGCTCGTTTAACTGCAATATTTGCAGTGGGAAAACCAAACTTACGACCATTCTTCTGGCCGTGAATCACTCGTCCTTGAAACCCAAACGCCGCCCCTAACAATTCAGACGCGCCGGAAAAGTCACTTGCTAACAACCTATTACGCACTTCCGTACTGCTGGCACGTTTATTACTAAATTTAAAGGTTTGGCTATCATCAACCGAAAAGCCGAGTTCTGAAGCCATAGACTTCAATAACGTAAAGTCGCCTGTTCTTTTTTGACCAAACCTGAAGTCATCCCCAACAATAACGTGTTTAACACCCAGTTTATCAACTAACAAGTTAGCGACAAATTGCTCAGCAGTCATATCTGCAAAAGTCGAGCAAAAGCGGATGCAAATCAACCTATCGATTCCTAGAGACTTTAGCTTTTTATATTTTTCTCTAAACGTCAGTACACGAGCCGCGGCTTTATCCTGCAAAAACACTTCTTGTGGCTGAGGTTCAAAAATCATGACAGCCGAAGGCACATTGTGTTGCTTAGCTACTTTTTTCAGTTTGTCGATGACGTATTGATGGCCGATATGGACACCGTCAAAATTGCCAATCGTTAAGACGCAATTTTTATGATGTTCTGACAAATTAATTAAGCCCCGAACTAACTCCATCACCCACACTTCATAAGTTAAAAAACCGACGAATTATAACGGTATTCAACGGGTAATTACTAGCGTAGACAACGTAAATGAGGCAATTGTTTTTTAATATATCTAATTTTATTTTGATAATTCAAAAATGTGCCATTGATGTTAAGAAATTAGACTGTCACTTTTTAGATGTCTGATCCGTAAGCCCAGCAAAAACAAGACTAAAAAGTAACCAAACATAGCACATAAAACGAGTAACATCATGACACCAATGCTCGTCATAAAATGCATATCAGGGTGCCACCACATTTGGTAGAGGAGATATAAAACAACCGACATGAAAATGGTCGCAACAATCAATTTAACCACCCAAACCAAAGTATATCGGCTAATGGTATACACGCCCTGTGCAGCTAATCCACGATATAACAAAACAGCATTTAACGTTGCTGACATTGCGGTTGCAATCGCTAGGCCCACATAGCCATAAAATGGTGCCAACATAAAGTTAAAAACTATGTTGGCAATCATTGAAATGATACCAATTCTAACCGGCGTTTTAGTGTCTTGTCTGGCAAAGTACCCAGGGGCTAATACTTTCACTGACATATAACTCAGTAACCCCGAACCATAAGCTAACACGGCCCAATAGACTTGTTGGGCGTCAAACACTTTAAACTCACCATGGACATATAAAACATCGATAATTAGTGGGCCTAAAACCATTAACCCCGCCATGGCAGGAAACGCCATAAGCAAAACAAAGCGCAATGCCCAATCCATCGTCGCCTGAAATTGTTGAGGATCACCTGTTGTGTGCAGCCTAGATAGACTTGGCAAAATGACAGTTGCGATCCCAATTCCAAATAACCCAAGAGGGAACTCAATTAACCGGTCGGCATAATACAGCCAACTTATTGAACCGGTGATTAAAAAGGACGCAATTACTGTATCAACCAAAGCATTTAACTGATGAACTGAGACGCCTAATATCGCCGGCAACATTAACAATCTGATGCGTTTAACGTAGGGATCATTCCACCCCCACTGCGGCTTCACTAACAACCCAGAACGGTACATAAATGGCAACTGAAATAGAAACTGTGTCAATCCGCCAAAAAAGACACCTATTGCCAATGCAAACGCGGGATCAGACACGTGATCCTTTAGTAATATGGCGCAAACAATAATTGCAATGTTCAAAAAGACCGGCGTAAATGCCGCTACGGCAAACCGATTATAGGTGTTAAGTACCGCGCCAGAAAGTGCAACAAACGTAATAAAAAACAGGTAAGGAAAGGTGATTTTTAATAATAGCGACGCCATTTCAAACTTTTCACCGTCACCATTTAACGAGTCAATAAACCAACCCGTACCGAATACCATTACGATTATCGGTGAGGCGATAACCGCGAATAGGGTAATAAAAGTAACAATGACACCTAAGGTACCTGCGACTTTAGCAACTAATACGCGAACTTCGTCATCGCCATGTTGTTCTTTTACTTCTGTTAAAACGGGGACAAATGCCTGGGCAAAGGCCCCTTCGGCAAATAAACGGCGTAAGAAATTCGGGATCCGGTTGGCAAACAAGTAAACGTCAGCATTAACACCTGCACCTACTAATGTTGCAATCACAACATCACGAACTAAACCTAATACCCTAGAAATGAGCGTCATTAATGAAACAATGAGGCCAGATTTTAATAATGCCAAACGCTTAATCCTTGTTGTTCTTATTTAAATCATTACAATCGCACAGCGCCGTGAATTATACATAGTTTTCCTGTAGGACAGAATTGTTTAAATAAACTCAAAAGGGTTTGACAACAGGGATAGAAACAGGCAAAATTCGCGGCCTTAAAAACCGGTTAAATCGAATTTATATTTTTAGGAGTCAGTCTTGGCTAACATTAAGTCTGCTAAAAAACGTGTTATAACTTCTGAGAAGTCTCGCCAACACAATGCGAGTCGTCGTTCTATGATGCGTACGTACATGAAAAGAGTTGTTGCAGCTATTGAAGCTGGTCAGAAAGAAACTGCAGTTGAAGCATTCACAGCTTTAGTTCCAGTTTTAGATCGTTATGCAACTAAAGGTCTTATTCACAAAAACAAAGCTGCTCGTCATAAGAGCCGCTTTAATGCTCAAATTAAAGCTCTTTAAATAAAGACTTTTAATTTTCGCAATTTTGTGAATTTTAAAAATCCGGAATGGTTCGCCACTCCGGATTTTTTGTGTCTGTAATTCAGCCAATCAATGTTTAAAAGCGCCGTTAATCCGTCACGATAGGTGATAAACCCTTTTCAGAAAAATGATTTATCACTGTAACCTGTCCGCGTTTTTACAACAATGCAATCAATTACAATTCAATAAACCATCGCTATGTTTAAGCCAGCCGCTACTAACATCATAGTATATGTCAGGATCCCGCCGACAAAACGTGGAACCGAAGTCCCTGCACTTTTACCTAACCCCAGCGCATGAAACAAGCGACCAATTAGCAAACTTAATCCCAATAAGTGCATTAGCCAACTTTCAGTTTGATTTAATTCAAGTAGCAACATTAATAACAGTGCTAATGGCACATATTCCGCAAAGTTGCCGTGTACTCGAATAGCACGATGAAGTTCATTTTGCTTGCCATGACCAATACCCACTTGGTATTTACGTCGCATTAAAATGATCCGAAATGACAGCACTACGTACACAAATGCCAGTAATCCCGCGTAAAACGATGTAAATTGAATAAGCTCCAACTGCATAAAATGTCCAAATTAGTTATTTAAAAATTGATGATCTAAGATAAACGAATAACGTTATTGTTGGAATCTATAAACAAATACATTCCAACTTTCTTATCATATCTGATTAATCTCTATATCGCCTCTCTACTACGACAAGAAACAATTTAGCTAACCACTAAATTTGTCACTGAATCGCTCCAGTTGAAATAGTTAATAAAAACTAAAGCCAACTGGGTAGCTATGTAGTCCGTCAAAATCACCTTTACTCAAAGCAACACCATGACTGCGGGCAATTGCATAAGCCATACTCGAATGGAAGTAACAATTTGGTAGGATATATTTGAGAACAAAATCTAATGGCGGTAATGAAATTTCGGAAAAACCTGCTTTTTCTGAAATATCACTCTGTAACTCCCAACCTAGCGGTAACTCCTCAACGGACAAGGCCAACATGCAATGGTCAATTTTTTCCAGGCACATTTGTTTTCCTATTCCGTTTAGAGCTAAATCGGCAACCGGTTTACCGACTAAAGGCAACATACCACGTAAAGTAAAATTAGCTGCAATTTGAACTTGTGCACCTAAAGGCGCCATGTCAGGGGCAAGTGATTGTTCAAACAAGGGGGCAGGTATCTTAGAAACAACAGATTTTAGATTCACCAATACATTAATTAATATCGATTTAACGTCCATATACAATTCCTGCAAAGCTACATTATTAAATATTTACCATCAAAAAAGCCCGCATAAAATGCAGGCTTTTCATATTAAACAACAGTGTTATTAACCAAGGATGTTAGCTAACTCAGCGCTTACCGCATCAACGTCTTGTGTCCCGTCGATTGTCGCAAACTTAGTGTTTCCAGCGTCTGCTTCTGCTTTGTAATACGCTACTAACGGTTGAGTTTGCTCATGATAAACACCTAAGCGTTTACGTACGGTTTCAACTTCATCGTCAGGGCGGATGACTAAATCATCACCAGTTTCGTTATCTTTACCTTCGACTTTTGGCGGGTTATATACCAAGTGGTATACACGGCCAGAGCCAGGATGAACTCGACGACCACTCATACGGTTAACGATAACCTCATCTGGTACATCAAACTCAAGACAATAATCAACAGCTACGCCGTTTTCTTTCATTGCATCGGCTTGCGGAATAGTACGAGGGAAACCATCTAACAAAAACCCATTTTCGCAATCGGCTTTTGAAATGCGCTCTTTAACTAATCCAATAATAAGATCGTCAGACACTAGCTGTCCCGCATCCATTACTTTTTTAGCTTCAAGCCCCAACTCAGTGCCTTCTTTTATTGCAGCACGCAACATGTCACCCGTAGAAATTTGCGGGATACCATATTTATTCATTAAGAATTGTGCTTGTGTCCCCTTACCAGCGCCCGGTGCGCCTAACAGAATAATCCGCATGGAATATAACCTCAGATAAAATTAAGAAACTTTTATATTGCGCGCATATTGTCATATTCCAAAACCGATAACAACCCACCCCCCTATGGGTTTAGACCAAAGTCGAATGAATATTAAGCCATTGATTATATTTTTTCGAACGGTCTTTAAACCTTGAGCTATAAAGCATGAGTAAATAAATTTGACGCTAGGCGTTAGTAATATTCACGGTTCCCTGTCTCTGTATGGCAATTTAAATTGACGCTATCCGTCTAACTTTTTCACACAAAAGCACAGTGACTCAATTTATAATGAAATAGTTTTAGGATTTAACAGTTTGGTAATAATCGTGAAAAACATAGACCTTGTTTACGTTTAAATATGAAAAATAAATAGGTTTCTTACCAAAATTTCACCCAGTCAAAAATCTAATAGAAATGCGTCATTCGAAATAGGTTTTGCTCTAAAATGCCTTAACGTGTTGTTGCTTTAAATACCAAAATTGCAATAAAAAAGGGAGCCTAAGCTCCCTTCCCTAATTTAATATTGGCATTATTTAGTTAATGACAACATTAGGCTATTCATGCGTTTTACAAAAGTACTTGGGTCACTAATAGTGCCGCGCTCTGCAAGTGTTGCTTGGTCTAATAACACTTCAACCCACTGCTTAAACTGCGCTTCATCCTGCACTTGGTCAATATGCTTCACTAATTCGTGCTCCATATTCACTTCAAATACTGGTTTAACGTCTGGCACAGGCTGTCCCATTTGTTTCATCAAATCAATCATTTGAGGGCTCATATCTGAGTTCCCTGTAACGATACACGCCGGTGAATCTGTTAAGCGATGTGAAACCTTAACTTCTTTAACTCGGTCGCTGATAACGCCTTGGAAACGCTCAATTGAAGTCGCAAATTCTTTATCTGCATCTTCCTGCGCTTTTTTCGCTTCTTCGTCTTCTAAGTCACCTAAATCAAGATCACCGCGAGTGACTGAAACAAGCTGTTTACCATCAAATTCAGTTAAGTGAGACATCAACCACTCGTCAATGCGGTCATACATAAGTACAACTTCAATGCCTTTCTTACGGAATATTTCAAGTGCTGGGTTATTCGCAGCTGCTTCGTATGTGTCCGCAACTAAGTAATAAATCTTGTCTTGGCCTTCTTTTGCACGCTCAAGGTATTCTGGGAAAGAAACACTTTGAGTCCCATCTTCATTATGAGTAGATGCAAAACGCAATAATTTGGCGATTGCTTCTTTGTTCCCCATATCCTCAGCCGGACCTTCTTTCAGAACCTGACCAAATTCATCCCAAAACATTTGATAATTTTCTTTATCATTTTTACCCATGCGATCTAACATTTTCAAAACGCGAGTAGTACAACCCTTACGTAACGTCTGGGTAACTTTGTTGTCTTGTAAAATTTCGCGCGATACGTTTAATGGCAAATCATTTGAGTCAACTAGACCCTTTACAAAACGTAAGTACGTTGGCATAAACTGCTCAGCGTCATCCATGATAAATACACGTTGAACGTATAATTTAAGACCACGTTGTTTATCACGATTCCACAAATCGAATGGGGCTTTTTTAGGAATATAAAGTAATGAAGTATATTCGCTCTTACCTTCAACTTTATTATGAGCCCACGTTAGCGGGTCTTCAAAGTCATGACTGATATGTTTGTAAAACTCTTGATACTCAGCGTCTTCAAGCTCTGATTTATCGCGAGTCCAAAGCGCATCCGCTTTGTTGATAACTTCCCATTCACCCTCAACGGCTTCAATTTTTTCGCCATCTTCACCTTCAGATTCAGGCGTACCTTCTTTCCACATCTCAACCGGTGTTGCGATATGATCAGAGTATTTTTTAATGATAGAACGAAGTTTAAAGTCGCTAGCAAATTCTTTTTCTTCGTCGCTTAGGAAAAGCGTAATTTCAGTACCGCGAGTCGATTTTTCAATTTGTTCAATTGTATAATCGCCTTCGCCTTCACTTGTCCATTCAACCCCTTGAGATACATCGTCACCAGCTTTACGAGAACGTACAACAACTTTTTTAGCTACGATAAATGCAGAGTAGAAACCAACACCAAATTGACCAATCAATTGTGAATCTTTCGCTTGGTCACCAGTCAGGTTTTTGAAGAAGTCTGCGGTGCCAGATTTAGCAATCGTACCTAAATGCTCTGTCGCATCGTCAGCATTCATACCAATGCCGTTATCTTCTATCGTTACCGTGTTCTTTTCTTCATCAAAAGATACGCGAATTTTCAATTCACCGTCATTTTCATACAACGCGTTATTTGAAAGTGCTGCAAAACGAAGTTTGTCAGATGCATCCGCCGCGTTTGAAATAAGTTCACGTAAGAAGATCTCTTTATTTGAATATAAAGAGTGGATCATCAGTTGTAATAGTTGTTTTACTTCGGTTTGAAAACCGTGGGTTTGTTTACCTTGAGTGGCCGCTTCCGACATAGTCAAGTCTCCTGTTTGCTTGTACAAATAAAATTAACTGGAGTGTAAATAGGTACAAAAGGAGATAATTCAAGGGTATTGGAAAACTTTAACCAACCTAAATTTAAATCAAAGGCTGGTTAATGTTGATATTCTATACGGTAATTAAAGTAATTGACGTCCCATCAAAGCATGACTAATGGTTGTGTTGTCGACCATTTCAAGTTCACCGCCAACCGGTATCCCATGAGCGATACGGCTTATCGGCAAATTAAGACCACGACAAATATCCACAATAAAATGTGCGGTTGCTTCTCCCTCAACACTCGGGTTCAATGCCAAAATCACTTCTTTATATCCATGTGTCTCAAGTTGTTTTTGTAATTCAAATAGCCCCAACTCGGACGGCCCAACCCCATCAATTGGCGATAAACAGCCATGTAATACAAAATAACGTCCAGAATATTGACCACTTTGCTCAACGGCTAACAAATTCGCCGCTGTTTCAACAACACAAATTGATTCTGCTTCTAGTCGTTTGGGATTATTACAGAGCTCGCATATATCATGCTCAGTATAATCGCGACATGACTGACATTGACCAATATCAACCATTGCTTTCGCTAACGTTTGGGCTAAATCGGCACCGGCCTGTCTTTTACGTTGTAAAAGATGATAAGCCATTCTTTGGGCCGTTTTATTACCAACGCCAGGTAAACACTGCAGCTGGTCGATCAATAAATCCAATAAGGAATTCCGCATTTCACTTCTCTCAAAAAATCAAACGTATACAGCTTGATGAATAATAACGTGACGATTAGTTGCAATGATACAACGTGTTTTCCTTAACCCCAACTCAACTTTTAGCTAAGTACGTATTTCTATCTCAAGAACAAATATTTCAAATTATTTAGTATTGGATACAAACAGTTGGTTCATCCAGATTTAGAAGGATGACAACACGAAGTTTTGTTTGTTATTTTAACAATAGGTTTTTTTTGAAATCTGCATTAATATTAAATTTACCTACCGCAAATTGTTAAGATTATGGTGAACAAAAAAATTGCAGTATTTTTTACTATCATCAATCTACTTTGGCTACCGACAAGTTCGCTAGCTGAAATTAAGACGGTTGGTCCACAATCGAGTCATGACGCAAGTCATGATTATTTTATCAGCCTATTGAAATTGGCACTTGCCGAATCAGGACACAGTGACACATTAAAAATCATCGACCACCAAGGTGAAGCAAGGGCGTTGCAGCTGCTGCGAGATACCGACTTGTACGACATTTTGTGGACAGGTCAAAGCATTGAACGTGATAAAATGTTGCTTAAAATTCCAGTTCCGTTGTTTTTAGGTGGATTAGGGATCCGAGGCTCTATTATAAAAAAAGACTTCCTTAATGCCTTCAACCAAACAAAACATATCGTCCAATTAAAAAAATACATTGCATGCCAAGGTCACCACTGGCCGGATGCCAACAAACTAGAAGCCGTTGGGATAAACGTGATCCACGTTATTAACTTTGATTCTATGATGAAGATGGTCAGTTTAGGGCGTTGCGACTTTTTACCGCTCAGCATCTTCGAAGGTGAAGGCGAGTTGTTAAAAGTAAAAGAAATGTACCCAAACCTTACATTTAGTACCAAAGTTTTATTTCATTATGATCAAAAAATGTATTTCTACGTAAAAAGTTCAAATCCAGAATTAGCGCAACAAGTTCAATCGGGATTAAAAGCCATGATCGATAGCGGAAGATTTTTGCAATTTATGCAGAATCATCCCCTCACTAAATCGGCATTTCCTTTGTCTAAATATGCAGAGTCTACAAAATTCCCATTAGATGATTCAGAACTGACCCTTTTCTAATCAACAACGCTAAACCAACTGTTAAATCTCACACCTAAAACACACATCTAATCTTATCAAACAACACGTCGGTAATTACCATAACGCTATTTGGTTACTAACACCGCTTTAGTCAGACAAAATGAGTCTTGAAATCGACAATATTTCCGAAAACGAATTATTTTCCAACCGTGCAAAGTTGTCTATTTTTCTAGCTTTAAGCCGAGTGAATAAAGGCACGCTAATGCCACACAAAAATTTAGTCAGAAGTTCCGCCGACGGTAACTTAAATTGATCTGCCTGGTAGCTTGTTAAAAATGGTTTACTCAATTCTTTTAATGTTTCACTAGAAGGTAAATCCGGGGTTGAACATTGAGGATAATGCACAATGTTTCCATGACATACACTGCAATGACCACAATGACTTGGCGCTGCTTTATCACCAAAATATAACGACAATTGATTACTCAAACATTGTGGACGTTCAAATAACTTCAACATGTTGTGGATCCGAGCCACTTCGACATCCTGCTTTTGTACAAAGGTATCGGTGAGTTCTTTTGCGACTTTGGCGACAAAAAACGTGTTATCAGAAACATCGAACACTTCTGTCATTTGTTTTGCTTCGAGCTCAACCCAACCTTTATCTGAAAAATACTCCAATGCCGTTATCACTCGGCCTCGTTGGGCTCCGTTACCATTGTGATTGTATTGTTCAAAAATATTATCAAAGTTAAGTTGCCACCAGATTTTTTTCTTGTCTGACGCGTCAAAAATAGCGCGTACAAATTCAAGACGTTCGCCATTAAACGCAGCTTCAATGACATCCATTGCCACCAGCAATTTAAAACGATACTCCGCAAAATAACTGTACTTCGGCTTAATAATGCCGCGCATTTCAAGGTAAACCATAAGCGTCTTTAAACTCAATTGACGAATATTACACTCCTGGGACAATCGATAAAGCTGCACATGCCACTCGTTTAACGGTTCCGTGTTAGATTGGCTTTGTATGTCTTGCAGCACAAAGTGAATATCCTGCAGTTCAGGTGTATCGCCATATACAAAATTTTCTAATACATTCAAACGTTCTTTGTTTACTATAGTTAAACAATCAGAGACGTTACCGTCGCGCCCGGCACGACCAATTTCCTGAGAATAGTTTTCAATTGATTTAGGTAAATCAAAATGGATAACATTTCGAATATTCGATTTATCCACCCCCATTCCAAATGCAATGGTCGCGACGATAATATCGACTTTATCGTCCATAAATGCATTTTGAATAGTGCTTCGTAAGTCACTGGCTAAACCGGCATGATATGCAACAGCGTTAAAGCCATCGTGTTTTAATTTAGTTGCTAAATCTTCCGCGTTTTTCTGCAAAGTAACATAAATAATTGTCGGACACGCATGAGAGCCCTGTGCACCCATTACGTTATTGGCGGCTGAATTATTGGCGTCAGCCTCACGATATTGATTCGCTATTGGCTTAAATCGTGCGGATTTAGATAAATAATCAACAATAAAATCGTACTTTTGCGCTTCGGGCATGGCTTTAATATTAAGATGCAAATTTGGCCGATAAAAACCCGTTGTTTGTATGTCCTGTGGTGCGATATTAAATTTATTTGCCATGTCTTCTATTACAACGGGAGTGGCCGTTGCGGTGAGCAGTAACGTTTGAGTAATGCCAAACTCAGCTTGGTAAGATGGTAACTTCAAATAGTCAGGCCTAAAATTATGACCCCATTCCGAAATACAATGAGCTTCGTCTATTACAAGTAACGAAATAGGAATGTTTTTAATGGATTGCCTAAAACGTTCATTTTTAAAACGCTCTACCGCCACCATTAATACTTTTGTTTTTCCAGCACGCAGGTCGGCCCAAATTGCCTTAGTTTCATTAAAAGTTAAACTTGAGTCTAATGCGGCGGCGGGGATATGTTTAGATTGTAAGAATGACAATTGATCCTTCATTAATGCCACCAGCGGTGAAACCACTAAGGTTAAATTAGGTAACATTAGTGCCGGTAATTGATAACAAAGTGACTTACCGGATCCAGTAGGAAATATAGCAGCTGCAGAGCGGCCACTAAGTACCGATTTAACAGTTTCTTCCTGCCCTTTTCGAAAAGAGTCAAATCCAAAATATTGTTTTAATTGCGCCTGCATACTAACCACTTTATCACTGTATTTTTAGACAGTATAACCTGTTGACAATAAATTTCACGATTGATTAGGTACAGTTTTATTAGAATAGAACAAACAATCGACTATTTACGAAAATCAAAGATGATCCTATTCTTTGATTTTGGTAGAATGCGCGGCTTTAGTTATTAGCGGTATTACTAACCTACCTCTAATGAAAATAATCGAAGCAAATAATGTTAATAAATGCTGACTAAGCATTTATTCCATTTACGTAAATACGGCGGATGAAATGAAACGAGTAGCAATTGTTATGGGTTCACAATCAGATGGACCAACGATGAAACATGCAGCAGAAATGCTTGACCAATTTGGCATTGAATACCATGCCCAAGTAGTGTCTGCACACCGTACTCCGCACTTATTACAAGAATTTGCAGAAACTGCCGAAGAAAAAGGTTACCAAGTCATTATAGCTGGTGCGGGTGGGGCTGCTCATTTACCTGGCATGATTGCCGCGTTCACACACATCCCAGTGTTAGGTGTCCCGGTTAAGTCGAGTAAATTAAGTGGTGTCGACTCACTCTATTCAATCGTGCAAATGCCAAAAGGTGTTGCAGTAGGCACGTTAGCTATTGGTGAAGCCGGTGCCGGGAACGCGGGTTTATTAGCAGCGCAAATCATTGGTTTAAATGACCCGGCAGTTACGGAAAAAGTAAAAGCGTTCCGCATTGCGCAAACTAAAGATGTATTAGAAAACCACAAACTCGACTTTTAATTCGAGTTTACCTATCAGGTGGTGGCTCGCGTCTCCACCTATAATTAGATCCTTTTAAATTAAAGCGACACAACAATGACCCATAAATTTTCAGGCAATGCAGATTATTTAAATAATGGTAACGACCTCGTTGTCGTATTAGGTCACGGGCAACTTGCTCGCATGATGTATTTAGCCGCAAGTCAGCTAGGCATTAATATTATTGCTGTAGACGCAGACAGGTTATGTTGTGTTAATCCTGTCGACAAAACTGTATTAGCAGTTGATGTTGAAACGGCTTTTGCTCACTGCATTGCAATCACGTCAGAATTTGAACACCTACCTAAAGAATTGTTGGCGACTGCGCAGGCAACCGGAAAATTGCGTCCAGGGGCAAATTCTATTGCTGCCGGTGCTGATAGAATTGTCGAGAAGCAACTATTAAGCTCACTTTCGATACCAAACTGCACACACCGTATTATCCACTCGGTAGATGATTTAACTGAAGCCTATAAAACATTAGGTCCAAAAGTCATCTTAAAAACGAGCCGTGACGGTTATGATGGATATGGTCAATGGCGTATATTTTCAGAACGTGATTTTGCATCGATAAGCAACGAGCTGAGCACTTTTGATTTTGGCCACATGCCACTTATCGCAGAGCAATGCATTGAATTTGAAAGAGAAATCTCATTACTAGGTATTACCGACATCAAAGGTAAACATCACTATTATCCTTTGACCGAGAATCATCACGGTGATGGTCAACTTGTTTTGTCATTAGCGCCTGCGCCAAATAACAGTGACGAATTGCAAAACAAAGCGCAACAAATTCATCAAAGCATCGCCAATGAATTAAATTATGTTGGCGTGCTAGCCATCGAGTTATTCCAAGTTGGTGATACATTATTGGTAAATGAAATTGCCCCAAGAGTGCATAATTCAGGTCACTGGACACAACAAGGTTGCCAGGTAAGCCAGTTTGAAAACCACATTCGAGCGGTTGCAGGTTTAACTGTGACAGGCACAACAACCGACAAACAGGTGGCCATGGTCAATTATGTTGGTGAAGCAAAACCAAGTAAAACGCTACAGGCCATCGAAAACACCCACTTACATTGGTACGACAAATCAGTTCGTGCAAAACGTAAAATGGGTCACATCAATGTTGTGGCTAATACAGTTACTGAGTTACAAACAACTTTGAAACAGGTAAAAAGCCAATTACCAGAATCTCTCGCTAAAAATTTAGCAAAGGTTGTCGACTAAAAAGCAAATTGGGTGAACAGATCGCGGTTTGTTCGCCCGTTTTTAATGACTGTCATAATCCATCCATTTTTAATAATACATACTGATTAATATCTGTTTTTATACCCCATAATTGCAGCACAGTTACCATTTACCTCTTCTTTAATTAAGTGAATAAAATCAAAGAATTCAAATTAACAGCTAAGACCACTTTAACAAATTTCCAAACTTTGTTTATTAGCCATCGATTTCCCTATATCCTTAGCGCTCGCAGAATCACAACAAAAATAACCTGTGAATAGAGACTGAAAATAGGAACTAAATAAATGCCGAAGTTTATTGATGGGCTCAAACGATTCCAACAAGAAGTATACCCAATGCATAAAGCGCGTTTTGAGAAACTTGCTGATTACCAAAACCCAGAAGTATTGTTTATTACCTGTTCGGACTCAAGGATTGATCCTAACTTAATTACTCAAAGTAACCCCGGAGAACTGTTTATCTGCCGAAACGCAGGTAACATAGTACCGCCACATTCAAATGAAACGGGTGGAATGACCGCTTCAATTGAATATGCAGTGTCAGTATTAGGTGTAAAACATATTGTGATCTGTGGTCACAGTAATTGTGGAGCAATGACAGCTGCGATGCAGCCCGAAACCGTTAAAAATTTACCCCATGTAAAAATTTGGTTAGATCATTGCCGAGCGGCTAAAGAAGCAGTTGAACATCAACATAATGATTGTTTAGGGGATCACCATTTAGACGAAGTCACTAAACAAAACGTTGTCTTGCAACTGCGTCACTTATCTACCCACCCTGCGGTCTTTACTAAGTTATACAGTAACGAATTACAACTACATGGTTGGGTATATGACATAAAGTCAGGTAAAATCGAAGTTTATAATAGAGACAGTAAAGAGTTTTCTGAACTTTAACTATCATTAGTTAACCCAACTAAAATTAAGTGATACCTTGCAAAAATCAAAGCTTCATCCTAGAAATCGACACACATCTGAAAATGGTGTCGGTTACGATTTCACTGAGCTGTGTAAGGTAAACCCAACCTTAACATCGTATTTAAAGACAAACCCTAAAGGGATTGCTACGATCAATTTTGCTGACGATATCGCAGTAAAAGAGCTTAATAAGTCTCTTTTATTATCGATGTACGGTTTAGTCGCTTGGGATTTACCAGAACAATTTTTATGCCCGCCTATCCCAGGGCGTGCAGATTACATTCATTATTTGGCGGACCTAATTCAAACGTCCACCAAAATTAAAAAAATCGTTAATCGCAAAATCAAAGGCTTAGACATAGGTACTGGGGCGAATCTCGTATATCCCATTATTGGTAACCACGAATACCAATGGCAGTTTGTCGGTACTGACATCGACCCTGATTCTATCAATTGGGCAAAACAATTATCACAATTTAACCCAAAGCTTAAATCAGCATTAAAATTACGTATGCAAACGAATTCATTGCATGTTTTAGACGGTATTATTAAACAAAATGATAGGTTTACGTTTAGCATGTGTAATCCGCCTTTTCATTCATCTCAAGAAGAAGCGGAACAAGGTTCAAAACGAAAAATACAAAATCTGAACAAAGGTAAAAACACTAGTTCAAAAGATTTGAAGCTCAACTTCGGCGGCCGCAGTAATGAACTATGGTGTGAAGGCGGTGAGATTAGTTTTGTCCAAAATATGGTAAGGGAAAGTCAACAATTTGGATCACAAGTACTGTGGTTTACATCGCTGATTTCAAAAAAACAAAACCTTCCTGCCATATACACAGCATTAAATCAGGTAAAAGCAGTCCAGGTAAAAACAGTCGACATGGCGCAAGGCAATAAAGTAAGCCGATTTGTCGCGTGGAGTTTTTTGACGTCGGAGCAACATAAACATTGGTTCGACTAATTAAGCCGCTGCCTCACCTTTAACAGGGAACAAACGCATGTTTAATTTATTAACCAAAGTAATTGTTGTTTTAACCGTTATAACAACAACCTATTCTATTTCTGGCTGTACACAAAAAGAGTCAAATTCAAGCTCTATTGATTCAGCCAAATTTGCCAATGACGCCCATTGGCTCGAAGCAAATATCATTGCTTTAGACTCTCCTACTAACGTAAAACAAGTCACATTACATTCTACGTTAATTGACGGCATGGAAGTAACGACAATTTTCAGAGCTGTCAAATTTCCTGCGCGACTTAGTGAAAAGTTTCCGCATCTAAGTCACCTCAATGCTTTTGAATCAAAGGAACTTCCTGACGTTAAACGCCTTCTAAAAAGTAAAAATCGAGTCATCTATACGCCACAAGGCAGCTCGCAGCAAACCACCAAGTTGCAGCAATACGGCGCGATTGACCACCTTTATACCGCGTCTTTTGATGATGCCGACGAGATAAACGATTTTGGCGCATCAGTACTCCCTAAAGAGGTTCAATTTAAGCTTTGGGCACCAACAGCTGTGTCTGTTAATGTATTGCTTTTTGATAAAAACAAACAGCCACTAACTCCTGCAAAACTGGCGATGGTCGAAGATAACAAAACAGGCACTTGGGCAATAAAAGGTCCCGCTTCTTTGATATCACAGTATTATCAATACCAGCTGACTTTATTTCATCCGGCCACCGACCAATTTGAAACCGTTACCGTAACTGACCCTTACAGCTTAAGTTTGTCACGAAATAGTAAGTACAGCCAAATTGTCGATTTAACTTCTGTTGCAACTAAGCCCCTTGGTTGGGATTCACACTCCATTCCAACAGTGGAAGCACCAGAA
Source organism: Psychrosphaera sp. 1_MG-2023 (assembly GCF_030548245.1). Taxonomy (NCBI): domain Bacteria; kingdom Pseudomonadati; phylum Pseudomonadota; class Gammaproteobacteria; order Alteromonadales; family Pseudoalteromonadaceae; genus Psychrosphaera; species Psychrosphaera sp. 1_MG-2023. Next base: position 201,466 of record NZ_JAUORW010000003.1, read on the forward strand.
GATCTTATTTTGTATGAAACCCATATTAAAGATTTTAGCGCCTCAGATACGGCACTAAGCAACAACTTGTTTAAAGGTAAATATAAGGCATTTTCAGAAACCGATAGCTTTGGGATGATACATTTAGCCATGCTTAAAGAAGCCGGGTTAAATACCATTCACCTCTTACCCACGTATGACTTATCAACAATTAATGAAGACCCAAGCATTGCTATTAGCCTAGACGACTCTATGACTAAGGTGTGCCAACAATTTCCTGAGTTGAGTGCTTGTTTAAACTTGGAGACAAATGAGACTCTGCGCCAGAAGTTACAAAGTTACGATCCAAGAACCGGTGACGCACAAGCGCTCGTTGAGAAAATTCGTGGAAATGACGACTACAACTGGGGTTATGACCCATTCCACTATACTGTACCAGAGGGAAGTTACGCGGTGGATCCTGAGGGTATTAATCGAATTGTTGAATTTAGAGAAATGGTGCAAAGCCTTCACTCCAAAGGTTTTAGAGTCATCATGGACGTTGTATACAATCACACATTTGCATCTGGATTAGCTGAAAAATCGGTTCTAGATAAAGTTGTGCCGGGTTACTACCATCGCCTCAATATCAAAACAGGCGCAATTGAACAATCGACCTGTTGTGACAATAGTGCAACTGAACATGCCATGATGGCTAAACTAATGAAAGATTCATTGGTGGTTTGGGCAAGAGATTACAAAATTGACGGCTTCCGTTTTGATTTGATGGGACACCAACCAAAATCAGCGATGTTGGAAAGCCGCAAAGCCGTTCAACAAGTTGACTCTGATACTTACTTTTATGGTGAAGGCTGGAATTTTGGTGAAGTTGGCAACAACGCCCAATTTGTTCAAGCAAGTCAGCAAGAACTCAGTGGCACAGAAATTGGCACATTTACCGACCGTCTGCGAGATGCAATACGTGGCGGTAATTTTCAAACGAACGCAGAGAAACTCCGCTTTGATCAGGGAATTGGTAATGGCTTGTATGTTGTACCAAACGAAATGCAAAGAGGAAACAATCAACAAGCTCATTATAATAACTCGATGGACATCGTTCGTTTAGGGCTAGCTGCGAATTTAAAGACGTTTAGCTTCAATGACATTAACGGGCAACTTATTGCTGGCACTAACGTTCTATACGGCGGTAATCCTGCGGGTTATGCGTCAGACCCTGCTGATACGATTAATTATGTTTCAAAACATGATAATCAAACATTGTGGGACAATCATCAATATAGACTGCCGTTTAATATGACAAGTGATGATAGGGTAAGGATTCAATCTCAGTCGTTGTCATACGCTCTGTTAGCGCAAGGTATACCGTTTTTACATATGGGATCTGAATTGCTCCGCTCTAAAGCTTTTTTGCGCGACAGCTACGATTACGGCGATTGGTTTAATAAAGTTGATTTTAGTTACCAAACAAACAACTACGACGTGGGATTACCGCCTGCGGAAAAAGATCAAGATAATTGGCCAATTATTTCGAAAATCTTAGATAAAAACGGCAACAATGACGATGTAAGCCCCGCTCAAATTGAACGTAGTGCTAACATATTTGCGGACTTTATCAGGATCAGAACCAGTTCTGCGCTATTCCGATTGAGAACAGCGGAGCAAATAAATCAAAATGTGCAATTTATGAATACTGGCCCACAACATGTTGCTGGTTTAATTGTCATGAAAATAAACGACGTAAATGTGGGTGACACAACAAAAGGTCAACTAGACCCTAACTATGACTCCATTGTTGTGATTTTTAACAATAACGCGACGAGCCAAAAAATATCGATTCCTCAGGCAAATAAGTACAAGTTACATCCGGTACAACGCAATGGCTTTGACGATATTGTCAAACAAACACACATTGCCGATACAACAGTAACAATACCCGCCTATACAACTGCCGTACTTGTCAGATAATCGCCAGAAAGAATAACAGCTAAGCCTAGGGTTGGGCTTGGCTTTTATTGCTTCGCCAATCGACCATTAATTAGCCGAACAAAACATTAGTATAATTAACAGGTTGCAATTCAGCCGCAGTTTTATATTATCCCCTGCGTACACTAGTGTCGGACTGTAGCGCAGCTTGGTAGCGCACTGTCATGGGGTGTCAGGGGTCGCCAGTTCGAATCTGGCCAGTCCGACCAATTTTAAAGGCTTTCAGAGCATCTCTGAATTTGCCGCCCACTCATTCAGTTATTCTTTTATCCGTTATAAATTAAAATTGGTGAAGCGGATCCATTTTATCTTATAGAAAATACGGATCAATTGAGTTGATTTGTTTTAGTCTTAGCTTCAACTCTACCTTCGCTCTAATTATTGCCTATTAATTAAACACTCCTTGACGTAAATCTAAAAAGTGTCGACTATTTTTCCTTTCTATTTGATGTATATCAACAAAAACAACGTCTTTTAAATCTACTGCCATTAATCAACTATACTTAGCTCTATTCACGGATTTATCATTGATTTACTGGCAAGGGAACTATGGAAAACCGACTCAATACGTTTTTATCTCAAACATTTTTAACCAAGAATGAAGCTGCCCAGGAATTTTTGGAAATCTTTATTGGGGTTACAAACAGTATCTATGGTTACATTCACTTTATTGATGAAAATGTCGATAACTTTAGCTTAACGGTTTGGTCAAAATCAGTTATTTCAAAAATGGAAAATGGGTATAAAAAGTTCAGCTATTTACCCAATGTAGGCCCTTGGTCAGAGTCAATTAAAGTCAAAAAAGTATTACGAATGCCGAATAAGGACCAAAAATATTATCAGTCATTTTTTCCACACCCCTTAGACGAAATTGCTGAATATATATGTTTCCCTCTCATTATTGAAAGCAAAGTCATTGCCGTAATTGGCGCCGCAAGCGAAAATCATTATAACTCTGAAACAGTCGCCAACATTTCAAAGATATTTAGAAAAAACGTTCGCAAACTTCGTCGTAAATTTGAAACTGCAGAAGATCATTATCTCGACCTTAAAGCAAATTTCCAGTCACTTTCCAACGATACAATTTTAGTTGAAATGTTAATGGCCATTTCAAATGCCCTTGAACTCAGAGACGCTTATACAACCCACCATCAGAAAAATGTTGCCCATATAAGTGAGCAAATTGCGATAGAGCTTGGATTAAAGGCCGATCGAGTTTTTGGCCTTAGAATTGGCGCGTTAATTCATGACTTAGGTAAAATCGTAATTCCATCACAATTACTGAACAAAAGTGGCAAAATAGAACAAGCGGAATTTGAATATTTAAAATTGCATGCAGAAAAAGGTGCATTTATTTTGAAAGATGCCCATTTCCCATGGCCCATTCAAAAAATGGTAGGCCAGCATCATGAGCGATTAGATGGTTCAGGTTATCCGTTAGGACTAAAAGAAAACGAAATCATTCTGGAAGCAAAAATAATTGCAGTAGCAGATACATACGATGCAATGGCAAATGATCGACCTTATCGAGAACGCCCCGGCATTGCAAAAGCAATTGCAACACTCCAAGCCGGGCGAATGACAAAGTATGACCCTTATGTTTTGGATGCTTTTATTTCCTGCTTTGAACGAGACCCAACATTCGGTGGTCGTTATAAATTAGATTAACACGTGGCAATTGCGTACTGTATCGCATTTTGCCAAACTCCTAGTTCATTTTATTCAAATGGAGCTTTTTAAAATAACACGGTTTAAACCTCATGACAGATCCCCACAATAACGAAAATCGAAAATCGAAAGTCGTATTTTGCGTGTCAACCAATCGGCGCCAATCATCCTTGATTTAAAAGATCAACTATCCAAAAAAAGCTAAGTAAAAACTACTTTTAGAAGCTGTTGAAAAGCCTATAATGAATTGCTTTGCAAATCGTTATCGCCAAACGCCATTGTCTCAATTGGTATAATAGACGGTCAAAGCGTAAGAGACATTTTTTGGATAACTCAACCTTAGGAATTTCATGAATTTAGAATTGGTCATTGGTGCTTTTGAAATCACACTTCCTATTTTGTTTATTTTACTGTTAGGTGGTTGGTTTAAACATAAAACATGGATCAGTGATGGCTTTGTCTCTTCTGGTAATACCCTCGTTTTCAACATCAGTTTGCCTTGTTTACTTTATTTAAATGTTTCTCAAAATTCGATTTCGACAAACCTCAATTTACCGCTCATCGGATTTGCCATCGTAGCGACAATTGTGACTGTGGTCGTCGTTTGGCTGTTTTACCGTAAGCAACCCGACGCCGGCCAACGTGGCGTACTAGCGCAATGTGCATACCGAGGAAATATGGCTATCATAGGCTTGGCGTTGTGTGAGCGTGCTTTAGGACAAGATATTTTAGGGAAGGCTGCAATTTACCTCGCCTTTCTAACCATTTTATATAATCTGATCGCAGTTGTTTTATTGACGACATTTAATCGAAAAATTTTATTTACCATCGCTAAAAATCCATTAATTATTTCAATTGTTCTCGGCCTTATCAGCTCGTCTAGTGAAATACATCCACCGCAGGTGGTCATCACATCAATGGCGTACTTAGGTAAACTTACACTGCCCCTCGCTTTATTGTGTTTAGGAGCGAGTTTACAGTGGCAAAGCTTTAAGCAAAATCATAGAGATGCGATTGCTATTACGTTTCTTAAACTGATATTAATTCCGCTCTTAACGATGTGGGCCGCGATTCCTTTTGGCTTTGATAAAACGGATACGACATTACTGTTTTTTATGGTCTCTGCACCCACTGCAGTTGCAGCTTACGTCATGGCCAATAAAATGACATCCCATGGGGCACTCTCTGCCGAGATCGTCGCGCTTTCAACGTTAGTGAGTCCATTTACAATAGCGATTGGTTACTACTTATTAAAAGTATTTGGCATGGCCTAAATCGAATCCTTGTATGCCAGCTTAATATTCAACATAAGTGTGTGGGTAATATAGGGGTGTACTTATCAACACTTCTTATTAGTAAATTTGCCGTTAAGGCCTCTACACCATAAACTTGCGTGTGAACCTTATAACGCCCCTTAATCGTGGTCATGAGGAGTTCAAAGTCTCCGTCACCAGATAATAAAATAACGGTATCAACTTGTGGTGCGGCATCCATGACATCTATTGTGATCCCTACATCCCAATCCCCTTTCGCGCTGCCGTCTTTTCGTTGGATATAAGGCTTTAGTTTCACGTCAAAGCCTATATGCCTCAGGGCATCTTGAAACTTCTTTTGGCCATCATTTTCACTCGCAATGGCATACGCATATGCATTTTTGATTTCGCCTTGGTACGACAGTGTCTGCCAAAACTTACGGTAATCAAACGATTTCCCAAAGGCTTGTTTGGTCGTGTAATAGATGTTTTGTACATCAACAAATATTGCAATTTTTCCTAAATTTTCCTGACCCGTTTTTGCCATGATGTTATAAATGCCCTATTTTAATGTTGTGATGTTTGCTGTTTAGGATAATGCTAAGAAAGATCTAATAATTTGATGTTTATCGGTCTTCGGTATCTTCATTTTTCTGACTACGACTTTTTCTTAAAATTGCAGGTTCGTCAAAATAGCTCACATTATTTTGAAGCACAGCGTTACGGCGCTTTTCTAATCTATTTTTTCGACACAAAATCGTCTCTCCAAATACATCGATATGAGCTTGTTCTAAAAGAATTTTTCCTTCGTCATTTGAAATAAGGTTCATAAATTCCCCAGCCGCAATAAACCCTTCAACTCGATGTTTCTGTTTCTCAATTTCATTACCCGCTTTGGACGATTGATACAATGCGAATAGTCGTTGATAAACTTCCTTTTTAAAAACATCAGAACTAACTATCACGTTCATATTTTTACCCCAAATCACAGTTCCGTATCTGTTAGAAATGCTATCAATATAACAAAACTACATAAACTAAACAGCTGCACAAAAGCAACATTAATAAAGGTGCGACAATTTGTCACATTGAGTGGCCTTATAAAAAAAATTATAGTAACAACATAAGCTTGAGTTCGACATTTTAATGTACTCACCTAGTGTAACTTCAAAGGAAAAGATGAAAATGCGTCATAAATTTAAATCGACTTTATTCACCATAGCCACGATGGCGTTGTTATCAGGTTGCAGCAGCGACAGTGGTACCGAAGACGAATTAACCATGACCCCATTTACAATTAATTTCTCTGCAATGAGCGGCGACCAAAACGTAGATTGTGACGCTATGGTATCGGGTTTTGGCAATGAGGGACATTATTCAATTGGTGTTAGTGACCTCCGTTTTTATGTAAGTAATATTGAGCTATTTGACCAATATGGTGAAAAGATTGAAGCATCTTTTGATAGCAATGAGTTTCAACTCAATCATGACTTAGGATTTGTAGGCCTTGTTGACCTCACAAGTAATAGTTCGGGTAAGTGCACATCTGACGCGATTCCTAATAGTGAAGGTACCGCACGGACCAATAATGTTATGACAGGTAAAATGATTGATACTGGCGTTAACAAAATCACCTTTGATATTGGCGTTCCTCAAGCCATCATGAAAGAAGTTATCGCAACACAAAGTGCAGAAGACGCCCCATCACCATTAAACGAGATGTACTGGTCATGGGCTTCGGGCTATCGTCACTTTGTAATGAACTTTGCTATCGAGAGCATGATGGGAAATACCGGTGAAGGTTATATACACATTGGCAGTAGAGGGTGTGGCGACGACAGTTTACTTGCTTTAGAAAACAAAGAAAAATGCGACTTTGTTAACACTCCTAAAGTTGAGATCACAGATTTTGAACCTAATATGGACACTGTTGTCATTCGTATCGATAAATTACTAGACCAACTAAGCTTTGCCCCAGCAATGAGCAGTCATGGCGACCATACCGCCGACACTGAAATGATGGATAGCCCTTCAGTTACTTGCCACTCTGCAAGTCCCGAAATGCAACCAGACTGTGCGGCAATTTTTCAAAACCTTGGACTATCTACCGATGATGGTAGCAGTTCGAGCGACACTAACCAAGTTGTCCAACACTAGTTTTCCTCCGGGGCATATGCCCCTTTTTTTTAAGGTTTTTATGATCCGTTTTTTCACATTAGTCTGTGGCTTAGCCTTACTTTCAGGGTGTGAATTTGATTCAAACTCAACATTTACCAATACAGATGATGCTCAATCTTTGCGCAGTTTATTAGATCTACCCGATCACATGCCCTTACCTGCTATTCCAGATTACAACCCACTGACCCAAGAAAAAATTACCTTAGGTCGTTTTCTATTTTACGATACTAAGTTATCCGCTAATCAAACCCAATCTTGTGCGTCGTGCCATGAACAAGGAAGAGCATTTGCTGATGGATTGACTGCCCCCTTAGGCTCTAGTGGGCACCAACTCGTTCGCAACAGTCAAGGTCTTGGTAACGTGGTTTATCATTCGACATTGACCTGGAGCAACAATGGTTTTTTTGAACTTGAAGAGCAGCTCAATGTGCCTATTCGTGCTGATAACCCAATTGAACTTGGCGTTACCGACGCCGTATTGCCAGACGTGTTAACGCGTTTTCAACAAGACCCAGATTATCAAACGATGTTCAATCTCGCCTTTCCGGATACATCGAGTGACAAAAGTAACATTACAATGAACAAGATCATCTTTGCCCTTGCTAGCTTTGTTCGGACGATGATAAGCGCATCCAGTCCTTATGATAAGTACTTATTAGGTGATAAATCAGCTCTGACACAGCAACAAATCAGAGGGTTTCAACTTTTTAATGGCGAGAAGTTTGAGTGTTTTCACTGTCATTCAGGTGTCAACTTTTCATCATCTTATCGTGATGCAAATACGGCTTTAGATGCCCTACAATTTCCTTTCTTTAATAACGGTCTATACAACGTCGGCGGCGATGGAAGTTACCCAGATGAAGATCAGGGATTATATGACCTAACATTAAACCCTATTCATAAAGGGCTATTTCGGCCACAAAGTCTGCGTAATATCGCATTAACCGGTCCTTATATGCACGATGGCAGCATTGCTAGTTTACGAGGCGTGATTGAACATTATGCCCGAGGCGGCAGTATTACGTTAACAGGCAAAAATGCCGGAGATGGCAGAGTAAGCCCTTTAAAGTCTGGATTAATACAAGGTTTTGATGCAACAGAAGAAGAAATTGATGCCGTCATTGCTTTTTTAGAATCGCTGACTGACGACAAGTTTATTTCCAACCCACGATTTTCAAATCCATTTACCGAGCAAAGATGAAACAACTTAATCTTACCACGCTATTCACGCTACCATTGTTGGCATTTTGTAGCTATGCACATGAATCAGGTGTCGACGAAACCCCAACGCACTTAACGCTAAAAACGGCAATGAGCTTTCAAAACAAGGCCACGACCGATGAAGTGTGGATGATCCCAGGCCTACTGATGGGAGGTGAATCAACCCCTAGACTAAAAGGTGCTGCAATAGATGATACCCAATTAACGGGTAAATTAGTTTTAGAAGATCAAGTCAGCGTCCATGGCAAAATTGGATTCCATCAACATGCTGGCGAGGGAGAGCTATCGCTAGAGGAGCTTTGGTTTAATAAAATTTTTCAATTGAACCATAGTCGATTGGATGTCGAAATTGGCTTAATGGCAACCGACATCACATCAACGGCAAACCATCATGCTTCACAAAGTCAATTTAATACTAAACCACTTTTGGCTCAGACATTTTTTGGCGGACATCATAAAGACACCGGCGTAAAGTCAAAATATTACTGGCACAAATTTCAATTTGGATTAGAAGTTTGGAATGGCGACAGTTGGCCCTATACAAGCTCAGAAGGCAGCAAAGCACTTTACCTAACCTACCAAGACACAATTATATCTATCGACGCTCAATCCGGTTTGTGGTATTCACAGGGCTCGGCACTTTCACGACAAGACTTGAGATATAGCTCAGATCATAATCACTCAAATTCGACAACGTTAAATACACCTGAGAACTATTTTACCGGTGATATAGAAATGCTTGGCGGTTTTTTAAAATTCACAAAATCATATTCAAACGCCCTACTTTTAATGACTGAATTTGAAATAATCGAAAGTCGGCAAAGCGGCGTATTTTCAGACACCTCGCAAAGTGCAAAGGTAAAATTACAACAAACTGGATATCGTGGTTTATTTGGTCTTCAATGGCAAAATCACAGCTTAGTGGCACAACATGAAATGTTAGTGGTAAATAATCAGTTTAAAAATACAACGACCGCATTTATTGAACAACAGGGGTTGTATAATAAGAACTTTGAACCTAAACAGACAACAATAACGTACAACTGGCAGTGGCAAAACAAGGTTACGTTTAGGCTTGAGACGAGTTATGACCAGACAATGATAAACTCTACACAGCAAGTTTGGTCTGTCGGTTTCACTTGGCAACATAACCTGCTATAAAAGTGTTCACATTTATCTCCTTTAAAACCGAGTTAATTCAACCGTTGGCAATATGCAAATAATAAAAAACAATCAACAAGTTAAACCTCTAATACATGCCAAGTTTGTTTTTATTGCGCTCCAACTTTTGGCCATTATTGTATCTCAACAATGGCTCGATTATGATTTTCCATACTCCGTTCTTTACAGCATTATTCTGGCCGAGCTGATCGTAAATATTGGGTTTTACGTCAAATTTCAGCAAACACCTTCGATACGTACAACGGCTTATTTTTCGTTTGTCGCCGTAGACATTATTTTCCTCAGTGTCTTATTGTATTTTACCGGAGGCGCTGCAAATCCATTTGTATCCTTATTACTGTTGCCAATCGCAATAGCCTCAGTGTCATTAACACAACGTTGGCTTTTGATAGTGACCTTTTTATCAATGTCTGCTTATTCAACTTTGCTATTTAGTATTGATCCGCATGCGCTACATAATATGGATTTAGCGCAACATCTATTTGGTATGTGGCTTAACTTCATATTATCTGCACTCGTTGTCGTTATCATTGTTGTGGCGTTAATCAAAGCGATAAGTCGCCAAGACAAGATAATTAGCCAGCACCGTGAAGAACAATTACGACAGGAGCAACTTGTCTCTCTCGGCGCTGCAGCCGCGCAATTTGCCCATCGATTAGCAACGCCGTTAGGAACTGCTCATTTGTTGGCTGAAGAGCTTCAGGAACACTCAAAAATAGAAGATCCTACTATAATATTATTGGACGAACAGCTTGCCACTTGTCGACGTCATTTAGTTAATTTTAGAGATATTGCAGAGAAAGTAAGAAATAATATTAAGTCGCCAGTCAGCGTATTTTCATTAATTGAAGAGCTAAAACAAGAAGTTCAAATTAGCTTTCCACTTGCCAAAGTAACTTGGAATTTTGAAAAACAAACCACATCTAGAATTGTCTCCGAACCAGTATTACTGCCTGCACTATTAAACTTAATTCAAAATGCAGTTAATGCCAGTGGTGAAAATCACAGTTATAAAGTCATCGTCAATATTACAACCATAGACAATTTCATTTGTTTATCAGTTCGAGATTTTGGCCCTGGCATTAAGCAAGAAACACTATTGCAGTTAGGCGTGGAATTAGTCGATAGTAAACATGGCTTAGGAATGGGGGTATTCTTATCCCATGTCACCCTGGAAAAACTTGGTGGTAAGTTAAAGTTATTTAATCATCCAGAAATAGGGGCTGTTGCCGAAGTATTTCTGCCGATATGGGACGCACTTGATGAGCAGTGAACTAACAAAGTCGACATTAGGCCGTTTGTTAATTATCGAAGATGATGTGAACTTTGCTACGGTTTTAGCACGCCGGCTTACCCGTTATCATTACGACGTTCTTGTCGAGAATAACTTAGATGACGCCTTAAACACAGCCAAAAAACAATTGCCAAACTTTGTTCTGCTCGACATGAAAGTTGGCGACCAAAATGGAATTCATATTCTTCCTGCACTACGGCAAGCGCTACCGAGTAGTAAAATCATCTTACTCACTGGCTATGCTAGTATTGCCACCGCCGTTGAAGCGATAAAATCAGGTGCGGATGACTATTTATCGAAACCGATTGATGCTGCTAGTTTGTTAGTTGCTCTGGACGGTACAGCAAATAATTCGGTCCACGCAGAAACAAAAATGACGACTGCTAGATTAGAATGGGAACATATTCAACAAGCACTAAAAACCAATAACGGCAATATCTCCGCGACGGCGCGCCAACTGGGTTTACATAGACGAACCTTACAACGGAAGCTTGCTAAAAAGCCGCAAATTTAGATCTAAAAACGATCACCATAACCGCAAATTATCAGATAAAATCCCGTATCGCCTTATATAATTCTTTTATATTTATCGGCTTAGCGAGATGAGAGTCAAAGCCATTATCCATATATTTTTTTACATCGTCATTCATTACATTTGCGGTCAATGCGATAATTGGAATATGCGGAAACTGTGCTTTAATTTTTGCACAGGCTTCTACACCATCCATATTAGGCATTTGAATATCCATAAAGATCATTTCAGGAAGTCGTGTGTTTACAGCAATAACCGCTTCAACACCATCATTTGCAACTTCAATAATCGCGTTTGTAGGTTTTACTATCGAACAAAAAATTGTTTGATTAATTTTATTATCCTCGGCAAGTAATATTACTTTCCCAGTAATATCAGGCGCTTTATCAAGTTCTTTTTCCGCTCTTTTAACTTTTTCCAGAGTCGACTTTTTAGCTGGTATTCGAAGCGTAAAACAAGAGCCTCTATTTTCTTCACTTTTTGCCTCAATATCACCGCCCATTATTTCGGCTAACTTTTTAGAGATTGCCAATCCAAGTCCCGTGCCACCATACTTGCGCGTTGTTGATGAGTCGGCCTGCTCAAATCGATTAAATAACTTGCCTAATTGTTCGTTCGACAAACCAATCCCGGTGTCTGTTACTGAGATAACAAGGCATTCATTCTGCTCGTTTAGACTAATTTTAACTGATCCGTTTCCGGTAAACTTGACCGCGTTTGAACAAAGATTTGTAATAATCTGTTTAATTCTAACGGGATCGACAATCCACATTTTGTGCATATTTGGGTCAGCCGAAAAATTCAAATCGAGTTTCTTTTGCGATGCAGCCAATGCAAATTCAGACTTAACAGTTTGCATTAATTCAACAACATCGGTTGGTAACATTTCCAAACTTACGTTATTCGATTCAATCTTAGACAAATCCAAAATGTCATTAATTATTGCCAACAATGACTGTGATGAAATAATTCCCGTATCGACCAATTGATGTGCCGCCTCAGGTAGTTCCATACGTTGCAATACTTGTAATGAGCCTAAAACACCATTCATTGGCGTTCGTATTTCATGACTCATATTGGCTAAAAATTCAGTTTTTGCTTTACTCGCAGATTTAGCCATTTTTAACGCGTTTTCTAACTCGAGTTGTTGGCGTCTCAATTCGTCAATATCCGACAATGATCCTGCCATACGAATAGCTCTGCCCGCTTCATTACGTTGGACAATTCCTCGCACCCGAAAATAGCGATATGGTTTTGCGCCATTGCCCATTCGAACGTCAAAATCATAAGGCACGTTGGTTTCCAAATGTCTTTTAAGTGCATTTCGGTTGTTTTCTTTATCATCAACATGAACAAAATCATTAAAAATTTGAGCCATCGAATAGCGTATCGCTGGTGTATTTTCATCATATGCGATTTCCAACATATCTAAGAAACGCGGCGATAAATACAAGCTATCATCATTAAAATCCCAATCCCAAATACCGTCATTACTGCCTTGTATTGCTAATTGATAACGCTCTTCGCTATGTTTGAGTCGCTTTTGAGAATGTGCCAATTTTTGTAACGGACTGATTAATATAGAACGAATGAGCATGACCAAAATAACGAAGCAGATTGACATACCGATAATCAAACTTGTCCCAATACGATTAATGTATTCAGATTTTTCTTGTAATTCACCTTCGCGGGAAATGTAAAATTGGACAACTAAGCTTTTGTCTAAAAGCTCCGCATTTGATATTGAACGATATTTTTTAAGGTCATTGGTTGCAAATACATGTCCTTGAAGATCTTTAATCAACACTTCGTAGATATGATTCTCAATTGTATTTTTTATAAGTGATTCAATTGAATGACTTCGGATATCAAGCACTATCGCCCCTTCAGTTAAACCATTATATTTAATAGGTACGGCAATTTGAAAAAAGTGTTCCTGCCGCCGTTTGGCAATATTTAAAATAAAATCGGTTTCAACATGGTCAATTGTGCTAGTCCAATCTGCTAACTTTTGCCCTTTCTGAGGCAAGGGATAAATAATATCACCATTAAAATTAGCGACCGTAATGGCTTCTTTTTCTCCTAAAATTGTTAGGTTTGTTAAGTGATCAGCTAGGTTTGCGCCAGTAACATCCAGCCCCATAACACTTGACACAACAATCGGTGAAATCGCGATTTCATTTAAGATTTTTATCCGATTATCAACAAACTGTTCAACAACATTAAAAGTGGCTTCAGCTTGCAACTGAGTATGTTGGTCTAGTAACTTAGTTACTGAAATAGATGCGCGTTCTGATACAAAATTGGTGATGACTAATGTTGTTAATACAAAACCAAAAAACAAAACCAGATAAGAGCTTCCCGATTTAGTCTGGAACCAGTTTAAAAATGTTTTCATATTAGTTTGGCAACACCATTATTCGATTAAATTGATCAAACTCTGCCATGCAGAAGTTTTCTAACTTTAATGCTTCATGTGCATCGGTTTTGGTTTGACGCCACTGCGTAAACGGTTTGTTATACTCTTTAATGAGCCCACGAATTGGACGTTCAATACTTTCCAGTGCCGACTTAAACTTATCCCTATTACTAGGCATGTCATCCGTCATTGTAACTTGTTGCAAAGCCTGAGTTACGATTCTTCCTAGGTCATATGCATGAACAAATCCTGCTTGGGCTTTTACTTCGTCTTTTTTTCCTATTGCGGCCGGAAACATTTTTTTAACCCGTGCATGTACATCTAAACTGAAAGGTGTTTGCCACGCTCCACTAAAACCAAAACAACTTTGAATAAATGAAAGCGTAACGTTTTCTTTAATTTGCTTTGTCATCAACTCCTCAGCATCACCTCCAGTTAATCCCCAATGGCTGACAATTGGCACTCTATCCGCTTTAGGCAATAAAGCCATAGCCTTCAGAAAATGTTTTGACTCGGTATAATTACTCACCAAAATGATACAATCACTGCCCCCTACAACGGCGTTTCTAATTTCAATATTTGCAGTGTTTTGTTTGGTATTCCAGCCAAACCAGCTAATGCCATATGTGACTTTGCCATCTAAATATTCCGATATTGTTTTGTAATTAGATTTTCCCCATTGGGTATCTTCTAAAAATAGGTGAGGCTTTTTGCACTGTAGTTGACCAATGGCATATTCGCCTATCCTTTGACCTGCTATTGAATCATCAATTGATAACCTAAAAACCCAATTATTATCACTGGGATAACGAGTGATAGGCCCACCAGCAGCCCAAGGGATCAATAAAGGTATCCGACTTTGATTGATATATTCACGGTGTTGAATATAAGGTGGGGAATGCACTCCTCCCAAAACAAACAGAGCATCATCGTCTTTTTCAAACTGCTTAAAATGGCTAAAGCTACGGTTTGCATTACCTCTATGGTTTTTTTCGACGATTTCTAAACGATAACCCAAAGGTTCTGAATCAAATTCCGACAAAGCCGTCAACAAGCCAATTTTCATCGCCAACGCAGCGTCACGATTTATCGAATAATCTGCATCATGATAAATTTTATAGGTCTTAATCGGTGACGCGACGCTAAGGCTTGAAAAAAAAACCAGCATAAATAGGTAAGTAGATAATTTCATTAGTCTAATTTATAAAAATGAAAACTACATTGATAGTAGTTCAAAGGGCAATAATTAGCGAATATCCAAGGGAATAAATATAGATTTTACATTTTTGTTGGATAACAAAATATAAGCTCGTAGAACCAAAAAGCGCGGTGTTAACCGCGCTTATTTAATTAAATTGAATACGTTGTAGAAGCCGTGTCACCGCCTCGACCTGTCCAATTTGTATGGAAAAACTCACCGCGAGGTTTATCATTTCGTTCATACGTATGAGCACCAAAATAATCTCTTTGGGCCTGCAGTAAATTAGCCGGTAAGTTTGCTGTTCTGTAACCGTCAAAATAGCTTAATGCAGATGACATGCATGGCAATGAAACACCACTCATTGCCGCGGTTGCAACAACCTTTCTCCACCCTTTTTGAGCGTCTTTAACAACTTGATTAAAATAATCGTCAACTAATAAGTTTTCAATATTTTCATCCTTGTCGTAGGCCGCTTTAATATTGTCCAAGAAAACTGAGCGGATTATACAACCACCACGCCACATCAAAGCGATTGCGCCATAGTTCAATTGATAGTTGTATTCTGTTGATGCTTGTTTCATCAATGCAAAACCTTGAGCATAAGATACAATTTTAGACGCCAATAATGCATCTTTTAGTGCATCTATGATTTCTTGTTTATCGCCATCAAATTCTTCAGTGATCCCTTCAATTAGACCTGACGCGGCAACACGCTCTGGTTTAATTGCAGATAAGCAACGAGCAAATACCGCTTCACCGATTAGAGTTAACGGCGTACCTAAATGAAGTGCTGTAACGCCAGTCCATTTACCAGTCCCTTTTTGGCCTGCTGTATCTAAAATTTTGTCGATAAGCGGCGAACCATCAGCTTCTTTATAAGCCAATATATCCGCAGTAATTTCAATTAAGTAACTGCTAAGTTCTGTTTCATTCCACTGCACAAAAACACGTTGTATTTCATCAGCAGACATTTTAAGTAAGTCGCGCATAATTAAATAGGCTTCACAAATTAACTGCATGTCACCATATTCAATGCCATTGTGAACCATTTTAACAAAGTGCCCTGCACCGCCATTACCCACCCAATCACAGCAAGGTACATCGCCTTCAACTTTCGCACTAATACCTTGGAAGATAGGTTTTAATGTTGGCCACGCCTCTGGTGCACCACCTGGCATAATAGATGGACCTAACAAGGCACCTTCTTCACCACCTGAAACACCTGAACCTACATAAAGAATGCCGCGGGCTTTAAGTTCAGATGTACGACGATCTGAATCTTCAAACTGGGTATTCCCACCATCAATAATAATATCACCCGCTTCTAACAATGGGGCAATTTGCTCAATCATAGCGTCAACAACTTGGCCTGCCTTAACCATTAACATTACTTTTCTTGGTGACTCTAACGAATCAACAAGTTCTTGCAACGAAAATGCGCCACGAATGGATTTACCTTCCGCACGACCATTTATAAAGCTTTCGACTTTGTCTGTCGAACGGTTATACGCCGTTACTGTAAAGCCTTTACTTGCCATATTCAGGATCAGATTTTCGCCCATTACCGCTAAACCGACGACTCCGATATCAGATTTTGATTTCATGGTTTTATTTTTCCTGTTTGTAGAATATTGCCAATCGTGCGTTTGTAATTAGCTTCGATAAATTTATCCACTAAAAATAGCAATCCTTTGTATTAAAACGAGTTTAAGACCGGAAAACGATGACAATATGCAAAATTTTATATAACTAAAATATTAACTAATCCGAGCTTTATATAACGCTTTTAGAATTTCAGCAAATAAAGAAATGGAATAGAACAGTCACCGACAAGCATAACTTAGTCTAATTATTCATCTTTACCCTAAAAAAACAGCAATAATTCGCTCTTTGCCCCATAAACGAGCCAAATTAATTTACCAATATTCAAATATACAAATTAACTAAACCAAATCATTAATTCTTATAACGAAATACATGGATCTGCCAATGCCATTTTATGGCAGCTAGACGAAGAATAAAGACCGTAGAAAAACCTAATGCAACCGCAATCCCCGGAATAAAATGCAGCGCTAGGACATAAATTGACGCTCCAATAATGCAGCACATTGCATACAATTCCTTTTGTAAGATCATCGGAACTCGGTTCGCCAGGACATCGCGTAACATTCCACCAAAACATCCTGTCATCATCCCCATGATAATTGCAGTGATATCTGAGACCCCATACGACAACGCTTTTTCAGTGCCCATAACGACAAAAAGCGCTAAGCCAAGAGCATCGGCAAATTCAAGAGACTTTGCGGGTAGTTTCTGCGTTTGATTGATCCAAATAACGGCCCCAAAACTCGCGACAAAAATCACATAAAAGTAGTTTGCATCTGTTAGCCAAAACACTGGGGCATCCAGTAATAAATCTCTAATTGTGCCACCGCCTATGGCGGTTACTGCTGCAAGCACAAGCACTCCTACTCCATCCATTTTGCGTTTAAATGCCAATATCGCCCCTGAAATGGCAAACACACCGCAACCGATTAAATCAAATGTATAGAGCCAATCCATTTAACCTTCCTCTTCCTACAAATTTAAAATTTACCAAACCATGATATCAAACATAAAAAAACCAACATATCTAATGTTGGTTTTTGCAGACAAATCCGTACTTACGCTGACTTACTAATAAGTCATATCGTTTTTATAATCCAAGTACGACTTTTTCCGATTTTAATGATCGTGCGATAAACAATACAATCAATACCGTCGCAATAACAGTTACAATTGAGCCGCCAATAAACGGCAAATAGCTCTCAAGTTCACCACGGATCATTTGGCTAATTGCTTGTTGCTGCGCCACAATTGGCACATAGCTTAATGCCATGTGTTTATAGTTGCTAAACTCCAGGGCCATTGGAACAACAACCGGAATGATAATGGTATATTGAATATAAGACTGTGCTTCTTTAAACGACTTCGCATGAAATGCGGTAAGCAATTGAAAAGCTGCCGCAAAAAACGCTAATGGTAATAATAACAACCAAATAGTAAACGCAAGTCCGGCATCAAAGTGAAATGCCATTCCCAGCTTATGGAGCGGTATAAATGGTATGACCAATGCCGTTAAGCCAACACTCAATGTGCCGCCGGCAACGCCAAATAAACCTGTATTAAGTGTTTTAGCCGCAACCACCTGCAATGTCGTCACCGGTTGCATCAATAATAATTCCAACGAATTACGCTCGCGCTCACCTGCGCTGCTGTCAATCGCCGTATTAGTTGATGAAACAAATACTGCAACTAAGATCATAATGCCTAACATGCCTAACAGAAGTGCAGATTTAGAACTTGGCGAACTTGTATCATTTTCTTCAACATGTATCGCATTTAATATATCTGGCGATATGCCTCGGGACATTAACTTCATCCCGACTAACTGACTTTGGTAGCCTTGGATAACTCTTTGAATACGTCTGACTCGGTCATTCGTTTCTTTTTTAGAGTAATCTGCCGTTAATTTAATCTCCGCCGTTTTACCTAGCTCTAAACGTGTGGCAAAGTCTTCATCAAATTCGATGGTAATTTTTGAATGTTCGACAGACTCTCCATCCAATTCAAAAGTTTTACCTTGTTCTGGGGTAACGGCATGGAAAATTTGCCGCTGATTTAACAACTCAACGATATGTGGTGCCTGCGCTTCATTTACGATCTCTACATACAAATCGTCCACACTGCGAGCTTTATCAAGCATAAACGTCATCATGCCGGCAAAAAATATCGGGCTAAACAAGGCTCCGGCCATTGCGGCAAATACCGCACGTTTATCTCTGACTGAATCTTTAAACTCTTTTTTAAATAATGAAAAAATCATGCTGCAATTCCCTCATCGCTACCAATTAGACTCACAAACGCTTCCTCTAATGTTGACTCACCCGTCATCTCACAGAGCTCCTGTGGTGTACCAACGGCCGCAACCTGACCGTTTGCAACTACAATAACTTTGTCACATAGTGCTGCAACTTCTTGCATGACATGGGATGAAAACAAAATGCACTTACCTTGCTTTTTAAGGTCTAACAATACATCTCTTAAAATACGTGTACTCATAACATCCAAACCACGAGTCGGTTCATCTAAAATGAGATTTTTAGGCTGATGTACTAAGGCTTGCGCGAGCACGACTTTCATCCGTTGACCCTGCGAAAACCCAGCACATTTACGGTCGGCAATATCTTCAATACCTAGTTGGGTAATGATGCTACTCAATGCATCTTCCAATTTTTGACCTTTAAGGCCGTGTAACTCTGCAAAATAACTGATCTGTTCTCTTGCGGTTAAACGTTCGTATAATCCAAACTTGTCTGGAAAAATACCGATTTGACGACGTGCGCCGATTGGGTCCACTTGGCTGTCGATTGAATTAATCAACCCTTGGCCTTCTTCAGCTTTTAACAACCCATATAACACGCGAAGAGCGGTCGTTTTACCCGCGCCATTTGGTCCCAAAATACCGGTAATCTGACCATCTTCTGCTGAAAAACTCATGTTGTTTAAAGCGTTTATATCACCAAAATGTTTTACTAAATCTTTAACTTCTAACATCCCTATCTCCTAGTGCAGTTGATTCATGTCAGTAAAAAACATCATAGGTACTGATTTATCAGCACAGCTATAATCCAAGTCATCAAATTTTCCAACGCTAATAAACGCAGAGATAAGAGATGTACATTGCCTAATGGAAGCAACATGAGCGCCGTTTTTGATTTCGACATGTTTTGCATTTGGTAAATTTTTCAATGCCATTTCGCCATAGGCCGGTGGCGTTACGGGGTCATAACTACCAGAAAACAGTAAGACGGGTACATCGGCTGTTACAGGTTCAGCAAAATCGACCGGTGCTGGCCATTTCGGCCAATATTGACAAACATCGGTAAAATTAGAATGCCCTAATTTACCATTAAAGTAGTTGTCTGCATCTGCATCAAAGGCTTCTGTCTTCCCTCTTGGAATATCTTCATTACACAAAATATTCATTGTTAAACCTGGATACATCCCACCAGCGGAACGCTCTGAGTCAACGGTACGACCAATGAAGGCTGTAAGAAAACGTAGGTCGCCATTAGCCGCTCGATTTATCATGTAAGGCAACATCTGTCTTGAACCTAAGTCATACAAAGTGCTACGCATTGCTTCAGTAACTTTGTTTTTAGATAAAATGGCTTCAACAGGCTTCCCCGTTGCCGGATGAAACGTTTTATGCTTAATAGGTCCTTTGTCTAACTGTGCAACTAAGGATAGATAGTCTTGTTTTAAATTTGGGAACGCTGTTTGGCATTTTTCATTCGTTGAGCAATCAGCTAACAACATGTCAAATGCGCGTTCAGAGGTTTTACCAAACATCCCAATGACAAGTTCCATTGGCGCATTACTGTCCAATATTGCTGTCTCTATTGATTGTGGGAATAATTTTAGATAGGCAAACCCCGCTCGTGTGCCGTATGACCCGCCAAGTAAATGTACTTTGTCAAATCCTAGCGCCTCACGCACTGCTTCAAAATCTTTTATCGAATCATATGTGTTGTAACTTGGCAGATGTCGTGGTGGCATTTCTTTCAGACATTTTTCGACGTCTTTTTGAATACTAATGGCACTGTCATCCAAAGCCAATGCGTCAATTAAATCGTCGTCACAACTTAATGGATTCGACTTCCCTGTGCCACGTTGATCAATAAACAATATGTCATGTTGTTGACGAGTATCACTCAAGAAACGATCGATTGCAGGGGCTAACTCAGTAGCTGCTTGTCCAGGGCCACCAGCAAGAAACATAAGAGGATACTCTTTACTTTCCTCTTTGAACTTAGGCAATAAAACAATGTTAAGCACAACTTTATTTGTTTCAGACATCGGCTTACTGCGGTCTTCTGCCACATCTAAGGTGCCACATTTAGCTTTGCTTTTAATTTTAGGGACAAAACAATCAACTAACGTTAATGTTGCATCGGATGGCGCTGCATATGTTTTGGTGTTAACTCCAAGCACAGTGCAAACTAAGATTAACCAACCCAAATTGGTGATTTTCATTTTTTGACTCCATGTTCTCTATATATTTGAACGATTTATAACTGGACACTTTAACTAGGTTAGTCGACTTTACAAAGAAAAAGTTAAGTTTGCTTGCCACTTAATTGGCAACAAGATGTTACGGCCAATTTAAATAACGACCTATATATTTATTTTTCACATTCAAAAAAGTTATTTAAGTTCGTGTTCAATTGCTGACTTAAATGCAACATATTCATCGTTTAACTCTTGCATCAACTCTAGGCAATTTGAAATATCAGTTGACCCAGATGCCAGTTCCAATTTAAAGCAAATTGCATTTAATTTATTAGCGCCAATATTACTCGCCGCACCTTTTAATGCGTGGCAAACATGGCTTATTTGAATAAAGTCTTTTTGCTCCAATAATTCAAACAAACCTTCAATATCGAGACGAGTTTGCTCAATAAACAAAGCCAATAACTCTTTAAGCAATGTTTCTTCACCCATCACCCGTGCCAACGCACTTTCTTTATCAAAACGTTTAGTGTCTTGGTTTTCAATCAGTCTCGCGCTTGTTTTGTAATTTAGCGCCTTTAACCTCAATAATTTTATTATTATATTTGTCAACTCTGACGAGTTCATCACCACTATGTGCGTCAATCATTCTGACTTGAAAAACATTTGAATAATTATTTATCAAAGATGTAAATATTTTACCGAGATGAGACTTGAAAATATTGACGTCGTTACCGCTATCAGGGTCGACTCCGTTGTTTTCTATGGCCCGATGAATACCTAAAACTGGCGGCATATCTGCTAAAAACTGTAAGTGTTTATTATTGGTATCAATAAATCGGGTCAAGGTATTTCGTTGTTCTTTAACCACTTCTTGTAATGACGAAGCAAGGTTGTCATTTGTTAATCGAATTTGCTTCTCGTCTTGAGCATCAATGACAAATAATACAACACTTAAAAAAATGACAAATACGAAAGGCAATAGCATATTTTTTAAGAATGACATTTAACTAAAAATCATGATTTCCCTTTCAAGCGACTGCGCTTTGCTTGTGCAATAAATAAACATTGCCAAGTATTAACGTTAAATGAGTGCTATTTGTCGCATTAAGTCATCAACAAGTACGTTATTACAAGTTATATGAAACGAATATATTTTCAATTATTTTTTAGATATAGCGGGCTATTCGACTTACCACAATCGGTAGATGTAAATTAAATTATGTTTACAGATCTAGTTGGTTATATTAACTGTAGAGTTTTACTATTCTGTGTCATTAATCCAATTTCTAGTCGTAATTTAGCGTTTAATGACAACAATTTTTACCGGTAAATGGTCAAACTAAAGAACAGATAAAACAGTGTGTTTTACCTGTTCAACGCAATTGGTATTAACATTGATTTACAAAACGTAATGAGAACTCGTTTAGTGAGTCGTGATCAACTCTCTTTAGGGGTTGTAGTAGGGATTTCTGGATCTGTTTCTTTCTCAGTTACCGTGGTTTCAGCTTCTGCAGCGGTTGTTGATTCAACATCACGCTCATCAAGTATGGATACCTGTAACAATGCTTCAATAACATCTTCCAATGTAACAATCCCTTGCACCTCACCGTATTCGTCCACAACCAAAGAAATATGCGCTCTTTGTGTCAGCAATTTGTTGAATAGCAAAGGCAAACTGAGAGTTTGTGAAACCGTTAAAATTGACGTTACCAGTTTTGATATTCGGTAGTCAGGTTTTACTCGGCTATTTGCTAACATAACATCGGTTTTTAAAACGTAACCGATAATGTCATCTGGGTCTTTATCAAACACAAGGATTCTGGAGTAAGGAACTGAGCCGTGTAATTTGCAATATTCTTCTACCGTTGTGTCTTTGTGTAATTTAAATAACAGAGATCTAGGTGTCATGACTTTTCTTATTGTTAAATCTCTAAAATTTAACAAACTTTGAATTATGTCGGACTCTCCTTTATGCAGTGCCCCAGCTTGCAAACCAAGCTTGGCCATCGCTTCAATTTCAGAACGCATATAAAGACTCTCGTCATTATCCTGTTTAAATAACTTGGTAACAAGTTCTGACATCCAAACAAAGGGTTTGAGTAACCAAACTAAATTAACTAAAACTAAACTCACCGTCGGTGCCAATTGTCGCCAATAATTTGCGCCAACTGTTTTAGGAATAATTTCAGAAAAGACCAAAACAAATAGGGTCATAATTGCGGATGCGATACCAATCGCAGAGTCGCCATATAAATGAGATGCTTGGGCCCCGACCCCTGCTGCGCCTGCGGTGTGGGCAATAGTGTTTAAGGTTAAAATTGCAGATAGAGGTTTATCTACATGCTGATTTAGATTATTCATTCGCTTTGCAATTTTAGGATTTTGGAAAGACGCAATATAAGCTGGTGTAATACTAAGTAAAACAGCTTCCATAATCGAACAAATAAACGAGACCACAATTGCAATCGTTGCAAACAACAATAACAAAAACATTAAACACTCCTTTGTACAGGTTAATAAGGGCGAATTTTATTCCCCAACGATATTCACAATTGATCTTCACTACTACATCTTCACTACTACATATATAGGTCAAGTTTTTCAAGTTTCAATTGCTGCGTCGTTGATTAATTGCGAAACCTAATAAAAGGGATTGAATTTGTCAGCAAGTCAAAATTGGCCAATGCGAATACCCAAGTAAAACTATGGTTTTTTATTCTAAATAAACTAATACTTACCCAATTATTTCTTAAATATGTACCAATCGGTATTTAAATACAAAAAGAAAGGTAAAATAAGCGTTAAATCGCAACTTTAACGTGCTTAACTACATATTTAGATCATCTAAGTATTGCTATTATAATTCCAAATAGCGGATTGTATTTCCACTTTAATGTTGAATATAAATTTATAGGTAAAAAAAATGTTTAAAACCCCGGTTACTTGGATTGTACTGTTATTAGTTGGCATGCTGGCATATGTGTATTGGCCGGCAACAGCTTTATCCAACAGCAATAACGGAAGTGGTCAAGCGGCGGTCGTTGAAACGGCGCTCGTCTCCAAAACATTGCTAAAAGATGAAATCATCGCATTAGGCACGACACAGGCCAATGAATCCATTATTTTAACATCACAAAGTACCGACCGAGTAAAAGCGGTTCATTTTGAAGACGGTGATACTGTTGTTAAAGGTCAACTTATAACGACCTTAGAACATGGTGAAGAACTTGCAAACTTAAAAGAGTTAGAAATTAAGCTAGCAGAACAAACTCGCCAATTGCAGCGTTTATTAGACATCGAAAAAAGCAGTGCACCGGCAGAAAGTGCAATAGACAGCCAAAAAAGCATGATGGAAACAACCTCTGCGCAATTGTCTGTTGCCGAAATCAAGTTATCTGAGAAATTTATCTACGCACCATTTGACGGCAAGTTAGGCTTACGCGAAATTAGCCCAGGGCAATTATTAACAACCGATACTGAAATCACAACATTGGACGACCTAACACAAATTAAGGTTGAGTTTCAGTTACCTGAACGTTTTTTAAATCGTGTTGCTGTTGGACAACCCGTATTTGCCACAAATATAGCTTATGAAAAGCCTTTCAACGGCAAAATTTCAAGTATTGCCTCACGTTTAGACAAAGCAACACGTTCGTTTAAAGTCCGAGCGTTATTTCCAAATAAAGAAGAAAAACTTCGTGCAGGTATGTTATTGCAACTATCAGTTGAAACAAAATCGATAGAATCGATAACCGTTCCTGAATCGTCAATTATCCCAATAAACGAAGCCCACTACGTATACAAAGTTATTGATAATGTTGTGCATCGCACATTAGTTGAAACCGGCCGCAGAAAACCAGGCGTTGTAGAAATTTTGTCTGGATTAGAAGTGGGTGAAACTGTTATTTCTAAAGGCGTGATAAAAGTTCGAGACGGTGCACAGGTAACCACTACAAAACCGGCAGTTAAGGGGTAAGTTATGTTGTTATCCGATATTTCAGTTAAGCGCCCCGTCTTTGCGACGGTTGTTAATATGCTGCTGGTGACCTTTGGTATTGTCGCTTTTTTTATGCTGTCGTTACGTCAATATCCAGATATCGATCCGCCAATTGTTTCGGTGAGTACATCTTATCCTGGCGCATCGTCTGAAATAATTGAAAGTAAAATCACGCAAATACTGGAAAGCCGTATTTCAGGGATTGAAGGGATTAAAAATATCAATTCAACATCTCGTAATGGTCGCTCTCAGATCACTATAGAATTTAAAACAACACGTAATATTGACTCAGCGGCGAATGACGTTCGTGAACGTGTTTCCCGAGCACTTAACAACCTCCCTGACCAAGCGTTACCGCCGGAAGTATTTAAAGCTAACGACGACGAAGACGTAATTGCCTGGTTTGTTATGAATTCAACCACTATGAACAACTTAGAATTAACTGACTACGCCAAACGATACGTGGTTGACCGTATCGCAATTGTTGATGGCGTTGCGCGGGTTCGCTTAGGTGGAGGCCGTGATTATTCGATGAAAGTTTGGTTAGACCGAGACGCAATGGCAGCGCGAAATGTCACCGTTGCAGATATTGAGAACACACTTCGAAAAGAAAACGTGGAACTGCCTGCCGGCGAAGTTAAATCCACAGACCGAACCTTTAATGTTCGAATCGAGCGCTCTTATAAAACACCAGAGCAGTATAAGACCTTAGTGGTTGGTCGCGGCGATGATGGTTATCTTATTCGATTAGGTGATGTCACTGAGGTTGAACTGACCGCAGAAGATGACGAAAATGCTTTCCGTGGTAATGGCAAAGACATGGTTGGTTTAGGCATAATCAAACAATCTAAAGCAAATACCTTAGATGTAGTGCGTGACGCCCGAGCAGCATTAAAACAGTTACAGGAAACATTACCGGAAGGCACACAAATTTCCGACTCCTACGACTCTTCCGTTTTTATCGCCAAATCTATCGAAGAAGTATACAGCACGCTAGCAATAGCCATTGCTCTAGTTGTTCTGGTTATCTATTTGTTTTTGGGGGATGTGCGAGCCACATTTATCCCAGCGATAACCGTTCCAGTCGCCTTAGTTGCCACATTTACCGTGTTGTTAATGCTAGACTTTTCAATCAATTTATTAACGCTCTTGGCATTGGTCTTGGCTATTGGACTGGTTGTTGATGACTCTATTGTTGTCCTAGAAAATATCTATCGCCGAATTGAATCCGGAGAGTCCCCTCTACTCGCAGCCTATAACGGCGCAAGAGAAGTCGGTTTTGCCGTAATAGCAACTACCTTAGTATTGGTTTCAGTATTTATTCCATTGGTCTTTTTAGAGGGGGATATTGGCCGGCTTTTTGTCGAATTTGCCATTACCGTCGCCGCTGCGGTGATATTCTCCAGTATCGCAGCACTCACCCTATCGCCGATGTTATGTTCGAAAATACTGCGACGTAAAAAGCGTGCGTCTAAGTTTGGCCGTTGGCTCGACAATGGTTTTTCTAAATTAGAGAACCGCTACGAAAACCAACTCAACTCGACTGTGAGCAATAAGTTTGGGTTGTTAGTGATCATGTCGTTAGCAATTGCAATTATGGTTGGCTTATTCCAAACGATTCCTCAAGAGCTGGCGCCAAAAGAAGACAGAGGCAACTTTTTTGTCATGGTTCGTGGAGCTGAAGGCGCAAGTTATGAAAACAACCTAAAAAATACGGAATTAGTTGAAGAACGCTTACTGGCCTATTACGACCGTGGCGACTTAAATCGAGTAATCGTCAGAACCCCAGGTTTTGGTGGCAGTGCAGGTATCGCAATTATCGGCATGCCTGACTGGGAAGAGCGCACTAAATCGACCAGCCAAGTCATGAACGAAATTTCTCAGGAATTACAAGGTTTAACCGATATTAGAGCCTTTGCTATGATGCGAAGCGGCTTAGGTGGGCGCGGTTTAGGCAGTCCTGTTCAGTTTGTTATCCAAGGCGATACCTACGATGAACTCGCTAAATGGCGCGACATCATCTTAGCGGAAGCACGTAAAAACCCAAATTTACTGCGTCTTGACAGTGACTATAAAGAGACCTTGCCGCAGTTGTTGATCAACATAAACACTGAACGTGCATCAGACTTAGGGGTTTCAGTATCTGACATCGGTAGTACCTTAGAAGCAATGTTAGGTCAGCGCAGAGCAACAACCTACATTGAACGCGGCGAAGAGTATAATGTACTGCTTGAAGGACGTGACGAAGCCTTTAATAGCCCGTCAGACCTTGACGGCTTATATGTACGTTCTGCAACAACACAGCAACTGATCCCGCTATCGAATTTAGTTGAAGTAAATGAAGAAGCAACCGCGAGTCAATTAAACCGATATAACCGTATGCGCTCAATAACAATTGAGGCTAATTTGGCTGAAGGTTATACCCTTGGCCAAGCGCTCGACTTCTTAAATAAAGTGGTTAAAGACAATATCACGGGAAGCGTAAATATCGATTACAAAGGGCAGTCGTCGTTGTTTAAAGAATCTGGCAGCTCTATCGCTTTTGTTATGTTAATGGCGATGGTAGTCACTTATTTAATATTAGCCGCGCAATTTGAAAGTTTTATTCACCCATTAGTTATTATGTTGGCGGTTCCATTGGCCGCACTGGGTGCAATGTTGGGGCTCAAATTCACCGGAATGACACTTAACATATACAGTCAAATAGGTCTCGTAATGTTGATAGGGTTAGCCGCCAAAAATGGAATTTTGATAGTTGAGTTTACCAACCAACTGCGAGACAAAGGTGGTGTATTTAAAGAGTCTCTTATCCAAGCATCAAAACAACGTCTTAGACCTATAATCATGACGTCTTTTTCAACAATTATGAGTGCGGTACCACTAATGGTCGCCTCAGGAGCGGGTGCTGAGAGCCGTTCTGTTATTGGTGTGGTGATATTCTTTGGCGTTGCATTTTCAACCATCTTGACATTATACGTAATCCCGATGGCCTATTATTGGATTGCGAAAAATACCGGTTCACCATTGGCAATTAGTAACGAAATAAAACGACAAGAAGAGTTAAAAAAGTCCTAATACTCTCTAATAAAAAATTAAAAAGGAGCTGAATTCAGCTCCTTTTTTGTATCTACGTCTCGCCTATTATTTGGAGGTTAAAATTTAGCGGTTAAAATTTGTTAATTGTGTTGCGTCGTTTTATTTATTCTAACTTTAGCGTTTTGCCAATTAGACTGCTTTTCTCCGCTAACTCAAGTATTTTGAGCACATTGACCACGCCTTCTGGATGAACAGGGTTGTCGCCACCGACTCTAATCGCGTTTGCAATGCCTGTATAATATCGTTGGTAACAGCCCACTTTCGTTGAGATGACTTCGGTTGATTCTTCAGTATAAAGACATCCAAACTGTTCTGGAGACTCAACCCCATAGTTGCTGTCTGTTGGTCTAAGACCATTTTTTAATTGCGCTTCTTGTGGATCAAAACCAGATTTAACAAAGCTCCCTTTGGTACCTTCAACACGAAAACGCTGATTTGGCGCAGCCGAAAACGAGCTACCATGTAATACGACTTCAAGGTTTTTATAGTGTAACAAAACGTGGAAGTAGTCCGTCGTTTTAGCCCCCTCTCTAAGGCACAAACAACGAGCTGTCAGCGCGTTCGGTAATCCAAAAAGGCTGATTGCTTGATCAACTAAATGAGCGCCTAAATCAAACCATATGCCCGCTCCCGGCCCCGGCTGTTCTCGCCATCGTTGTCGCACCGTTGGTCGAAAACGGTCATAGCGAGATTCAAACAAACGAACATCTCCAACCTGCTCATTCGCAAGCAAGCTTTTAACGGTTAGAAAGTCGCCATCCCAACGTCTATTGTGAAAAACAGACAATAGTAAAGAACGAGATTTGGCGAGTTCAACAAGCGCTTCTGCTTCAATACTTGTGGTCACCATTGGTTTTTCAACAACAACATGAATTCCATTTTCCAAACAACACTTAGCCAATGCATAATGCACATCATTTGGTGCCGTTATTATGGCTAGTTCAATGTCACCATGAGTTATCAAGTCATAGGCCGACTCAAAAACGGTAACACCGGGAAAGGTCTGTTCAATCAAACTTTTCTGCGAGCTACTAATAACTGAAAATTCAAATAAATCGGAGGATTGGATCAGCGGAATGTGAAAGGTCTTAGCGGAATATCCATAACCAACAACACCAACTTTAATCATCTATAATTCACCTGTACGTAATTATTCATAAATAAACCAACACAAATACAAGGTTAACATGCATGGCTTTTGAATTTTTATTAAAACATTACTCACTAGGAAAATAAGCTTAAAACTCTCCGCGTAAAAAACATGTGTTGTTATCGCAATTTATCGTCGCTTTTGTTATTTAATAAGATGAACAAAGGAATTAATATAATTGCTTAATCTACGTAAAAGGAAATTGATGGCACACTTTAAACCAAAACATATAGGCATAATCCTAGGTACATTTTATGGCCTCCTTTTTAGAGTTGTTTTAGAATTTGACGCGCTTCAAAAATTCGGTGGTTTAGTCTCTTTATCCTTTTTATTTCTCGTGCCTTTTATTATTGGATTTATAAGAGTTCATTTTGAGTTAAATCAAAATAAGAATATTCGTTATCAGCAAATGGCCACTATTGCTTGGCAACCAATATTTATATGCCTTTTAGTCAGTGTCATCACATTATTGGAAGGCAGTATCTGTGTATTAATAGCGACACCTGCATTTATGTTTAGTGCGAGTTTAGGCGGTATGGCGGCGGGTTTTGTGCGACAAAAATTTCATCACCATAACAACACACTATCCTGCGTTGTTGTACTCCCGTTATTCATCGCCCCACTTGAAAATAATTACCTTAGTATGACCTCAACGTACGAAGTATCCAATTCGATAATTATAGATGCGTTCCCCAGTAAAATTTGGGCGGAATTAGGAAATGTAAACCACATTTTTCCAGACGAATTACCGTTTTCATTTACTGCTTTAATAGGAGTTCCATCGCCAATTTCTGCCGACATGTCCGGTCAAACCGTCGGCAGTGTAAGAACAAGCACTTGGGAAAAAAACGTCGTTTTCAAAGAAGTGATCACTGAATGGACTGAAAATAAAAAAATGGCCTATCGGTTTGAAATAGATCCAGACTTGATCCCAAATGATGCGTTAGACAAACATGTCAAGATAGGTGGCGAATATTTTGCCCCGCTTACAGGTTCCTACCAGATTACGCCTTTACCCAATGGAAAAAGTCAATTAACACTATCGACAACCATAAGAGACAATACCAACTTCGGTATTTATTCAAGAATTTGGGGTGAATTTATATTTGGGGATTTTCACTCATCTTTATTAGAACTTATGAAAAGCCGCTCAGAAAAAAGCACAGGTTAATTAATTTTAGAGTATTGATAACAGAAGTAATAAATTCGCTTTTGGCATTGCCAAAAAGGATATGTTGAATTCTATGGAGATACGATTGAATCTAAACGAATTAAACTTAATAGTCGAAGATGAAAAACAGAAAATAAGGAGGATGTCTTGAATAAAATAGGATTGGGTGGCAACTCCACCAGCCACATCCCGGCACACGAGTCACTAGCCTTGGCTGCTCCCTTCCGGGCCTGACCAGGTAAACCAGTTATCGTTGCGAGAGAACCAATGGAGTTACCATAACAACTTGCCTATCCAATTGTTAACATTGGTAAGCGGCGCGCATTATTACGTAATCCTGTGGAGGAATCAAGGGTAAGTTTATTAACTTATTCCTAAAACTTGGTTTGTCGTTTAACATATTAATTTCTATACTAAAAACAAATGGTTTAAAGGCTTAACTGTAAATGTTGTTTAAAGCGACGAAAAAACCCAAAACGTGTGCATTATTATTGACTGGCGGCGGTGCTCGTGCGGCCTATCAGGTCGGTGTGCTAAAAGCGATTTCATCGAAACTGCCCCGTAATCAAAAGTCGCCGTTTAAGGTAATATCCGGTACGTCTGCAGGTGCAATCAATGCAGTTTCAATGGCGTGTTATGCTTCGTGTTTTCACCTTGGGGTGAAAAAAACTGAATGGGTATGGAAAAATTTTAGAACTGAACAAGTATATGCAAGCACATGGCGCGGGGTATTTGGGCATCTAGCATTAAATTACTTATCCAAATTTAGTAAAAAAGGAAAACAACGAGCAACGAGTTTATTTGACAATCGCCCCTTACGAAACCTTTTACAAGAAGTCATTGACTATAAACGCATCGATCGAAATATTTTATCGGACCATTTAGATGCGGTATCTGTTGCTGCTTCGAGTTATAACAACGGCGACAGTATTGCGTTTTTTCAGTCAAGCTCGGCACAAGATTGGAGCCGCGCGAAACGTAAAGGTGTTAAAACTATGTTGTCGACTCGCCACTTAATGGCGTCGGCGGCCATTCCTTTGGTTTTTCCAAGTGTAAAAATAGACGAACATTATTATGGCGACGGTTCTATACATCAACTGTCGCCATTGAGTCCTTCAATTCATCTTGGCGCAGACAAAATTCTCATTATAGGTGTCGAGCATCCCGAAAAGGACGATGTTTTAGGCGACCCTGAGTTTTTTCCAAATTCGGCCACCATCACCGGGCACTTACTTGACACTGTTTTTACAGACTCTCTTAATTCAGATTTAGAGCGACTAAACAGAATTAACAGCACATTAGAACATGTTCCAGAAAGCAAAACAGACTTAAAGCCGGTCCATACGTTACTTATTAACCCATCTCGAAATTTTAGCCACATTGCGTCAAATTATTACGATCAAATCCCAAGTGCTATTCGCTTTTTACTTAAACTGATCGGCGTCAATCGAAATAGTGAATCGACATTAATGAGTTACATACTGTTCGAAAAGCCATTTACCAAAAAGTTGATTGAAATTGGCTATGAAGATGGTTTAGCAAGACTAGATGAAATCATGGCGTTTTTAGAACTTGAAGAAACGACACAAACAGATTAAGCGACCTGTGGGTCAGAGTCGCTGATTTGGATCGTAGATCCTACCGTTCATATGAATTAATTCAACTTAAATAGCTAACCTAATGGTTTTCATAGAGCTTTAGTTGTTCGATTAAACGGATTAAAATTAAACATGTCAATTCAAAGGAAAATATTGTTAACGAATTACTGCCCTAAAGGTTAACATATATTAACCTTTAAGCTTGTTACACTGATTTTGTTAATATATATTAACGTATGTTTTGTTATAGAGGTTTCTAAAATGCATTGGTATGACGGTTCTTTGATAGCAGTTAAACGCAAAGAAAAAGGTTGGACTCAGCAGTACGTCTCAACCCAAACCGGTTTAAGCCGAAATCAGATCATTGCGATGGAAAAAGGTCACTTTACGGGAGGGATAAAATACCTTCGCAAGTACCTTGAAGTATTGGGATTAAAGATTTCCTTTGTTGAAGAACAAAACGATTTACCTCAATTAGATGAACTGTCCAGATTGTTTGGGGAAAGTGACTAGTGGCGGAACTACCAAATAAAATAACTCAAATTAACGTGCAATCCTTTGGAAAAGGATCGGGCGACTTGACTCAGCCAAGCCATTTTTCTTACCAATACCATAGTAACAATCCTGTATCTTTGACTATGAAATATCAGCAAGCCCCTTACAATTATGGTGCGCTTCACCCTATTTTTAGCCAAAATTTACCGGAAGGTTATATTCGCCGCTACATCAGTGAAAAACTTCGACGTCACGCCAACATCAATGACATGTATTTACTCGCTCTCCAATTAGATAAAGGTATTGGGCATTTATCTTACAGTAGTGAAATTGAGAAAACAGAAGTTGAGCAACTGTCATTAAACGAAATACTCACTTGGCAAGGCAAAGAAAACCTTTTTCATCAACTATTAGATAGACACTACCTAAATGGCTTGGTTTCAGGCGTGCAGCCTAAGGTGCTCGTAAATGCGCTTAATGACACAGACAAACCGTCAGTTGGGCGCAGTCTTTTACAGCAAGATGACTTTATCATCAAAACATATGATGAGGAATTTCCACTGCTGACCGTCAACGAATACGTGTGCATGGAGGCGGCAAGAGCCTGTGGTTTGGCACCTAGCCAATGTTGGCTGTCCGACGATTTGAGAACTTTTATAACCGAACGATTTGATGAGGTAAATGGTAAGCGCCTTGGCATTGAGGATTTTACCGTGCTAATGGGCAAGCAAGGCGATGAGAAGTATCAGTCGAGTTACGAAATGCTAATGAAAGCGACGTACCTCTATACAAGATCTGATTTACAACTTCAGCGTATGTACCAATATATTATTTTTAATTGCTTAATAGGAAATGGCGATGCCCACCTAAAGAATTTTTCAGTGCAATATGAAGAAAGCAAAACAGAGATAGTGTTAACGCCACCATATGATATTACGCATACGCCAATTTACGACACCATAGATAACAAAATGGCACTAAAGCTCAACAGTGCAAAACTTTTTCCAGATAGGAAACAATTGATTAAGCTAGGAAAAACATTCAACATAAATAAGCCAGAGGTTATCATTGAAAAACTTGCCGATACGATTAGGGATAACATAAATTACTCATCTGAAGTCGACATTATTAGTGGCTTAAAAGAGTCAATATTGGCCTCCCTTCATTGTGGAACCAGTGAAAAATATTTAACCAAGGCTTATATTCACGAAAAGAAAAAAAAGTTTGAGTAAGTACAGCCTATTAGTGTGAATTATTTGTAGGTTCAGCCAAGTTAATTCATTAGGTTAGCGATTTGGATAGAATTAATCCATATGAACGGTCGGATCTACGATCCAACTTTAGGTCGATTCTTACAGGCTGATCCGTTTATACAAGCACCGAGTAATTTGCAGAACTATAATCGTTATAGTTATGTTCTGAATAACCCGATGAGTTATACCGATCCAAGTGGGTATTTCTTCTCTAGTTTTAGACGTGGATTAATTAAAGCCGCTACCAAAATATTTGGAAAAGATGTAGTTAATATTGTTGGTTCTACTGTTTCTGCTGTTTATGGTGGAGGTTGGGGGGCTGCCGCTTGGACATATGAGTTTAATCGAGCTATGGGAGTCCCTCCTTCTGGGGCACTTAGAGCTGCTGCTGTAGCTGGTGCAAGTGCTTATACATTCCAACAAATCGGTGATTATTACAGCGGGGCAGGAGCAAGTAATATTGCGGCAGTTGAAGCTGGAAATATGAGTGCATCAAGCCTGACCAATTTTGGTGAAAACATGTTAACATCTGGTCAGATTGCTGGGCAAATTGCATCTCATGCTTTTGCAGGTGGCACATTATCTGTGCTTGGCGGTGGAAAGTTCGGTCATGGATTTGTTTCTGCTGGATTTACAAAAGGAGTTGGAACGGGGTTGAACACTCACTACAATAGTGGACCAATAAGTGGCACGATAATAAGTATGACGGTTGGCGGTACATCATCTGTGCTTACAGGTGGAAAATTTGGTAACGGTGCGATGACTGCAATGTACCAAAGTTTATTTAATGAGTTTGGTCAAGGTGATCTACAAAAACGATTAAATTCTGAGTTAGCTTATTGGGATAAGAAAACAACAAACTTTTTCAATGATTTGTTCGGAAATTCGGCCTCTTTAACGGGGACGGGGGCTGTCCATTATGGAATTGAAGGTGTAAGTGTTGATATTGGACAAATAATGACAACTAACGGTCAATCCTGTTCTGTAGTGCAAGTGTGCGATAGACTAGGGTTAGGTGTTGGTGGCAGTTTGGGTGGTACTGTAGCCATGTCTCCCGCAAACTTTGTGACAGAAGGAACAATACAGGTCGAAGGGTATTTCCTTGAAACGCCAATATTTGGAGCTTCATATTTAACTGACGGTACAGCAGGTTATACTCCGGGTAAAATTTCTTATGGATGGATATTTGCTGGTGGATACCAACAATGTTCAGTAACCGTTTCAAATTGCAATTAGGTTTAAATATGAGACCAATTATTTTATCTATTATATTTGCTGGGATTATCGCGGGTAAGTTGGGGTATGGTCAGTTAGGTTATATGTTGGCGGTTATTGCTTTTATATTGACCTTTTGGTTTATTGGCAAAACTATCCTTAAACCGTTTATCAAAGACAACACTAATGACAGTGAATAAGATCTAGTAGTTATGTAAGCAAGCCTGCCAGCTCCGGCTGGTTTTGCTTTGAGGTCAAAGCGGGATTAGATGATTTCAATTGTAATTAAGATAAATATATGTGAACTAGTACCTGATGGTGTTCATTGCCATTTTAAATGGGTTTAGTAATCAATAAGATCAATGGGGTCACCCATTAGACAAACCGTGTCAATAGCACGACCGATCTTGTGTCGCTTGTGCGACCATTTTTTTTAACTTGTTTTTCTATGGTTTGTGCTGAATATAATATTCGCACCACTCACCCATCTGGATCTAAGATAAATATTATCCCCACGAACTGTTTATGCGCCACAAAACCTCAGCTCACCATGTTATCCAATGCGTAAATTGCACAGAGATTGTGAACGGGCGATTAGGAATTACGATCCAATACGTACGAAATTTCCCTACTTATCAACTGGTTAAAGAGCGTTTTATTAACAACCAATCCACCCTAATTTATTTGATGTTTCGATATTTTAATAATTTGAAATTGTACAATTAAACAGATGTACAAATAATTAAACCTTAGTTATACTCAGGTCATAACATGAATTGGAGTGCTGACTTGGATACAGGTCTAAATAATTTATTGGATTTGCATGGTACTGAAGTACATCGTGATGATGGGTACTGGTGGAAGATAGAGGCTTGGCAAGTTACACCAACTAAAGAAAGGCCTCACGGTATCCGATACAACTTAACGTTACATAACAATTATAATAAACGTGTATTTGGAATGGATAATGCTCATGCTGTCAAGCCTTTAAAGAAAAAAGGCTTTGCTGGCCGACGTCATGATTATGATCATGTTCACAAGTCAGCGATTGATAAAGGTACTCCGTATGAATTTCAAGACTGTACAGTTTTATTAACCGACTTCTTTGAAGGGATTGAAGTCACTATTGAAGCAATTGAAGGTAAATAATATGAAAGCAAGAATCGGCATCATGCCTGAGAAGCTAATACGTATGAGAGTACTGGCTATTGCTCAAGGCAAATACAAACCAGCGAAAGACGAGCCAAAAGTTTGGTATACGTCTTTCAATGCTATTTCTCAGGTACTAAATCCAGAAAACGTAGCTCTGTTAAGACTCATTGATGATGAACGCCCTCAAAGTGTTACTGAGCTTGCTGAAATTTCTGGCCGTAAAAAGTCTAACTTGTCTAATACTCTAAAGGCACTGTCTGAAAAGGGGTTTGTTCGTATGGAGCAAGGAGAAGGCAGAAGTTTGAAGCCAGTGGCGTTATATACAGATTTTGAAATCACTACGATGAAAGAGTTAGAAGACTTTCTTTTAGAATTAGAACATGGGAAGGCTGCGTAGCCTCCCCCATTTTTCTATTTATCCTCATCGTCTTAATCACCTCCCCAAAAAGCAATTATTACCACACCAATCAAAAAAGCAGCGGTCAGTGCCAATAAAAAAATGTGAATGGGGTCAGGTCTTGCATTTTGCACTTTTTAGAATCATGTGAATGAGGTCAGTTATTGTGGCAAAATGCAAGACCTGACCACATATGCTCGCGAGCGTTATTGATTATTTGAAATTAAATTACCAGCATCTTTTATCGAAAAGGCAAAACCGCTGAAAGCAGAGTATTAAAAGCGACATCAGGAACAGCTAAGAAGTGTCTAGATTATTGGTGTCTATTCACTATTTATTTTTCAGAGTTAATCCCGCTTTGACCTCAAAGCAAACCAGCCGGAGCTGGCCTGCCTATAAAACTCTAGTGTTAGCCTGCTCCGCGCCTTAACCTATCATTTACAATTTGAAGTATTAAAAAGGCTAGCGCCATCTCTATAACGAGATAGACAGATATAAAAATACTTATTCCAGCGGCAACTAGATAAACCCTAGCTGTAAACTTATTATCCAGATAAATAGCAGCAACAATTACACAGAATAAAAATAAAATACCTTTAGGTACAATTAAATTTTTCCTACTTTCAACTCTTTGAGTATGAAGGTGTTCCGCAATTTCTTCATAATTTTTAGGGGTGCTATTGTAAACATCAAGCTCTTGCTGAGTAATAATTGAATCGGCATTTAAATCCAGTTTATTAGTATGAGTTTCAGTATTAACAGCTCCAACATTCAGCTCATTTTGCTCTGCCAGTAAAGACAGAACAAAGTGGCTAACAACAAACAAGGCTAAAAAAAACTTAGTTTTCATTTAACATCCAACCGCTGATTTGTGAGTTAAGCAGTGATTTACCAAAGATAACCTATAGTCAAATTTGAAAACACCAGTCTCAAAAGGCAAGTAAACAGGTCCCATAAATGTTCGGTTTACTTCATACCCAAAAGAATAGTCAACTCTAAATTGATCATATAAAACATACCGTTGTTGTAGCTGATACACAAATTTATAATCTACATCTAACCAAGGGGCGTTAAAGAGCTTAGACATTGCTTTGCCGGCACCAAAATTTGTAATGTCCGTCAGTCCAAAACCCAGTTCTTCATCAATCGATTTAATATGAGGGCTGCCTACGTTTCGCCACTCTTCAACTAATGTCCCATCCACACTAACTGCATGATGAACCATCCTAGAGCTAAACTCATTGTATAAGCTTTGATAAGCCCCTGTTATTGCGCCATTCGCAAACTTACCTCCACTCAATACGGATGCAGTGCCTCCCACCGTGGCATTAATTATCGTTCCAGAAATGATTCCATTATTATAATGAGTGTTTAACGATGTCCCCGCACCTTTCGTGAAGCCAGCGCTCCAGAATCCGTGACCAAATTTACCCCCACCTAAATCAGCTGCTATACCACCTACCATTGCATGTGAGAATATTTGGCCTGCGACTTGACCAGAAGTTAGCATATTGCCACCAAAATTGATGAGAGCATCCATTGACGCGTCAAACGAAGCTTGACCAGCGCCTGATCCAAATGCGGCTTCAGACATATTGCCTAAACTTCTAGCATCAGCAATATTTTGAGCACCTGCATTATTGTAATAGTCGCCTATTTGTTGGAATGCATAGGCTGACGTTCCTGCTACAGCAGCAGCTCGAAGAGCTCCTGATGGGGGAACCCCCATTGCTCTGTTAAACTCATATGTCCAAGCCGCATTTCCAAGGGGCCCTCCGACCGCATATGCAGCGATATTGCCTAAGAAATTAGTGACATCTTTTCCAAATACTTTACTAAAGCCTCGAATAATCGATCTTCGAGAGCTTGCCGTAAAGAAATACCCACTAGGGTCGGTATAGCTCATCGGGTTATTCAGAACATAGCTATAACGATTATAATTCTGACTGTTATGAGGAGCCTGAATATGCGGGTCAGCCTGAAGGAACCGACCCAAGGTTGGATCGTAGATCCTACCGTTCATATGAATTATTCGAGTTAAATCCTTAACTAAATATTGCCGGAGTAATTACCCCGTCATCAAATAACGTTCTACTCGTTCTACTCTGCGAGGTTTACCTTTAATTACAATGATGTCCATTGCCTGAATAACGGTTTCAAGCGCTGGGCTTGATAATTCCTTGCCACCGCGTCTTAAACCAACAACTTCAACTCGTCGCTCTTCAATTTTTAACTCCGCCAATGATTTGTGCACGGCATACGCCTCGACAGGTATCGCAACGGCATGAATAAACTCCAATAAATCACGTCGATCTGCGCTTACTTCAGTGGTGTCACCTGGATAAAAACCATGTAATTCACCATATCGATTTTCGCGCTCTTTTCGTATACGGCGCAACACTCTCGACATCGGTACACCGGATTCGAATAACACTTGCGACACCAACATCAAACTACCTTCGAGCGCTTCTGGTACGACTTGGTCCGCGCCATCATCAAGTATTGCTTTTAGATGTTCATCGGTTTTGGTCCTCACCATGATACGTGCGGTACTGCCCGACTCTTTTACATTTTGAATGACCATATGTGTTTTTGTAATATCACCAAACGTAACAACAACCAACTTAGCATTTTTGACACAGGCGGCTTCCAAAATGGCTTTATCCCTTGCGTGACCGAATTGTACGTTTTCTCCGGCCGCCTGGGCTTCTGCAACACGCACAGGGTCGACATCTAACGCAATGTATGGCACAGCTTCAGATCTTAAAAATCGGCTTACGGTCTGCCCCACACGGCCAAAACCACATATCACTACATGGTTTGCCATGTTTGTTTCAAATTGAACAAATGACTCTTCGACGTCATCTACTTCATGTTTACCAAGCACCCGGTCCACTTTATTAACAATGCTTTGGTGACGATTAATAATTGAAGGTGTTACCGCCATACTTAATACACCGATGGCAATCAAAGCCGATGATAAATCTGGTGTAAATAATTCAACTTGTTGCGCTAATGCGACAAGAACAAATCCAAACTCGCCCATTTGAAACAACATTAAGCCGGCCGACCAGCCATCTTTACGAGTTTCTCCGGCGAGTATAGCGAGTTGTTTGATGACCAGAGTTTTGACGATCAATAAGGTAAACAGTCCCGCTAAAATCCAAGGCCAGTGGCGTAAAATTACGGTAACGTCTAGCTCCATCCCAACGCTGATAAAAAACAGACCCATTAAGATATCTCGAAACGGGCGAATATCCGCTTCTAACTGATGTTTGTATTGGCTTTCACTTAACATCATGCCAGCTAAAAATGCACCCAAGGCCATCGATAGCCCAAAAAAGCTGGTAAGTGTACCAGCCATTACAGTGACTAATATGGCAGTTAATACAAAGAGCTCGTCGGTTCTGACTTGAGCAACTTCGTTAAATACTTTTGGCAGAACCCATTTACCTACCGATAGCAAAATTGCGACAACAACAGCGCCTTTTGCTAACGCCAATAAAATGATCGTCGCCATATTTTCACTGCCGTCACCTGCCAATAACGGAATTGCGATTAAAAATGGTACTACGGCAATGTCTTGGAATAACAAAATACTAATGGCCACTTGGCCGCGTTTTGTCTGAGTAAGCCCTGTTTCATTTAGTGATTTAACGACAACTGCAGTTGATGACAAAGCAAAAATACTGCCGATGACAAAAGCGATACTCCATGAATGCGTATAAAAATACGAAGGCAACATGACTAACAAAAGAGTAATAATGACTTGCGCGCTGCCCACACCAAATACCAAATGGCGCATCGCGATGAGTTTAGGGACTGAGAATTCTAAGCCAAGTGAAAATAGCAAAAACATTATGCCTAGTTCTGCAACCAAGGCGACATCATGGGGATTTTCAAAAAGAGCAAAGATTTGAGGTCCGGCTACGACGCCCGCTACTAAATACGCCAATATTGGCGGCAATTTTATTCGTTTAAATAACCAAACCGTGAAAACGGAGATAAAAAGCAAAAAGACTAATTCGAGAAAAATCCCGTGGGCCATAACGTTTTAGTTCCTTAGTTGGCAAAAGCTTGCCGACAATATTTTGTCAGTTTAGCAGAGTAATATTACGTTTTTTTATTTTTCTTTACTTTTCATGTTATTACAAGCTTGGCATGAACTTCGCTTATTCCAATTAAGTTTATTTAATTCCGACATTAATCCAAAGGGGGTCGCAGTGGACTATATAAGCCATCTGGATGTTTTAAACCCTGAAGCAAACGCTTCAATTATGGCTAGTTGGACAAATTTTTCCAAGGAGCGGGATAACAATACGTCGCTAATTGAGCAGTTGCAAACGACGTTGGATATTGAACAGTTATTAGCAATTTACTTAAACGCACTAGCCGGCGTCTATAAAGTAAATGCGATTCGATTAGAAACGTTCCAAAATACGTTCACAGCTGGAACGCCAAAAGTTGATTCACAAAAGTTAACACTGCCTATTCGTATCGACAATAAGCTAATGGGCAAAATAAGCTATTTCACCGACAAAAAAGTGACCGACATCCTAATGTCGTCTCTTACAGGCTTTCAAAAGTCGCTAGTGTTTCCACTTAGAAACGCTTTGGCTTTCTGGCAGCTTCAACAAATGGCATTAAAAGATGCATTAACAGGTGTTGGCAATCGCGCAATGTACAATGACGCAATTGCGCGCGCAATTCAATACGGAACTCGTTATAAAGAAGACTTCGTATTGATGATACTTGACTTGGACAACTTTAAAAATGTGAATGACAGTTATGGGCATCAAACCGGTGATGATATTTTGACGGGTTTCACCCAAGTTGTTTCCGAATGCCTTAGAGCTGAAGACCAAATGTTCCGCTTCGGTGGCGATGAGTTTGCCATTATTTTGGATAAACAGGGCCTTGATGCGGCAAAAATTGTTGCTTCACGTATCCACTTTGCCGTTTCGCAACAATCACAATTTATCAAGTATGGTGTAAGTACAAGTATAGGTTGTGCGTGTTTTAACGTTAACGATACAACTTTAACCCTTTTTGCACGTGCAGATAAAGCATTATACGCCGCAAAATATGCAGGTAAAAACTGCATGAAAACAGCTTAACAACGACTACCCCCAGGAGTTGCCCTTCGGGGCGCTCCACCTAATACTTTTATTTAGCTAATAAAAATCCACTTAATGTTATTTAATCGTAACCGGTGACACGCCGGTTGCTTCAAGTTGACCCAATAATAACTTAGCTAAAGAAAGATAAGCTGGACCTGTTATTTCTCCCGTTACCGCGTCGGCATACTGATTATAGGAATAAGTGGTAATAACCGAGTCGGCATATTGACGATAATTTGAGGTTTCATACGGCATGCGTAAACTGACAAAAGAAATGTGCTTTTTATTCGATTGGGCGAAACTTAACAGTCGTTGTAACTTTTCGTCCTGGATTCGCTTATTTTTAGTTAAATTGCCCAATAATTTTTTCAAACGAAGATAGTCATCCATCCCTCCCATTTCAGCTAAACTTTGTTGCGGCGTAACACTAGTAGCAACAATTGCATCGGCTAGCATAATTTTAGATTCGATTTGTTGTTGGTTTAACTCGTAATAAGGAGAACAGTCGACTTTAATCGTGTGACTTAATTTTCTAAACGCCGACAGCATGGCCGCACACTTATCATCGTCTGGCATAAATATCTGAAGCGTTTTAATTGACTTAGGCAATTCACCACTGCCCTGCAATAGCGTGATTGATGCGTCGGATAACACTTGTTCGTTATCTCTATGTTGCTGCCTACCAACGACCTTTTCAGCGGCATTAATTTTAGCACTTAAGGTTTTAGCACTCTCATTACGAGACGTCGTCAACATTTTTGACTT
Source organism: Psychrosphaera sp. 1_MG-2023 (assembly GCF_030548245.1). Lineage (NCBI taxonomy): Bacteria > Pseudomonadati > Pseudomonadota > Gammaproteobacteria > Alteromonadales > Pseudoalteromonadaceae > Psychrosphaera > Psychrosphaera sp. 1_MG-2023. Next base: position 243,842 of record NZ_JAUORW010000003.1, read on the forward strand.
TAGTCTAGCAATTCGAGCATAGGAGTTTGAAATTTCTTGCTTATCCAAAACACCTGTTTCAACAGCGTTTGACAATTTATCCAACAAGTCATTTAGTTTTGATATTTCGTCTCGATTTCGTATTTTAATCGGCATTAACGCGATATCGGCCCCTGCCTTAAACGTTTCTATGACAGCCTCAGATTCCGTAAAAAAGTCACTAATGCCTTTCATGTCCAAAGCATCCGTGATCACGACACCGTCAAAACCCATTTTTTTTCTGAGTAAGTCAGTCAAGATAGCTTTCGACATTGTCGCAGGTTTCATCATCGTATTGCCGCTCTTACTGATAAAGGTGCTGCTGTCTAAAGCGGGGAATTGAATATGCGCCGTCATGATCATAGAGACCGCGTTTTTATCGATGGCATATTGAAACGGTGCCAAATCGATATTTTTAATCTGTTCTAACGAATGTCCAACAACAGGCAGTCCGGTGTGGCTATCAACATTGGTATCACCATGCCCAGGGAAATGTTTTAGAGTTGCGATAACATTATGCTTTTGCATCGCCGTTAATTGCGCATAAGCCAACTTTGCCACTAATTCTGGTTGTTCGCCAAACGATCTAACATTAATCACAGGGTTGTCTGCATTAACATTTACATCAACGGTTGGTGCATGGTTTACGTTAAAGCCAGTTGCAGCAAGTTCTTTACCGATAATATCACCAGTAATTTTTGCAAATTTATCATTAAATTTTGCGTAGGTGGCTCCAATGGCCATATTACCGTTGAACGCTGTCGATATCGAACGAGGCAATCGAGCTACCCGACCTCCTTCTTGGTCGATAGAAATAAACAAAGGTAACTGGCTCGGACTTGATTTTGTCGCTTGTTGAAGTTGATGATTTAGGCTGACAATTTGCGGCAGAGTTTGCAAGTTTTCACTAAAAAGTATGACACCGCCAAGATTGTAGTCACTAATCATCTTTGCAAGTTCTGGCGTGAGTGTCGTTAGCGGTTTCCGGCATTTTTCTGGTTGTCCTTCATCATCACAGTAATAACGAAGATCAAGCATGATCTTTTGCCCAATTAAGTTTTTAACATCCAATTCTGTTGTTGCCATTACTGCATTCTCACCATTGTAACTGCACCCTATTATCCCAATAAAACTGACTAAAATTGATAATGTTAACCATCGAACTTTAAACAAACTGAATCTTGAAAAACCAATCATTCTAGACCTTATTTTATTCACAATAACCTTACTAAATCGACTAAACAGTTATCGGTGAATTTATTCACACTTTGTCCCATGCACTGAGTTTTTAACTGCCATTTATCATAACCCTAATGTAACTTTGAGCTTGTTTTGAAATCGCTCGTGAACATAGCGTCCGCCTATGGCTACAAGTTCACCCTGATAATAGACCAAAGGAATTTTGCATCTCAACCAAGGTGGGCAAGCCATATCTTTAAATGCCTGCTTGACCGATTTAGAACCGAGTCCGTTTGCCATTGGTAACTTATCTGAGTTATTGCCATATTTGATCTCGAATAAATCGTCGAATTTTGACACTATCTTAATTGTCGAATAGCAGTTTTGGGCATCTAATTGACATTCTATATTTGATTTAACCTTAGTTGTCTCGGGCTCTATACCGGTTCCAGCTTGAGCAATAAGGTAAATATGATCCCTATGTCGTTTAAAGTAAAAATCGCCAAATAAAATTTCAGGTTGATGGTCTTGCTGCGCCGTAATGAGCGAAGTGATCACTTGCATTAAAATATTGGTAGACGGATAACTTCCAGTAATTTCAAAACAAAACATACGCAGAACAGCTTTCAATTTAGCCTGCTCAAATTCATTGAGCTTAGCAATATTGAGTGTGACTTCGTTTAAAAAACCTAACCCGATACTCGCCTTATAATCGGATTTGACATAGTCGAGTAATAAATCGGCTTCTTCTTGTAATAATGCAGTTGATTGCGCTATCGCTTGATGATATTGCGGCCAACGTTGCGCCAAAACCGGCAATAACGACGTTCGCACATAGTTACGGTCAAATGAGAGTACGTTGTTTGATTCGTCTTCAACCCACTTTGTATTATAGGCCGTGACATAACTCACCAAGTATTCTTTAGTTAAATCGAGAAACGGTCGAGCAAGTTGCAGTGACTTTTGACGTCCCAATTTATCAGGAAATGGCGCCAATGACCGCATAGCACCTAACCCAGTTAAGCCTGAGCGGCGCATTAATCTTAATAAAAACGTTTCAGCTTGGTCAGCTAAATGATGGCCTGTTAATAATACAGTGTGCTCACTTAACTGTTCTGCGATGACACCATAACGAGCTACACGTGCCAGTTGCTCTAATGATTGCCGAGAGGACTTTTCAATTGTCACAACAGAGGCGCTAAAAGGTACCTGATGATATACGCACAATTGTTCGCAGAATGCCTGCCATTGCGTTGCGTTTTGACTCAGTCCATGATTGACATGCACCGCGCTGATATCAAGTGTCGGAATTTTCTTTTTAGCTTCGACAGCCGCAAGCAATAAAGCTACCGAATCAACACCGCCGCTTAATGCAACGGCCAATGGTTTATCTGTTATATTTAATCGTCGTAAATAATCACAAAGATGTTGCGATAACATCAGCATATTTGTTTCCAGTCAGACATAAAAAAAGCCATCAAAAGATGGCTTAATTCTAACGGTTATTGACGATTATAGATATCCAAAAGACATCAATCGTTTATAACGTGTATCTAATAATTCTTCTTTTGACATCGTATTTAAATCAGCTAAGTCTTGCTTAATACGTTGTTTTAATGTCGCAGCCATCTTATCCATATCACGGTGTGCGCCGCCTAATGGTTCATCAACGATATTGTCGATTAAACCGTTTTCTTTAATTTTAACGGCTGTGATCCCCATGGCTTCAGCTGCTTCTTCAGCTTTAGTTGCACTCTTCCATAAAATAGAGGCACATCCTTCAGGAGAAATTACAGAATATGTGCTGTACTGCAACATATTTACTCGGTCACCAACACCAATCGCTAATGCACCACCTGAACCGCCTTCACCAATTACGGTACAGATAACAGGCACTTTAAGTCCCGCCATCACTTTTAGGTTACGAGCTATGGCTTCACTTTGACCACGTTCTTCCGCACCAATACCTGGGTAAGCCCCTGGGGTGTCGATAAACGTTATGATTGGCATGTTAAATCGCTCAGCCATTTCCATCAAACGTAATGCTTTACGGTAACCTTCTGGCTTAGGCATACCAAAGTTACGTTTTATTTTTTCAGCAGTGTCTCGACCCTTTTGCTGGCCGATGATCATTACTGGTTCATCGTCTAAACGTGCGATACCACCGACAATTGCCAAATCGTTTGCATAGGTTCTATCCCCTGCTAATTCGTCAAATTCAGTAAAGATACGTTTAATGTAATCGTGAGTATATGGGCGAAGAGGATGGCGAGCGATTTGCGCTACTTGCCATGCGCCTAAATTTGAAAAGATTTTTTTCGTCAATTCACGATTTTTTTCTTTTAAGTTTGTGATCTCTTGCTCTAGACCCAAATCCAACTCACCACCACGATTTACTTTCTGTAGTTCGTTGATTTTTGCTTCTAATTCCGCAATCGGTTTTTCAAACTCAAGGTAATTGAAACTCATTAATACCACCAAAAAATTATTATTATTGCCAACGCTAGTGCACTGACATTCTAGAATTCAATTTTAGGCTCCAACGCCAACTCGTCATTTATGTCGAACATTAATTGTTCATCTGGGCTGACGCGCCACGCGGTTCCTAGCTCAATAACTGCCGAAGCCATTGCATTTTCGTACTCAATTCGAACAGGCGTTTGCCCATCTTTATATGGCAACAAAAGTTTTTTCAACGATTGTTGCAACTTAGCTGCAGCTTCTTCGCTTTTAACGACTAATTTAATGCAGTTAGCGAATTTTTCTCTTGCTGTAGTCATCGACATTACATCTCGACCGGTCATTGTATTGCCGTCACTAAAATTATCAAAGCTGACCTGTCCACTAATTACAATAATTTTCCCGTTTTGAAGAAGATCTAGGTACATATCGTATTGTTCAGGGAAGAAACGCACAGCGAGTCTGCCCGATTTATCGTCAATTGTCACTAAAGCCCATTTACGGCCTTTTTTATTAATCAGAACACGTACATCTATAACGAGCCCAGCTACCGTGATCATTTGGTCTCGGCGAGTTGGTTCCACGTCACTTAATTTTATTTTAGCGTAATGTCGCAATTCACGCCTAAACGCATTAATTGGATGTCCTGTTAAAAATAATCCTAACGTATCTTTTTCACCTTGTAACCAAATAGAGTCAGGCCATGGGTTCGCTACGTTAAACTGTTGTTTAAGCTCAGCAGGCGCTGAATCCAACAATCCAAATAAGTCAGATTGTCCTACATCTGCCGCTTTCGCTTTTTGAGTCGCCGCTTTTAGTGCGTCCTGCAACGTCGCCATAATAATAGCGCGGTTTTCTTGCGTGTGCGGTTCTGGTCCAAGTTGATCGAGTGCACCGGCTAAAACCAGTTTCTCTAATACGCGTTTGTTAATACGTTTTACATCGACACGCGCACAAAAATCAAATAAATCACTAAACGGACCGCCTGCGTCTCGAGCTTCTAAAATCGCTTCGACCGGGCCTTCGCCCACGCCCTTAATCGCGCCGATGCCATAAATAATATGGCCTTCATCGTTGACGGTAAATTTATATGAGCCTGAATTAACACTAGGTGGCTCAATAACGAGTTTCATTCGATCACATTCATCAACTAAGGTAACAATTTTGTCTGTGTTATCCATATCAGCTGACATTACCGCAGCCATAAACTCTGATGGATAATGGCATTTCATCCAAAGTGTTTGGTATGAAACTAATGCATACGCTGCTGAATGAGATTTGTTAAAGCCATAGCCCGCGAATTTTTCAACGAGGTCAAATATTTTCATCGCCAAGTCAGGGTCTATATTGTTATTTTTAGCCCCTTCAGCGAAAGTACTTCGTTGCTTCGCCATTTCTTCGGGTTTCTTTTTACCCATAGCTCGACGTAATAAGTCAGCGCCGCCTAGCGAATAACCAGCCATTTCCTGAGCAATCTGCATGACCTGCTCTTGGTATAAAATAATACCGTAGGTAGGTTCAAGTATTTCTCTTAGGCATTCATGTTGATATTCATGATCTGGATAGGCAACTTCTTCACGGCCGTGTTTACGTTCGATGAAGTTATCAACCATGCCCGAGTCCAAAGGACCTGGTCTAAATAGTGCTACGAGTGCAATGATATCTTCGAAGGTATCTGGTTGCAGTTTTTTAATAAGGCTTTTCATGCCCGATGATTCGAGCTGGAATACCGCTGTGGTTTCAGAATTAAGCAACAATCTAAAGCTGGCTTTATCGTCTACCGGAATTTGCGTAATATCGACGTAGTCTTTCTCGTCTTCGATACGGCTATTTGCCATATCAACAGCCCACTGTAAAATCGTAAGCGTTCGTAGGCCTAAAAAGTCGAATTTAACTAAACCGGCCGTCTCAACGTCATTTTTATCGAATTGAGTAACAGGGTTAGAGCCATCATCATCACAGTAAAGTGGTGCAAAATCGGTGATCTTGGTCGGTGCTATTACAACCCCACCGGCGTGTTTACCGGCACCACGGGTAATACCTTCCAACTTACGCGCCATGTCAATAAGCTCTTTCACTTCGCCGTCGGCGTCGTAAGCTTCTTGAAGTTGTGGCTCAACGTTAAATGCTTTTTCTAACGTCATCCCCGGATCACCAGGGATCATTTTTGAAATTCGATCAACAAAACCAAACGGTAAACTCATCACTCGGCCAACAGACTGAATTACCGCTTTAGCTGCTAATGTACCAAATGTAATGATCTGTGATACTGCTTCACGGCCATATAATTCTGCAACGTGATCGATAACTTCATCACGGCGGTCCATACAAAAGTCGACGTCAAAGTCTGGCATCGATACCCGTTCTGGATTCAAAAATCGTTCGAATAACAGGGCAAATTCAAGTGGGTCTAAATCGGTAATTTTTAGAGCATATGCCACCAATGAACCAGCACCTGACCCCCGACCAGGTCCAACAGGAATGTTATTGTCTTTGCTCCATTGAATAAATTCAGAAACGATCAAGAAATAACCAGGAAATCCCATTTGGTTGATAACGGTAAGTTCAATATCAAGGCGCTCATCATATTCTTTGCGCTTAATGGCCCTTTCATCTGGATCTGGGAATAAAATAAGTAAACGTTCTTCGAGGCCCTTTTCAGATTCTTTAACTAAAAAGTCCGCCTCTGTCATTCCGTCCGTGGGACATTCAGGTAAGAAATAAGTACCTAATTGAACGGTAACATTACATCGTTTTGCAATTTCAACAGTGTTTTGCAAGGCTTGCGGTATGTCAGAAAACAACTCGCACATCTCATCTTCTGTTCTGAGATATTGCTCTTTGCTGTATTCTTTTGGACGATTTTTATCATCCATTGTTCTTTTTTGATTAATGCAAACACGAACTTCGTGCGGCTCAAAGTCTTCGGTATCTAAGAACATTACTTGGTTTGTTGCAACAACAGGCAATCCCTGTTCTTCTGCAAACTCTAAAACTTGTTCGTTATACAAATCTTCTGGCTTTCGGCCTGTTCGAGTAATTTCGATAAAATAATGCCCATCAAAATAGGCTTTGTACGGTGCAACAATTTCTTCCAGCAGTTTGTCGTTATTTTTTGCCAAGCCAAAGGCTAAGTCACCGTCGTAACCACCAGAGAGTAAAATAATGCCCTCTCGATGTTCAATTAACCACTCTTTATCCACCGCCATTTTGTCTTTCACTAACCCACGTGAATAAGCCATAGATATTAGGTTGGTGATATTTTTATAACCATCATTATTTTTCGCAATTAGGGTCATGCGGTAAAACGGTTCGTCGTCTGCACGTCGAAGCCAAATATCGGTGCCAATTATAGGTTTGATGCCAGCGCTATGTGCCCCTTCGTAAAACTTAACGAGGCCGCACAAATTCATTTGATCAGTTAATGCAATTGCTGGCATATCAAGCTTGCTCGCTCGCGCTAACAATTTCTTAACCTTCGGCAAACCATCCATCATTGAATAGTCGCTATGCACTCTTAGGTGAACAAATTTTGGTTCTGACATAATTGGGGTATTTTATTTCCGATTTATTATTCTAAACCCAATGCTTTTCGCACGGGTTTGAAGCTTTGTCTATGGTGCGGTGTCGGACCATATTTAGCAAGCATTTCGAAGTGTAATTTTGTGGGGTAACCTTTGTGTTTAGCAAAGCCAAATTCAGGGTGAATTTTGTCTAATTCGACCATTTCAGTATCTCGAGTGACCTTAGCTATTATTGACGCAGCGCTGATCTCAGCGACTAGGCTATCGCCTTTAATAACTGCTTCGCAGGGGACAGGTAAATCAGGGCATCGATTGCCGTCGATAAACACAAAATTAGGCTGAATCTCAAGGCGCGCAACGGCCCTTTTCATCGCCAACATAGTGGCGTGTAAAATATTAAGTTCATCTATTTCACTTGGATCCGCGCGGCCAATACTCCAGGCCAATGCTTTTTTCTTTATTTCTTCAGCAAGCAACGCTCGTTTCTTTTCAGTCAACTTTTTTGAATCATTGAGCCCGTCAATTGGTTGACTAGGATCTAAAATAACCGCTGCGGTCACCACATCGCCAACTAGGGGTCCACGGCCTACTTCATCAACCCCGGCAATTAAATCTATGTTTGGACGGGTAAAAGTAATCGATTGAGTCATTCAATTTACCTTGTTTTTAAATTGCTTTAGCGCGTTTAATCAGAGGCCAAATGGCATTTGCCGCGCGAAGACTGGCATTACGTTGGATATTCTGATGAATGTCAAAAAACTGCTGCTTAAGTTCGTTTTGTGGTTTGGTTAACATTGGCAAAAGCGCTTCAACCATATTTTCTACCGTCATTTCGTGCTGAATAAGTTCAGGAACTAACTCTTTGTTTGCTAGCAAATTAGGTAAAGTAAAATACGGGGTTTTAATCATCCGACTGAATACTTGATAACTTAACCAGCCAACCTGGTAACCAGCGACCATTGGCGTTTTCATCAGCATTGTCTCTAGTGTTGCTGTTCCCGAAGCTAATAAAACCGCGTTAGAAGCCCCCATGACGTCTCGGGCATTGCCAATGCTAAGCTTGATGTTCAAATCAGAAAACGCTTCGTCAATGACACTCTGAATTGCTTTAGCTCGATAGTCATTGACCGCAGGGATCATTATTAGCAAATTGGGTATTTGCATCGTCAGTTGTCGAGCCGTAATCAAAAATGGTCGTAACAAAAATTTAATTTCTGAACCTCGACTGCCTGGCAATACACCTAAAATTGTTTGATTTAAAGGCAACTGCAATCGTTCTCTGATGGTATTTTGCTGATCTTCTAACGGGATTTGATCCGCCATAGTATGACCAACAAACTCACAGGGCATATCATGTTGTTGATAAAATGCTTGTTCAAATGGCAATAACGCTAAGACAAGGTCGCAGGCCTTTTTAATGGTCTTAATCCGAGATTGACGCCAAGCCCAAACTGACGGACTAACATAATGAACTGTGGTGATCCCCCGCTCTTTTAACATTAGCTCAAGACCCAAATTAAATTCAGGTGCATCAATACCAATTAGCACATCTGGCTGCCACTCAATTAAATCGGCTGCAAGTTGCTTACGTTTTTTGAGCAACCTTGGCAGGCGTTTTAATATTTCAAATAAGCCCATGACTGACAATTCGTCCATATCAAACATGGATTCTGCGCCGAGTGCCTGCATTTTTGGTCCTGCTACACCTTTGAATGAAATCGAAAACGATTTTTCAGCGGCAAGATCACAAAGCGCTGACATTAAGTCAGCGCCTAAAATATCACCGGAGTGCTCTCCGGCAACGATTGCAATTTTTAATTCGGTCATATCAATTCCGCAGTTTACCGAATGATCCCACGGCTTGAGTTCTCTATAAATGCCTTAAACGGTGCAATAGCAATATCTTCACCATCAAGTTGTTCAAGTGCTTCAGCAATAGAATTGCCTTTTCGGTAAACTTCCTTATAAGCACGTTTTATCGACGATATTTGTTCCGCGGTGAAACCACGACGTTTTAACCCTTCAGAATTAATGCCTTTCGGTTCAGCGGTATTGCCCGACGCCAACACATAAGGTGGCACGTCTTTTACTACGATTGAATCTAGTCCAATAAAACTATGGGCACCTATATGCACAAATTGATGAACACCAACCATGCCACCTAAAATGGCCCAATCTCCGACATGCACATGACCTGCAACACTTGCATTATTAGCGAAGATGACATTCGAGCCGATAACACAGTCATGGGCGACGTGTGTATAAGCCATAAACAAATTATTACTGCCAATTTTCGTTAAACTTTGATCTTGAATAGTGCCACGGTGAATCGTCACATTTTCACGAATAATATTGTTGTCGCCGATTTCTAAATAGGTCTTTTCTCCCGCAAATTTTTTATCTTGGCAATCTTCTCCAACCGACGAAAATTGAAAGATCACATTGTTCTGACCAATCTTGCTTGGCCCTTTGATCACTACATGTGAGTGGATGACAGTTCCGTCACCAATTTCAACATTGTCTCCAATGTAAGTCCAAGGACCTACTGAAACATTGTTACCGAGCTTAGCTGTCGGCGAAATAATTGCAGTTTCATGTATCAAAATAAATTCTCTTTCTCAGCTTATACATAGTTTAATAGTGCAAACTAGACAAAATTCAAGCCCTTGTGACCGTGCTAGTCGTATAAGTCCATTTCTTATATGTAAAATTTAACAGGTATTCGAGCAGGTGAAAACGTTCTGAGTGGTAAATGTTGCTTATTTAGGCATAAATACAAAAAAAGCCGGATATACCGACTTTCTACGTAAGATTTTGGTCATTCTATAATACGCGACGAGCACACATTATTTCTGCGCATGCCACCATTTTACCGTCAACATGAGCTTCACCTGTGAATTTCCAAATACCACGACGTTCTTTAACAAACGTTACGTGGAAGTGAATTTGATCACCCGGTACAACTGGATTTTTAAAACGAGCGTTATCTATTGCTGCAAACAAATACAATTCGTCAGGGTCAACAGCGCCTTTTTCAGCTTCGATAGTTTTAAAACCAAGTAGGCCAGTTGCTTGTGCCATAGCTTCTAAAATAAGAACTCCAGGGAACACAGGACGACCAGGAAAATGGCCAGTGAAAATTGGCTCGTTGATCGTTACATTTTTTATCGCGTGTAGCGTTTCACCAACTTTGTAATCAATAACTCGATCTATCAGCAACATAGGATATCTATGTGGTAAATACGACATGATTTTTTCGATTTCAAATGAGTTTAATTGCTCAGACAAAGTGTGTCTCCTTTCAATACAAAATTATTTATCCTGGTCACTCGATTTCTCAAGCTTTTTAACCCGGTCAAATAGCTCCGTTAGTTTTCTATAACGTGCCGTATTATTACGCCACTCTTTATTTGTTGTTGCTGGCATTCCAGACGAATACACGCCAGGTTCATTTATGTCCTTCATTATGAAGGCCCTGCCAGTAATAAATGTTCTATCACATATTGTTAAGTGGCCACTAATAGCGCAAACCCCACCAATGGTGACATTTTTACCAATTTTAGTACTGCCCGCTATCATAGTGCCGGCAGCAATAGCCGTAAAATCACCAATCTCAACGTTATGTCCAATCTGTATTTGATTATCAATAATGACATGACAACCAATTATTGTATCTTCTATTGCACCGCGATCGATGGTTGTAGATGCGCCAATTTCGGTATGATCACCGATGACAACACGACCGACCTGAGGAATTTTCAACCAGTGTTGATTACCTTCAACATTTAGTGGTGCATAGCCAAACCCATCCGCACCGAGCACGGTTCCTGCGTGTACAGTGCAATCTGAGCCTATCTTCACCGTATGGTAAACCGTAACATTTGGCATCAGTTGAGTTCGACAGCCGAGCATTGTACCCTGCCCGACATAACAACCTGCTCCGATCACTACATCATCGCCTAAAACAACGTGTGCTGCGATCACGGCATTTGCACCGATCTTAACATTTAGGCCAAACTTAGCGGTTGGGTCGACGGTTGCCGTTTGATGAATTCCGTCGCTTTGCAGTGGCGTAGAATCTAAAACTTGTGCGGTTATCGCAAAACCTGCATAGGGGTTATCCATCACAATGCGGTTACCAGCAAAATCATCTCGCTGTGCTTTGGATAATATCACTGCACCCGCTTGCGTTTCCGCTAAATATTTTTTGTATTTGGCATTGGCAAGAAATGAAATTTGCAGTTTTGTCGCATTCTGTAACGTTGCGATACTAGTAACTGCATAGTTTGAGTCACCGATCACTTCTGTTTCTAAGCCAGTTTGATTGGTTATCTCGGCCGCTAATTGCTTTAACGTAATTGCCATTTTAAATCCTCCCAATAAAAAACCCACTTAGAGTGGGCTTTTTCAATTATAACGCGTAAACCTAAATTAGTTTAATTTGCTGATCCGCGCTGTAACTTTGTCTGAAATGTCTTTTTCAGGAGTCACGAATACAATTGATTGTGCTTGCAACACGATATCGATTTTCTCTTCTGCTGCAACAGCATCAACGGCTTCTTTAACAAGCGCTAAGATCTTGTTGCGCTCTTCAGTTTGACGTTGTTTAAGTTGTTGGTCTAGCGGCTGTGCACGACTTTGAAACTCTTTTTGCATTCCTTCGATTTTAACTTTAAGTGCTTCTTGCTCTTCTTGACTCATTGTCATTGATTCGCGTTGAAACTTTTCAATACTAAATTTTATGTCACTTTGTAATTTAGTCAGTTCTTCTCTCGGGCCAGCAAATTCTTCATTTAGGGTTTGCATCATTGCTTGAGTCTGAGGCAATTGAGCGACAATTTTTTGTACATCAATTACAGCAATTGATTCTGCAAAAACCGATACTGAAAATAAAATACCAGCTGTTGCACCTAAAATCTTTTTCACTAAAGTCATTGTTTTACTCCAAAATTATTATAAATCTTTCAATTAGAATGTTGTACCGACATTGAAGCTAAATACTTCATGCTCGTCTTCTTCGTATTCTTTTAACGGCTTAGACCAGGTAAATACCATAGGTCCCATAGGTGAAAGCCACTGAATTGACACACCGGTAGACGCACGATAGCGACCAGGGTCTGAATAATCAACTAACTTTGCACGTTCATTTGCCGATAAATCGTCATAGTAACCAAGATCAAACTCGGTATCCCATACATTACCAACATCAACAAATATTGATGTACGAACCGAATTTACGTATTCATCAGATAAAAATGGTGTTGGTGTAATTAGCTCAATTCCACCAAATACAGATGCGTTACCACCAGTTGCACGGTACGTTGTCGACAAGACATCTTTTTCCGAACCTGCAATTACACTTGTTGTGCCACCAAGTTGATTTGGTATTCCACCAGAAATTGTTTGAGGGCTTCTAACAATTCCTTTTGGTCCAATCGTATTACTTTCAAAACCACGTAAGTCGTTTGAACGTTGTTGCATATTTTCCCAAAATGGCAATGTCTGTTGATTACCATCAAGCGTTCCGTAACCATTACCGTAGTTCATTTCTAATCGAGTTAAGAACGTCCACTTATGATCACGTGACAATGGGAAATAGAATTTCGAGTCAAAGTTAAACTTAAAGTACTCTACGTCAGAACCCGGAACCGTCACCTTAAAACCGTAATATTGACTTGAACCATTACTTGGGAATACGCCGCGGTTTAGTGTGCTACGACTCCAGCCAATTGACGCTTCGACCGATTCAAATTTGAACTTGGCATCTGGGTTGTCAGGGTCAATGAACGAGCTCGCAAATCGACGGATCTGATCGTATGGCTGCAACGCTGATATCTCAATATCTTTATACGCCATACCGACACTAACACGGTTATTTTCCATAACCGGCCAACTTAATGTTGGACCGACGGTGATTGTTTTACGCGAATACGTTACTAGATTAACTTTTGACGCATCATAATTACTGTAAGAGATTTGGCCACCAAGACTTACGCCATCATCCGTAAAGTAATTATCGGTATAGTTTAGAGCAATTGTTTGCTGCGCTTTCCAAGTGTTAAGTGAAATACCAACCGAGTTACCCGTACCTAAAAAGTTTTCTTGCTGTACCGACGCATTAAATGCAAGCCCAGTATAATCACCATAAGAAACACCAGCTTGGAATGAACCTGACGGTTGTTCTTTAATGGTAAATTGAACGTTTACCGCATCGTCACGGCCTGGGATTTCTTTGACTTCAAACTCAACCGTTTCAATGTATTTTAAACGTTGAATAAGGTTTTTAGATAATTCCAATAACTCATTAGATAATGTTGCACCTTCAAACTGGCGTATCTCACGGCGCAATACTTCATCTGACGTATTAAAGTTACCTATGAACGAAACACGCTGAACATAAACACGTTTACCTGGGTCAACCGAGATAGTTAAAGCAACTTCGTTTTTCTCTTCATCAAGCTGAGGAATCGTCTTAACCTGTGCATTTGCATAACCAAAGCGAGCGAGGTATTTAGTGATCATTTCTTCAGTGTAAGTAACAACTTCACCGTTATAATGCTCATTGATTCTAATTGGTACGAGTCTCTTAAGAAACTCTTCTTGTCCCAACAAGTCGCCGATAAATTCAAAACCAGTCACCGTAAACGGTTCACCTTCAGTCACGTTAAGTGTGATGTAAACCGATTCTTTATCTGGTGCGACTGAAACTTGAGTCGATTCAATATTAAACTTTAAATAACCAAATTCTAAATAGTAGTCACGTATTGTTTCAATATCGCCCTGCAGTGCTTGCTTTTGATAACGGTCATTATCTAAAAACTGCCACCAAGCCAGGTTTTGCTTTGATTCAATCTTAAGTAACAATTCCTCGTCTTCAAAAACCTCATTACCAACAATGTTAATTTGACGAATTTCAGCTGCGTCGCCTTCTTCGAACTCAAACTTTAGCTTTACGCGATTTCGAGGTAAGTAAGTGACACTCGCATTTACCGTAGCATTGTATTTACCAACACTATGATAGAAGTCGGTAAGTGCCGACTCAATGTTCGTTAAGATAGTTTTATCGAGGGATTCGCCAACTCGTATATTAGAGTCGTCTAAACTGCCTTGTAACTGCTCGTCTTTAATATCACTGTTACCATCAAATTCAATAACGCTGATGGTAGGTCTTTCCGTCACCTTATAAATTATTGTGTTGCCATCACGGTACACTTCAATATTTGCAAAATGGCCAGACGCGTATAAGCGTTTAATCGATTGCGCTACATAAAACTCAGTTATTTCGTCACCTGCGGAAAACGGCACATGCGTCAGTGCGGCACCAAGTGCGACACGTTGCAAACCATTAACTTGAATGTCTTCAATAACAAATCGTTGTTCGTCTGCAATAGAAAAGCAACTAAGAGAAATTAAGAGAATACTAACTACGATATGTTTCATTATTATTTTTGTTCCAATACAACTACTACAGGCAAGATATAATCAGCCACTACAATCTGCCGAAATCATTCATAATGGCGATACCCATTATCATTAATAATGCAAAAGCACCGATCCTAAAACCGATTTCTTGCACCCTTTCAGAGACAGGTTTACCTCTAATTAGTTCAATTAAAAAATACATTAAGTGCCCGCCATCCAATATTGGCAGTGGTAATAGATTGACTACACCAAGATTGACACTTATCAAAGCTAAAAAACTGACAAAGTAAACAATTCCGCTCTGAGCACTGATACCAGCGCCCTGTGCGATTGAAATAGGACCACTTAGGTTATCTAATCCAATAACGCCTGTTATTAACTTGCCGATTGTCTGGAAACTCATGGTGATTAATTCATAAGTTTTAACAACTGCTTTTTGTACGGCGGGCAAAATACCATATTGATGATTAAATACATAGTCTTTTGGCCAATTCTCAAACTTAGGTGCGATGCCAAGGTAGCCATTGCTGAAACCCTCTGCGGTCGGTTTGTTAGTTGGCCGGATAGTCAAGGTTATACGTTCTTCACCTCGTTGCACCAAAAGCACTAATTCCTTTTCTGCGGATTCACTTATGATCCCGGTGGCCTGTTTCCAAGTGGTTAATGGAACATTATCCAAAACCAACATAGTATCGCCAACTTTAAGCCCGCCTAAGTCGGCCGCAGATTCAGCAACAACATGACCTAACTCAAGCGTTGGTTCTGGCCGAAATGGCTCGATACCAAGCCCACTGAGCAACTGCCCGTCCGAAACGGTCCAGCCTATCGTATTTAGTGTTGCTGTTGTTTCAAAGTTGCCACGACTTACTGTGAGGTTCACTCTGTCGTTACCAATATGATTGATTAATGCATAGCTCGCCGCTTCCCAATCTCCAACTGACTGATCTTCAACTTTGATGATTAAATCATTGGCATATAAACCCGCATGTTGCGCGGGTGAGTCCGCGATAACGTTACCTATGACAGGTTTTACCGCCGGTACCCCCATTAAAAACATGACAAATAACGCAAATATCGCGAATATAAAATTCATCATTGGGCCTGCAGCAACGATTGCAATTCTTTGTTTGACGGATTTTTGATCAAAGCTAAATGGTTTGTCTGCCTCTGCAACGTCGTCAACACGACCGTCTAACATTCTTACATAGCCACCTAATGGGATTAGACCGATAACATATTCAGTACCGGTTTTCCCGTGCCAACTGTAAATTGGTTTACCAAAACCCACCGCAAAACGAATAACTTTTACCTTGTTTTTTCTGGCAACCCAAAAGTGGCCATATTCATGTACAAATACTAAAATACCTAGGGCGACTACAAAGCTCAGTAGGTTCCAAATAAAATCAATCATAACAATGGCTCCAACACTGCTGTGGCAGCATATTTTCGACTCATTGTATCTAGCGCTAATATATCGTCTAAACTCGCTACAGACTCACCAGCAAGCTTATTTAGTACACCTTCATTTATTGTTGCGATTTGATTAAACCCTATTTGACGAGATAAAAACGCGGCGACAGAAACTTCATTGGCAGCATTCAGTATCGTTGTTGCTGCTTGTCCACATTTAGATGCTTCTAATGCTAATGCTAAATTTGGAAAACGGTTTAAGTCAGGCGCTTGGAACGAAAAATCTGCAAGTTGGGTAAAGTCGAGAGGTGTTACCCCGGAGTCAATTCGATTTGGAAAAGCCAACGTATGAGCAATCGGTGTGCGCATATCAGGTTGTCCCATTTGCGCAATTACCGAGCCGTCATTGTAACTCACCATCGAATGAATAATAGATTGAGGATGGATAATGACATCAATTTGTTCAAAACTAGCATTAAACAGCAAACGTGCCTCGATAAACTCGAGACCTTTGTTCATCATTGTGGCGGAGTCCACAGAGATTTTAGCGCCCATATCCCAATTAGGATGGGCCACTGCCATTTCTGGGGTAATCGCTTCAAATTCATTTAGTGGTTTAGTTAAAAAAGGTCCACCAGACCCCGTCAATAAAATTTTGTGAACACCGGAGTCTGTTAACTTCCCGCCTTTTTGAACTGCGGCAGGTAACGCTTGAAAAATGGCATTATGTTCACTGTCGACCGGCAATAAAGTTGCGCCACTTTTACGAACTTCATCTAAGAATAATTCGCCGCTCATGACTAAGGCTTCTTTATTTGCCAACAATATTCGTTTGCCCGACTTAGCGGCGGCCATTGTAGGCTCTAAACCTGCGCCACCAACAATAGCGGCCATAACAGTATCAACGTCAGTACAAGCTGCAATTTCTACTAAGGCTTCTTTACCACTGAGCACTTTTACCGAGCTTGGTACTAATGCTTTAAGCGCGCAAGCCGCGGCTTCTTCTACCATTACTGCAATTTGAGGTTTGTGTTCTAAACAAATCTTAGCCATTGCTTTAACATTGGTATTGCCGCTAACAGCATATAGGTTAAATTTATCTGGATGACGACATATAACATCGAGTGTCGAAAGCCCTATTGAGCCGGTTGCTCCAAGGATTGTTAGATTCTGCATTGTCGCCAATTAATTAAGATAAAAATGACTGAAAAATACCAAAAACACAGGCATTGCAGCGGTTAACGAATCGATACGGTCCAATAATCCACCGTGACCGGGAAGAATATTGCCACTGTCTTTCATGCCAGCGTCACGCTTCAACATGCTTTCACTCAAGTCGCCAAATGCAGAAATGACACCAATGGCTACGCAGGATAAGATCAGTACAAACCAGCTATCCATCGAAGTTTCTGAATTCCACAATACGTAAACGGTTAGTAAAACAACAGCAGCCATTCCACCCAAAAAGCCTTCAATCGTTTTTCCAGGACTTACCCGTGGCATAAGTTTGTGACTGCCAAAACGACGTCCCGCAAAATAAGCGCCTATATCTGCGGCCCATACAATACCAAAAACAAATAAAGCGAGCCAAGCGCCTTTATCGACATCTAACTCATAATGCCATTGACGTATGGTTAATAATGCAAGCCAAGCCGGTATAACGGTTAAATAACCAAATACGGCCTTAACAATAGGTTGATGTTGCCAAACGCGATTCCCACGTGGGTAAATCAAAACTAATACTGAGCTGACAAACCACCAGCAACAGGCGCATAACATAAGTAAGTAGTTTTGTTCGGTCAGTTGACCTGTAATGGTCCACAGGTCTTGCTCTAGGTAACCTAAATAGAGTGCCAGTCCAAGAGCGACTGATCCGCCAGCATAAAGCAATTGATTAACAGCGGATTTTATCTCGGCTAATTTACTCCATTCGTAGGCTGCATAACCAAATACCCCTAAAGATAACCAAGTAAACCAGTCTGATGGCAGATTAAATAACGCTAACAGTAATAACGCACCCAGTATCAAGGCTGTAATAATTCGTTGTTTTAACAAACTTAAATCCTATTTTTATTATAATTTTAAGTGCACTAGCGTTTAACTTGCTCGCCGGTCAACCCAAATCGTCGTTCTGTTCCGGCAAAAGCTTCAACAGCTTGAGCAAATGCTAATGCGTTAAATGCTGGCCAATAAAGTGGCGTAAAATGCAATTCTGCGTAGGCTACTTGCCATAGTAAAAAGTTACTGATCCGAGTCTCTCCCCCCGTTCTGATCAATAAATCTAAATCAGGTTGTTCAGCAAATTGCGTATGTGAGTCAAATAATGCTTCATCAATGTCAGCACTTTCCAACTCGCCACGTTTAACTTTATCCGCAAGTGACTTTGCTGCTTCAACAATGTCCCAACGGCCGCCGTAATTCGCAGCAACATTTAAGGTTAACCCTGTATTGTTACCCGTTAGTTCGTGAGCCGAGGCCACTTTCTTTTGAATTCCTGCGCTAAATGCCGTGATATCGCCTACGATTTTTAACTTCACGTTATTTTTGTGTAAATTCTTTATTTCTTTTGTGAGTACCAACATAAATAGGTCCATTAACCCAGAAACTTCTTCCTCTGGTCGTTTCCAGTTCTCACTTGAAAACGCAAATAATGTAAGTGACTTGATCCCAACCTGACGCGCAAACTTCACCGCAGCACGAACCGAGTCAACACCTTTCTTATGGCCGTATACTCTTGGCATTCCTTTTTGTTGCGCCCATCGACCATTGCCGTCCATTATAATCCCAACATGCTGTGGAATAGAATCGGCGTAATGCTCTAATACGTCAGCGACAACGTCTACTTTTGCCATTATTTTCACCTAAAAATAATAAAACGCCGAGTGGTAAAACTACACGGCGTTTATAACTAATCACCACTAATGAGCGATTAAATTTCCATCAATTCTTTTTCTTTTTTGTCAAACATCGCATCGATAATTTTCATCTTAGCATCTGTTAACTTTTGAATTTCGTCTTCAGCTTGGCGAGCTTCGTCTTCAGATATTTCTTTATCTTTTAACAACGATTTAAAATCACCATTTGCATCACGGCGAATATTTCGCACTGCAATTCGACCACTTTCAACTTCGCCTTTTACCACTTTAACTAAGTCACGACGACGCTCTTCGGTTAATGCTGGTAACGGAATACGGATAACCGTACCTGCTGACATTGGATTTAAACCAAGGTCTGACATCATAATTGCTTTTTCAACAGCTTGTGTCAGTGACTTATCAAATACAGTCAATGCTAACGTACGTGAATCTTCAATCGAAACGTTGGCTAATTGGTTAAGTGGGGTATCCGCACCGTAATAAGACACTTGAATGCCATCTAAAAGGCTCGGATGAGCACGTCCAGTACGAATTTTATTTAATTGAGTTTGAAGAGCATCGATGCTCTTGTCCATACGCACAGCTGCGTCTTTTTGAATTTCATTTAACACGTTAAAATTCCTTTAAAAATTTATAAACTTTCAATCTTGTTATTAGATACGATTGTACCTTCTTGCTCACCTGTCACAACACGTTTTAAAGCGCCAGGCTTATTCATATTAAATACACAGATAGGCATATTATGGTCACGGGCCAACGTAAATGCAGCTAGATCCATAACTTTTAATTCTTTTTCAATAACTTCTTGATAATCCAATGCAGGGTACAATACCGCATCTGGGTTTTTCATTGGGTCGTCAGAGTATACACCATCAACTTTAGTTGCTTTTAACACAACGTCGGCTTCTATTTCAATTCCGCGTAAACATGCGGCTGAGTCGGTTGTAAAAAATGGATTGCCAGTACCTGCAGAGAATATAACAACGCGACCGCTTTTTAATAAGCTAATGCCCTCAGCCCAAGAATAATCGTCACAAACACCTTTAAGTGGAATCGCCGACATTAAACGTGCGTTTACATGTGCTCTATGCAAGGCATCACGCATTGCTAAACCATTCATCACAGTAGCAAGCATCCCCATGTGATCACCGACAACGCGATTCATTCCAGCTTCTGCAAGTGGTGCACCACGGAAAATATTACCTCCGCCTAAAACCACACCAACTTGGACATCCTTTTCTACTAACTCTTTTATTTCCTGCGCCATACGGTCCAAGACTTTAGGGTCAATTCCAAACCCTTCTTCGCCCATAAGGGCCTCACCGCTTAATTTTAAAAGAATGCGTCGATAAACTGGCTTCATGTTTTGAAGGCTCCCGTAGATTGAAATTATGAGGTGCAAATTGCCGCGTATTCTAGGGGATTTTTACGGTTATAGCAAAGCAAAAGTGATTGTTAGAAACAAAGTTTTAGTCACAAAAATGGCGAAAAATATATTTGCCGTCAAAAAAAATAATGCTAATGTGAATTTGAATATTTATATAAAGGAAGACTATCAATGAAGTTAAAACAATACGTGCTTGCTATTTCTACAACCGTGGCTTTGTCTTTTTCTGCTTCTACACTAGCTGATGATACTGTTGATCAGGCTGCCAAAGCAGTAAAAAATGCATGGACAGACTGTGGGATCGGAGCCTTAATTTTTAAAGACATGCCTGTAGCGGCCGCTGTTTCTAACATTATTTGGGATTTAGGTACGACTGCCCTTATCTCTATGGCTGCGTCACCAGAGCAATGTAAAGGCATTAATGTTGCGTCTGCTGTATTCATTAATGAGTCGATTGAGCAAATCGAAACAGACATCAGTAAAGGTGAAGGCCGTCATGCAACAGCCATGTTGTCACTTATGGGTTGCGATGTTGCAAACCATGCTAAAGTAACCGCGGCTATTCGCAACGATATTGCGACTGATGAATCATTTGCTGAATTAGCGTCTACAGCTAAAGCTCAAGCAATGTATTTAAAAACAAGTCAACATGTAGCAGCGTGTACTGTTAGCTAATTTTTTCTTTTATGCGAGATAAAGCCTGCCTGTGCAGGCTTTTTAATTTATGAGATTTATTCTATTTTTATTCTTTTTTCATTGTATTCAAGCTTTTGCTTCCCCTATCCCCAAATCAAATACGGAACTAAGTGCTAGGCCAAGCGAGGAAATACAATCGCTTGCTAATGATCCGTTTTGGATCGGTTTACTACGATACAAAAATAACGATGGCCTATTTCAAAGTGAAGTGACTTCTGATTCCTATTTTTTGAGTGACAATGGAAAAACTGACAGCAGTGCTGAATTACTCGCTAACATTAAACTGCTATTTTCCACTCCTACAGACAACAATCATCCCAGTTGTCGCTTTCCGGCTCGCTTTAGTTGGCTCTCCAAGCAACTTAATTTAAACACTTCTCAATATAACTTAAACCACTGTGAAGACTTTAATCAATGGGCTAAATTGCCTAGTCTTAAATCCGCTAGCCTAGTATATGCTTCTGGGTACTTGGGCAACCCGGCATCTTTTTTTGGGCACTTATTACTAAAATTCAACTATCAATCAAACTCAACTGGCAGTAACTTATTACTTGACCACAGTGTTAATTTTGGTGCTGCAATCCCCCCTGAAGACGGTGCACTGACGTACGTATTTAAAGGTTTTTTCGGTGGTTATTTTGCCGCATTTAAAGAAGATAGTTTTTTCCGTCATCATAGAATGTATGCCGAACAAGAATCCAGAGACCTCTGGGACTATCAGTTGGCGCTTTCTAATACTCAACTTCAAATGTTGATCATGCACGTATGGGAACTTCGTAGACAAAAATTTGATTATTACTATTTGAACGACAATTGCGCGTCTCGTATTGCAGAATTAATTAGCATAATTACCGATAGAAAATTAATCGATGACGAGTTTTATTGGGCCCAACCAATAAATGTTTTTAAAGCGATTGCAACACCAAGTAACAACTTAATTGCTTCAATCGATAAACATCAATCCAAATTCTCTAGTTTTCTGTCGAACTATCAACACCTAACCGCCACTGAAAAGGAAGTGGTTGTTAAATTAAATAACCAATGGCGTACCAACTCACTTTTAAATAACACAGACAATAGTCATAACGCTTACACTAGTTTGAGTCTTGCTGAAAAGGTTAATGTTATTAATACATTAATTGAGTTTTTAAATTATCAACATCAGCTCGGGAAAACCGATAATTCCTTTAGAAAGAAATTGTTAAAAGAGCGGCTCCTACTACCTACCGGTGGCAACTTCAAGCCTACAAAAATTGAAACCGCTCCGCATTTAGGCCAACAACCTAGCATGACGCAAATCACCGTTCGTCATTCATCTAGCGGCCAATTAGCAACTAAAATTAGGATGCGAGCGACCTATTATGACTTACTCTCTAATGATATTGGACGTCTAGCCAACTCCTCATTGCAAATGGGTGACTTAGAATTTTTGGTGTCTGATGAAGGGGTTCGACTAGAGCGTTTTGACATAACCAATATACTCACGTTACAACCGGCACAAACAGATCTAAACGAGACATCTAATTTAGCGTGGAAAATTCGGCTTGGGTTTGAATCCAATCAACAAAAATGCTTTGAATGTATTAATGTGACGACAGAGCTTGGGCTAGGTAAAGCCTATGCTTTTGGAGGTGGGACGGTCTATGGGATGCCTGAGTTAAAACTGCAAACGTCAACTTCTTACCTTCGCCCTATTTCTGCAAGTTTAACGCTAGGTTACCTTTGGGACTTTAATTCGTATTGGAAAAGTCATATTGAATTAAATCAGCCCATAATTGGACTTGCTGATACCTCTTATGACAACGTCCCTACACTTAAGTGGCAAAACAGATTTGGTTTAGGGATTGATTATGACGTGCGACTCAGCATTGAACGCCGCCCCTTCGAAAATTCAATAGACTTAAGCTATTCATATTATTGGCAATAATATTAAGAAATTTATTTTATTCGGTAGAAAACAAATTAATGAACCTTTTAATTTTACGCCTGTCATAAAGTAAGAAATCTCACGGACTGGTACTTCTTAACATTTTTTACTGACCATTTCGTGCCACAATGTCAAAGGATTACATTTATGCAAAGACACTTATTACCCTCATTATTTATGGTTTTGACAATTTCTGCCTGTACCAGTGCGACCAAGGAGCAAATTAACAAACCCATTTCGGGTGCCGACCAAATTGCTAAAACCAAGTTAAGTTCAGAGCAAGGCCTCAAACGAATTGTTGCTATAGGTCGATTTTCTGACGAATCAAAACGCCAGTCTGGTTTTTTAGTTGATGGTAATAACAACCGTTTAGGTAAACAAGCCAGTGATATTCTAAATGCTAGGCTGACTCAAAGCGGAAAGTTTATCTTGCTAGAACGAAGTGATTTACAGCTATTGAAGAATGAAACTAACAATAAATTTGATGCCAGTTTAATTGGAGCTGAATATTTATTGCTAGGTTCTGTTTCCGAATTTGGCAGGGAAACGGTCAGTGAAGTGGGTATTTTTTCAAGAAATAAAATCCAAAAAGCCCGTGCAACTGTCAATGTTCGGCTAGTGAATGTCGCTACATCTGAAATTATCTATTCCGAAGAAGCAACAGGCGAAGCCACGTCGGAGGCAAATCAAGTATTTGGTGTTGGTGAAGTTGCTGCATTTAATACCTCACTAGACGACAAAGCCGTTTCCGCGGCGATATCTAAACTTGTTGCAAACATAATGAACAACCTACTAGACAAACCTTGGAAGAGTTACGTGTTGGGCGTTCAGGACCAACAACTGATCATTGCAGGTGGCTTAAATCAAGGTCTAACACCTGGAACAATGTTATCAATCTACCAACCTGGAAAGTCGGTAACTAATCCTCAGACAGGTCAATCAATCGAATTACCTGGACGTATTATCGCGACAGTTAAAGTCGCAGCTAATGCGGGAGAAGGTGAAAGTCAGATCAGCTTTGTGGATTTGGTCGATGGCAAAATTGACGAGGCGCTTCTAACTCAATACCAAGTTAGAGAACGTTAATTTAACAAGACTAGTTTTGGTTAACGAAGGTGATTACAGGCTTAAACGCCACTGGGTTAGTGACCAAAAAAACGTTTTCAAAACAAAGCCATTACATATCGACTCATTTGGTTATAAGGATAGTTTTTATGAAGAAATTAATACTCGTTACTTTTATGTTTATCATTTCAGCCTGCACCAGCGTGCAATACACAAATCAGCCTGTTGACCAAGCTTATGTTCAGCTTGAAGGTAACTTTATTGGTGCCACTATTATTTTAGGGCAAACCATTACCAACATTAATGCAAAAACTAAAACGTTTGAACTCAATGGAAAGACTGTCGCTAAGTTTCCAATAGCCATAGGCAGTCACGAGCTTAAAGTTCTGCGTAATGGCAAACTCGTTATAAACAAGAATATTTTTGTCACTCAAGGTCAAACAGTGGATGTGATTATACCGTGAAATTAGCCTATTTATGCTTGTTGGTCTGTGTAACAACCCTAACCGGTTGCGCCGCCAAAACGATGTATTACTGGGGAAACTACCAAAATACCCTCTATGACTACCGCAAAAATGATGACAGTCATGCGTTTAATCGCCACAAAACAGAGCTAGAAGGTATAATCAACAAAGCACCTAGCAAAAATAAGCCGGTGCCGCCGGGTGTGCGATTTGAGTTGGCTATAATGGAGCAATCACTTGGTAATAAAAGTCGAGCCATCGAATTGTTGACTCTAGAAAAACAATATTTTCCAGAGGCTCAATATTATGTTGATAAGATTTTATTAACTATCGAGGTTGAATAATGGCGAACAAAATAACTATTAACAATGTGAAAAGTTCAATATGTCACCAGGCCATTAACCAAACCGTTTATCTGCAAATGGCAAAAAAGTTTATATCAGCCACTTCCATAATTGCATGTTTACTTGTATTGCAAGCTTGCCAAACTACTTCGGGTTATAGCAAATTGCAGGCGTACCCAAATATGTATCAGGAAAAAATAAAGTCCATATTGGTGTTGCCTGCTCGCAATACAACAACCGCCGCAGACGCAGCACAACTCTACTCAGCAACTTTAGCGTTGCCACTCGCCGAAGCGGGTTACTATGTATTGTCAGTGCCGTACGTCGAATCTGTGTTCGCTAATGAAGGTATTATTGACGGCGCACAACTTTCAGCAATTCCACTTTATAAATATCAGCAGCTGTTTGGCGCCGATGCGGTATTGTTTGTGGATATTAGTCATTGGAATACGTCTTATTATATTGCTGGAGGAAATGTCGCTGTTGGTGCCAAATTCCAACTTGTTTCAACTAACTCAGGTGAAACACTCTGGCAGCAAAATGATGTTGTTGTTGAAAATACCAGTGGGGATTCTGACAGCTTTTTATTCAATCTAATTATTACTGCGATAAATACAAGTACAACAGACTATCTGCCATTAGCCAATAAGGTCAATTCAAGGGTATTTAATACCATACCCAAAGGCAGTTACCATCCGCTATATGGACAAGATCAGGAACAGTCTGCCCTTATCCCAGCGCAAACCAATGAACACGAGCATAACTCGACTTCAAGTGGTAGTGAGAAACGAGCGAGTAAAGTAACCTCGCATATTGAAATTAATTAATCTCAAATTTCAGACATAAAAAAACCGCGGACAACCGCGGTTTTTTCTAAGATAAAGTAGAATTAAGCTTTTTTAGCAGCTTCAATTTGCGCAGCAACTTCTGATGCGAAATCTTCTTCTTTCTTCTCAATGCCTTCACCAACTTCTAAACGAACGAATGAAGAAACAGTAGCGCCTTTCTCTTTAAGAATATCGCCAACAGTTTTCTTAGGTTCCATGATGAATGCTTGGCCAGTAAGAGAAACCTCACCAGTAAACTTCTTCATGCGGCCTAAAACCATCTTTTCAGCGATTTCAGCAGGCTTGCCTTCATTCATTGCGATTTCAATTTGGATCGCTTTTTCTTTCTCAA
This sequence comes from Psychrosphaera sp. 1_MG-2023, assembly GCF_030548245.1. Taxonomy (NCBI): domain Bacteria; kingdom Pseudomonadati; phylum Pseudomonadota; class Gammaproteobacteria; order Alteromonadales; family Pseudoalteromonadaceae; genus Psychrosphaera; species Psychrosphaera sp. 1_MG-2023. The sequence continues at coordinate 269,793 of NZ_JAUORW010000003.1, forward strand.
CAACTTCAGCAGGTACGTCAGATGGATTAACAAACTCAGGCTTGCTTGCAGCGACGTGCATAGCAATGTGCTTAAGAGTTTCTGCGTCTGCTTCACCAGCGACAACAACACCAATCTTCTCACCGTGACGGTATTCTGCTAATGCAGCACCTTGGATGTATTGAAGACGACGTACATTGATGTTTTCACCAATTTTAGTCACTAGCGTTACACGAGCTTCTTCAAATTTAGCTTTTAACTCGTCGATAGTCATTGTAGAAGCGATTGCAGCTTCAGCAACTTCGTTAGCAAATGCTAAGAAGCCAGTGTCTTTTGCAACGAAATCTGTTTGACAGTTAACTTCAACAAGAACAGCTGTGCCGTTTGCTTGTTTAATGACAATTGTACCTTCAGCAGCAATGTTACCCGCTTTTTTAGCCGCTTTCGCTTGGCCATTTTTGCGCATATTTTCAATTGCTAGTTCAATATCACCGTTAGTTTCAGTTAACGCTTTTTTACAATCCATCATGCCCGCTGCTGTGCGGTCACGAAGTTCTTTAACTAATGCAGCAGTTACTGCCATGATTCTGTCCTCATGTATTAGTCATCGCTTTTGCGAGCAATGACATCATTTAATCTGGTATCGGGGCCATAGAAACTATGACCCCTTACTATTGTCGTAAATTAAATCGTTAAAAACGATTTATGACAATTATTCAGCTTCTACGAAATCTTCAGCTTGAACTTCTAAGTTGTTTGAGCGACCTTCTTTGATGGCGCCAGCAACTGCTGAAGTGTATAACTGAATTGCACGGATAGCGTCGTCGTTACCTGGAACAACAAAATCGATGTTGTCTGGGTTAGAGTTAGTATCAACTACTGCAACAACAGGAATACCTAGGTTATTTGCTTCAGCGATAGCAATGTGCTCGTTGTCTGCGTCGATGATGAAGATCACATCTGGCAAACCGCCCATGTTTTTAATTCCGCCTAAGCTTTTTTCTAGCTTTTCCATTTCGCGTGTACGCATCAAAGCTTCTTTTTTAGTAAGCTTTTCAAACGTTCCGTCTTCAGATTGCGCTTCCAAGTCTTTTAAACGCTTGATAGATTGACGAACTGTTTTCCAGTTAGTCAACATACCACCTAACCAACGGTGGTTAACGTAGTATTGGTCGCTAAGAGTAGCCGCTTCCTTGATAGCTTCGCTCGCTGCACGCTTTGTACCAACAAACAAGATCTTACCTTTACGAGCAGAAACAGACTTGATGAAGTCTAATGCATCGTTGAACATAGGAACTGTGTTTTCTAAGTTGATGATATGAACTTTGTTACGAGCGCCAAAAATGAAAGGTTTCATTTTAGGGTTCCAGTAACGAGTTTGGTGACCGAAGTGTACGCCAGCTTGTAGCATGTCACGCATTGATACGTTTGCCATTTTAATTTTCCTCTGTATGGGGTTAGGCCTCCATATATCCCATTCCAATCCGACCTCACCGTTTTTCAACGTTTTGGCACCCCGGAGAATGTGTCGATATATGTGTGTTATTTAAAATTAATGTTAGTTTTACTTACTTATCCAAAAATGATTTAAGTAAATACTCAAAAAACCTTTGTAAAAATAAGGCGCGCTTTATACCATACCCGAGTAATCAAACACAACAATTACCGTTAAATATTGTATATTTTTTAACATCTAGGTTGTGAAAATAATAAGAGGATTTTATGGCTGCAATAATTAAAACACCTGAACTAATAGAGAAAATGCGAGTTGCAGGCCGTTTAGCTGCCGAAGTATTGGAAATGATCGGTGAACATGTAAAAGTTGGCGTTACAACGGATGAGCTCAATACCATTTGCCACAATTATATTGTTGACGTGCAGGGTTGTATCCCTGCACCATTAAATTATGGTCACCCTCCGTTCCCTAAAAGTATCTGTACATCAATAAACCATGTTATTTGTCATGGCATACCGGATGACAAGCCACTAAAAGATGGCGACAGTGTCAATATTGACGTAACTGTAATTAAGGATGGTGTGCATGGCGATACGTCAAAAATGTTTTTTGTCGGAAAAGAAAACATCATGGCGAAACGATTAGCGATTGTTACCCAAGAATGCCTTTATAAAGCCATTGAGTTAGTTAAACCAGGTTGTCGTTTAGGCGATATCGGTGAGGTCATTCAAAACCATGCAGAGAAACATTCATATTCGGTAGTCCGCGATTTTTGTGGTCACGGCATTGGCGAAGGATTCCATGAAGAGCCTCAAGTAGTGCACTACGGCCGGGCTGGAACAGGCGAAGAACTTAAGGCTGGCATGTGTTTTACTATAGAGCCAATGATTAATGCCGGAACACACAAGTTAAAAGTGCTTAAAGATCAATGGACGGCAGTCACAAAAGATAGAAAATTATCGGCACAATGGGAACATACATTACTTGTGACTGAAAATGGCGTTGAAGTTCTCACATTGAGAAATGATGAAGACTTCCCTCGGATCATTACACACTAAGTAGTTTTACCATGACTAGACTATAACCCCGGCGGCGCAAGCCGCTTTCGATCCTAAAAGGCGAAAACGTGAATATACAGATCCCGAATGAATTACTGTCACCATTACCAGTGCCGTTTCAACTGCTTGAGTATAAAACTCGCCTGAAGGAGTTCGGTGATTGGAGTCGTGAGAATTTTGGGTTAATGACGGTTCGTAGATTAGTTAACGCACGTTCTGACTTTGTTGATTTTATCCTACTTAATGTGTGGCAACTTAGTGACCTTCATATCGAGGAAGACATCAGTTTACTTGCTGTTGGTGGTTATGGTCGTGGTGAGTTACACCCAGAGTCAGATATAGATTTATTATTATTAAGCAAAAAAGCAATCAAGCCCGCTGTACAAGAAAAAATAAGTTTATTTTTAACGACACTTTGGGACCTAAAATTTGATGTTGGTCATGCGGTAAGAACCATAAAAGAAGCAATAGATATTGGCAAAGACGATATAACAATTGCAACCAACTTAATGGAACGTCGTTTAATTTGCGGCAACAACCATAACTTCGAGGAACTTGAAGTTGAATTAAATAAATCAAAATTTCTATCTAGCCAAGACTTTTATATTAAAAAACGTGATGAACAAGAAGAGCGTCATGCACGCTATCACTCAACGTCGTACAACCTTGAACCGAATCTAAAAGCCAATCCTGGTTGTTTGCGAGACCTGCAAACTATCTCTTGGGTTGCAAAAAAGCACTACAATACTCAAAGTGTCGCCGAACTTGTCGGTCATGACTATTTGTTACAAGACGAATATCAAGAAATGCAGGAGTGCCAAGACTACTTGTGGCAAATGCGCTTTGCTCTGCATATCGTTGCTAAACGCAGTGAAAATCGACTCTTGTTTGATTACCAACCGCAAGTTGCTGAGTTAATGGGTTTTGGTGACGACGGCAAACCATCCGTCGAACGCATGATGAAACGCTTCTTTCGTGTTGCGCGCCGCGTAACTGAGTTAAATTCAATGTTGTTACAACGATTCAACTCTTCAATTTTAGGTGTTACTAGAGATGTCATTGTCCTTGATGATGACTTTGCGATTCATGGACGTTCCTTGTTAGTACGCCACGAAGACGTATTTTTCTATCGAGCTAACATTTTTAAGATGTTTATTCATATCGCAGAAAACCCACAGGTAGAAAAACTGCACTCAGCCACAATTCGCTTGTTCCGACGCGTTCGCCGGCGTTTGATGGGGGATTTGCAAGACTTAGAAAAATGCCGAAATGCGTTTATGGAATTTTTACGACACCCTAACTCTATGGGCCATGCATTTACGTTAATGCTCAAACACAGCGTATTAGCCTACTATATGCCTAATTGGCGACATATTGTTGGCCAAATGCAATTCGATTTATTCCACGCTTATACCGTTGATGAACATACACATAGATTAGTCAAAAACCTGTATCGTTTTTCACAGCCGCAATATAACAATGAGTTTCCGTTGTGTAGTGCAATCTTCAAACGGTTAGATAAGCCAGAATTACTATATATCGCCGGTATTTTCCACGATATTGGTAAAGGCCGCGGCGGTGATCATAGTGAACTAGGAGCTATCGACGCGACCCACTTTGGTGACCTACACAAATTGCCAAAATCAGACACAAGACTAGTTTCCTGGTTAGTGGACAATCACTTACTGATGTCGGTAACCGCCCAAAAAAATGACATCTATGACCCAGACGTCATTTCCGATTTTGCAAAAAAAGTAAAAGACGAAACCCGTTTAAATCACCTTTATTGTTTAACTGTAGCCGACGTACGTGCTACGAATACAAACTTGTGGAATGACTGGAAAAACTCACTGTTAGCCGATCTTTATTTGTCAACTCAACGGGCGCTACGTCAAGGTTTAGAAAACGCTAAAGACATGCGTGAAACCGCCAAAGATCATAAAGAACAAGCGTTAACCCTATTGGCCGACAAAGGTATTATGGAAGAGCAAGTCCATCATATTTGGAAGCAATTTCGAACTTTGTATTTCTCTCGACATGCCCCTAGAAATATAGCCTGGCATACCGAGCATCTTTTAAATCATAAAAATCGCAGTAAACAGCCTTTAGTGCTAGTTAGTGAAGGGCCCATAAGAGGCGGAACTCAGATTTTTGTCTATGCTAAAGACCGTGCCGGTGTTTTCAGTAATATCGTAAGTGCGTTTGATACTAAAAACGTCAACATCGCCGATGCGCACGTTATGAATACAAAAGATGGGTATTTGCTAGATACGTTTATCGTTTTAGATCAAGACGATGCAGTTATTGATTCTGAATTTCGTCGCGATGAAATAAAACATTTATTGATTAAAATCATCAGTGGCGAAGTTTGTGCAACAACAATCAATAAGCGTGTCCCACGACAAATTAAGCAATTTCAGATTAAAGTCGGTGTTCGTTTTATGGATGCTAAAAGTAACTATCGCGATATGTTGGAAATTACGGCTTTGGATACGCCGGGATTACTTGCAAAAATTGCAACTGTATTTAAAGACAATCAAATTATGGTGTATTCAGCAAAGATCAGCACAATCGGTGAACGCGCTGAAGACATCTTTAAAATTTCAACTGCAGACAATAAGAAGTTGAATGAAGAACAACAATTAGCGCTATCAGAAGCGTTAAAAGACGCATTATCTTAATAAATTAACGTTCTAGAAAAGTAGGAATAACATGACTGAACAAACCAACATTGCCCAATTACAAACGTTGATCGAAGAGGCATTCGAAAATCGCGACAATATCACGCCAACTTCTGTTACAGCAGAAGTTAAGTCGGCAGTGGAAGAAGCGATTGAATTATTGGACAAAGGTGCAGCCCGAGTTGCAGAAAAAATCTCCGGGGAATGGGTTGTACATCAGTGGCTTAAAAAAGCCGTTTTGTTGTCATTCCGCATTTGCGATAATGAAGTTATGGATGGTGGCGAGACGCTATTTTACGATAAAGTTGACAGTAAATTTGCCTCTTATACAGAAGAGCAATTTAAACAAGGTGGTATGCGTGTCGTTCCTCCTGCAGCAGCCCGTAAAGGTGCCTTTATTGGTAAAAATGTTGTATTGATGCCTTCATTCACAAATATTGGTGCGTTTGTCGATGATGGTACTATGGTCGATACATGGGCAACTGTGGGGTCTTGTGCTCAAATTGGTAAGAACGTTCATCTTTCAGGTGGCGTTGGCATTGGTGGCGTTTTAGAACCACTTCAAGCTAATCCTACAATTATCGAAGACAATTGTTTTATCGGTGCACGTTCAGAAGTCGTTGAAGGCGTTGTAATTGAAGAAGGCGCAGTGCTATCAATGGGTGTTTATATTAGCCAATCAACTCGTATATATGACCGCGAAACAGGCGAAATTACATACGGCAGAGTCCCTGCTGGTTCTGTTGTGGTCCCAGGCTCATTACCATCAAAAGACGGCACACACTCTTTATACGCAGCTATCATAGTTAAAAAGGTAGATGCTCAAACACGTGCAAAAGTCGGCGTTAACGCCCTTTTACGTAGTATTGACGAATAATCCAAGGGCCTAGTTGCATTGCTGAAATGAGAATCGACTCAATAATCTCGATAGGTTCAATGCTTTAGGAACATGGTGAAAATATAGAAACACATCGTTTCTTTATTGTCTTACAAATAAAAATCCAGCGCAGTGCGCTGGATTTTTTATTGCCTATTAAGGCTCAATAAAAGCCAAGCAAACAAACTACGAATAAGTTAGATGCGAGCTATTATTTTTTCGGTAATAGACTAAAGAGCTTTTTGGCGATGTCGGTATTGTCTTGAAATCCGACAAACATGTCTTTATGAGGTCCAAACGCAAAAACCTGAACATCTTCTCCAGTATGGCCGCCGGTTGTCCAACCTGTGCCAGTCTTTTTAGCTGTCAGTTTAGAAATAGCATTTGAAAGTGCGTATTGTTTTTCAGACTCAGACGCTTTAACAAGTTTCTCCAACTCGTCTTTTTCTAACGGTAAATCGATGTATTTTTCCCAAACATCTTTAACACTTTGCCCTTCTTTTACCAAACTAGCAAAGTGACCCGATGAAATTTTAATTTTGTGAACAAGCTCGGCTTGCCAAACATACTTTCCGTCTCGACCCAATGTAAGTCCACCTGTTGAGTGATCTGCAGTTACAACGACCGTGGTATTTCCGTTTTGTTTAGCAAAATCCACCGCAAGTTTTAACGTGGCTTCAAAGTCGGTCATCTCTGCCATCGCACAGGCAATGTCATTCCCATGAGAACACCAGTCGACCTGACTACCTTCTAACATTAAGAAAAAGCCCTTAGGCGCATTCTCTACTAATCTAAGTGCCGCTTTTGACATTGCAGTTAGGCGATTTGGCTGCTCTGAATCAATCGCGAATGGCATACCTTCTTCAGAAAAAAGACCAAGTACCGGTAATTTTTTCAAAGAATCTAAATCCGACATTGAATCAATATACTGAAAGCCTTGTTGCTTAAACTCTTTTACAAGTTTACGACTTTCACGGTCAAAATATTTAGTACCGCCGCCTAACATGACGTCGGTAACTATCGTGTCATTTAGTACGCTGTTTGAAGTTGAACTAATGTATTGATCAGCGATTTCATCGTATTTTTTTCTGTGATCGATATGAGCGATAAAGCTGGCTGGCGTCGCGTGGTTTATCTGTGCAGTGGCGACAACACCGGTTGCCATTCCTAATTGCTTTGCGCGCTCTAATAACGTTAATTGTGACTGTTGATCTGGAGTGACTCCTATCGCACCGTTATAAGATTTAAAACCCGTTGCAAGAGCTGTAGCACCTGCTGCCGAGTCTGTAACAAGTGTATCATCAGCTGGGTATGTGCTCGCCATACCAACTAAGTGCTTGTCAAATTCTGTGCTTGGTATTTTACTCTTATCACCGCGAACTTTGCCCTGCGCATTTGCTTTGTAATATCGATACGCCGTTGTATGCGGGCTACCCATACCGTCACCTATTAAATAAATAATATTGTGCGGTTTATCCGCCGACGTTACTGGCGTATTTGCTGCGTTAACGCTTGTTGAATTCGCTAATAATATACATAAAAAACCTCCAATCCGTGCGTAAACATTTTTATTATTACGTGAACCAAAATACAACATGGTAAAAATTCCTTTAAGATTAATACAGAAAAGCGGCTCTACTATGAGCCGCTTTAATTACTAAGTTTCTAATTTATGAATTGCTGATGCAAATCATATTGTCACTAAACTAATTAGAAACGATATTTAATACCGACTTTAACTAACCATGCAGAATCTTCAACAACGATTTGGTCAAAATTGTCAGTTTCTCTACCATAGAAAGGTTCATCGTAAACATAACGACCTTGGTCATCCAAATCATAATCAACGATGCCCTGATTTTGGTATTGTTTATTCAATACTAAACCACTGTCTTCATCGAATAAGTTAAGTAAGTTCTTAACATCGAAGTAGATTGAACCTTTATGACCTTTCATGAAGCCAGGAACTTCCTGTTCAACATGTAAGTCCATTCGAGTTCTCCAAGGTGTACGGCCAACGTTCTTAGGAACGTAACCGCCGGCGTAACCTGAAAGTCCACTTTTTTCAACAAGTTCAGCAAAGTCTTCGTAGCTTATACCGTCAAAAATAACGTTAGGATCATCAGCACCTGTTGGAATATAAGGTAAGTAATAACCATCACTGTAGAATGAGCTTTGGTCACCTAAGTCACCATCTCTAAATGCACCCATTGTGTACGAGTAAGGTGAGCCTGATTTACGTTCAAAGAACAAGTTGAACTTAGTATCGTAGCCTGCAAAAAACTCAGTTGTATAACCTAAGTTTAAGACAAAACGATGTTCAATTTCATAATCAGAAGTTGCAATATGCGGTACGTTTCTGCTTACAGCTGGAACATAACGGAAGTTAGATTTAGCAGTAGAGCTTGCGCCTGCATTACCTTCAGTGATGTCTTGATTAGTGTAAGACATGTTTAACGTTACACCGTTATCCCATGCTTTAAATAGGCTAGTAGTGAAAATGTCACTAGTACCATTTTTATCTGCATTGGTTAACATTAAGTCATAACGGTTAGTACGTTCGCCAGTCAAATAATCAATTGGTTCATAAATGATACGGCCGCCATCAGCAGTTGTGCCAATTTCTTTACGAGTTAAATCTACCCAATGAACGTCATTTTCTTTTTCAACATGGATAAACTCAGCACTTGCAACAAAACCTTCGCCAACAGCAGGTATATCAAACGTGTGTTCAATTGAGATGCTAGTACGCAAATCAGAAGGCATTTCAAAGTCTGGGTCAGTTACGTTCACGTTACCGTCACCAGCAACTAAACTGTTTTGGACATCTGTAGGTACTTGTTTAATATCTACATTAGATAAGAAAAGTGAATCATCGATGCTACCGTCGTTGAACGTAGTGTATGTTACACCGTCATTACTATAGGCATTTGAAATCCAAACATTTGGACGACCACCCGAGAAACGACCGATACCACCACGTACAACAGTATCGAAATCAACATCCCAAACAAATGAGATACGAGGTAATATGATACTTAAACCGTCTAGACTTACGTCATTACGGATACCCATTGAGCTATAACGGTTATCAAAGTTTTCATTATAAGCAGGCTTATCGTCGTTATGAATAGTTTCATAACGTAGACCAGCTGTAACTTCAAAGTCTGACGTAATCGCCCAAGCATCTTCTATAAATAAAGAGGTGCTACCGAAATTGAATTTTGCAGCAGCGTCTTCAGAGTCGTTACTGTACGCATTTGAATAGAAAAATTCAGCGGCTTCTTTGTTACGGAAATCCTCAATACTGTCGAATTCCCAACGACCTAATGAATCTGGAGCAAACAAGTTGCGAACGTCAATTGATTCATGTTCGATACCGAAACCAATAACGTGATCACCCATTAAATATTCACCAGCAAAACGCAAACTTAACGTTTGGTTATCTAGTTCATTACCGTGTCTATATTGGTCTGAACCAAAGGCAATATTCCCTGCTGGACGGCCGCGACTATCTAGTCCCGTAGCAACAGTGATATCACCAAATGCCTTACTTGATGAAGCTTGAATTGTTTCTACGTTCTTGAACGCAATTTTAAATTCAGTTGATAGGTCCATTGTCCAGTCTGAATATAAATGTACGCTTAAGTTATCCAGTGTTTCTTCTTTATTGTACCAATGTGAGCTTAAACGTAACTCACTGCCACTTGAAGATTGGTTACGAATACTGTTACCCGTAGTGTGTTGGTAAGTTGCAGAAACACGATGATCTTCGTTGATATTCCAATCTAATTTTAAAAGGAACTTTTCATCTTCTTCTGTTGGAGCAACTTCCCAGTTTCCGGCATCTACGCCATATACATCTTTTGCAATTTGCACAACTTCGTTATAACTCGCAACAGTTGCATCTGTTGAATTAGGCGCTGAAGAACCGTCTGGTCCGTATTCGATTGGTGCCGTTGCGTCGTACTTCTCATACGAGGTAAAGAAGAACAATTTGTCTTTGATGATTGGTCCACCAACAGTGAAACCCCAAACGTCTTCGCTAAATTCAGGCGTGATATCACGTTCTTCATCAGAAAACGGGTCTTTAACATCACCTGCTAACGCATCACTTTTCTTTTCAATAAAAATTGAACCGTGAAATTCATTTGTACCAGACTTAGTTACTGCATTGACCTGACCACCAGAGAAACCAGAGTTTGTCACTGAGAAAGGCGTAACATTTACAGAAACTTGCTCAACCGCATCGATAGAGATCGGTGAACGTTGAGTTGGGTAACCGTTACCATTAAGGCCAAAGTCATCATTTTGACGAACGCCATCAACACTAAAGCTATTATACTTAGGGTTTGAACCAGCAATTGACATTTGCGACTCAGAACCAGCACCAATATTAACTAATGGGTTCAAACGTAAAACTTCTTTTAAATCACGGTCAACAGAAGGTGTTGATTCAATTTCACGCAACCCAAAACTTGCACCACCACCGCGGTTATCACTCACAATACGAGCGCCTGTAACCGTAATAGTTTCCATTTCTTCTAGATTCAAAACAGGGCTTAAACGTAACGTTTTGCCAACTTGCAAATAAACATCGCTAATTTCAGAATCTTTGTATTCATCAGAATCAATAACGATTTTGTATGGACCACCAACGCGTAAACCTTTGGCATTAAAGTTACCTGCTTCGTTTACTTTTAACGTAGTAACACGACCGGTAGGTTCATGTAGGATCGTAATAACTGCGTCAGTTACGAGACTACCATTGTTACCTGTTACCACACCACGTATAGCAGACGACGTTTCGTCAGCCATAACTGGTGCAACATTTAGGGCCGCTGCGACGGCCAGTCCAAGAGCACTGCGTTTAATCAGCTTCATTTTTCAGTTCCTAGTAAGTGTTGTTTAACTTCAAAGTTGTGATTATTGGATTTTTGTTACTGCATTTTTGCCAGGCTCTGAGGCCGGGTCAAAAATTAGGTTCAGCATGCCAGCCAAACGAATACCCGCTTTTAACAATTGCGTTTTAACAATTGGCATATTTTGATATTGGTATTCATAACCAAAGTCGCCATCGCCAATGTTGTAAACAATTTGACTAAATTCATATGATTCCGTGATCCAGTCTTGTACACCAGAGTTTAAATACTTGCTGATGACTGCTTGATCATTTGTTTCTATAAAGTCCGCAAACTCTCTATAAGAGAGATTTTGTGATTCAACTAATGCCGTATCCCACAAAGAGTGTAAATTAGTTTCCTTACCAAAATATTTCACTTTTATACGATTGCCACCGCGGTCTTCGCTACGACCAACATGCAAAGGCATATGCAGATCACCGATTAAGTGAGTCAAAAAGCGAAGGTTAAATTCTTTGTCGGCTTGAGAAGAGGATTTGTCTTTTAATACTGTGATATTTTTAAGGATTGCGGAGTAGATATCTTTTGGTGTTTCTTGGAATGGGAAGTTGTATTTTTCAGGTTTAAAGTCGGTAAGCTTGTTAATACTGATATAGTGCCATTTTGAAGATTGATACTTCCAAAACTCGTCTGGGTTTGATCGCATCTCATCTGCCCAAGTTGTGACTTCTGGTAATCGGTCACCTGACAATAAGGCGAGAACCTTCTCTAGTGCAACCGGTGTCAAATGATTCAAAGCAATTTGACCAACGATACGATGACCATTTTGCCCCCATGCATTCACCTTTGGTATATAAGTCGTCATAACTAATACCAATGCAATAAAGACTGCAGTGCCTAAACTTACTTTCGTTTTATTCAAAAGCTGTATTGGCAAAGTTGATTTTAAATTAGCAAACACAATAATTCCTTAATTGGCCTAAATTTTTAAACATTTTGGCAACATTAGTAAATACAACAACTTACCAACACCAAAAATTCATGCCGTCACTTTACCGTTACAGGATTAAGTAAAAAGGCGTTAACACAATTCATAATCCCCTTGTAATAAAACTTTAAAATCATAATGTTACAGTGCTAAAATAAACTTACTTATTACTAAAAGTAATTTTACCGGTCGATAAATAAACATGTATTTACCAATGAAAAAATTATTATGAACAAATCACAGCATAGAGCTCAAACCAGTTGGTATGTGACAGTTTTGTGTCTATTTTCGATGTTCACTTGGTGGATATCTGGCAAAACTAATGGCAATTTACCCACGTCAATACCTAATTTAATTGTTGAAACAAAAAAATGTCTGACGTCAAGCACACATAATAAAGAACAGTTTTTTATTTTTAGTGGCGGCAAAGAAGCTGCGAGTATGCTAAATGATGTTGCATGCAACAACAAAGTCATCAACAAACAGTTTGGCAGCGTTAAATCTTTTTGGCATATCAATGATAGCCATACGTTGCAAATCATTGGGAAAGGGATTGCCGATCTTGCCTTAGTAAAAGAAAACATCATGAGTGCCCTCAAGTCTGAAGAAACTCATGGGTATACAAAAATTGCAAGTTACCCTAAATATCAAGCCTATCTAATCGCCCGAAAAGAACGTCCAGTTTTGACCAAAAACTACTTCTTAGACAAACGAATTGCCCTTCTGAATTACCCAACCAGTCGCAGTGGCCATATCATTCCAGTTCAAATATTTACCGAACTTGGTTTATCACTCGAAAAGTTAGACATCGTATATGCACGCAGCCATAAAGAAATGCGAACTTTGTTATATTCTGGTGATGTAGATATTATTTCGTCGTATTGGCAAGCTGAAGATGAAGCTTTATTTTCAACAAATTACCGAGTACCAATATCCAGCCCAGTTAGTGGTTCTTCTTGGTACATCAAACTGACAAATCGAAATGATGACTTATTATGTGCTAGTCAATCTATGCTATTGCAATTATCCACTGGCCAGTCTCAAAACTATTATAAAAGTCTCAATCTAATCCCTTTTGCCCACTGTAATATGGCAAAAACGATTCCGGAGTTAAATCAATAACATGGCGAATATTTCCAGGTTCACCTTAGATTTTGGTGCGATAAAACACATATTTTTAACTCGACGCTTTTATTTATGGTTCATACCAACGCTATTTGTGCTTCAAGGTGCTTACACAATAGGTTACGTTCAATCTGAGCAAGTCGATGTTATAAATGCTGAAAACCAAATAAAGCAACGTATCGCAATGGATTTAACTCATAACTTTGATGTTTTGCCTATATATATAGAAGATGGCACTGAAGGGGGCCGATACTTAGCCAAATTAAATAAGATCCTAATCGACAAACACTATCCTATTAGAGTTGTTGGTGTTGAGGTTTCAGCCACTGCTGCGGATCCCGAACTAAGACAATACAACCTTGTTTTAACTGGCATTAATAACGACACCTATATAATAGTAGTGCATCCTCCGATAAGTTTATTTTCTTTTATCAGTTTATGGCCATTTTTTATTGCCATATTTATTGCCTCTATCTACATATTTTATAGTGAAAAAACACTTAAAAATGTTGCCGAAGAACGTTTCATTGACATCGATCCCTGCAGGTTAAAAATAGACTTACATCAAAAAGTGCTAGTAAATCCGGTAACAGGTATACAAGTTGCCTTAGCTAATAAGCCACTCTGTTTTTACGCGTCGCTTGTCGAATACTGTTTAAAGTATCCGGAGAAATCACTAAACCCAAACAAAGATCTCCCGGATGAATTTAGCCAGCTGTGTCGTAAATATTTTTCTCGTCTTATCGAGCTAGGCCACACAATTCGAAAACGCCCAAATTTTGCCTCAAATCTTGAAAAAACACTGAGTGAAATACGCGCAGCACTCGACGAGTTATATGGCGATGACATTAAAACAAAGGACTATGTTTACCCTAAAAAAGCCGTCGGTGAGGGTTCTCGTTCGAAAGCACATAACTTTGCATTAACTGAAATTAATCAAGAAGTCGTTAAAGTACTCGGTAGTTAGTCATACCAAAAGTAGAAACCGAATAACAGCACGTTATATAAAGATAACTAATGTGTAACCACTAATCTACATTTAACTACTATGACAATTTCTGTCCTAAATCTTATCTGTAACTTATAAACAGGGGTATGAGATTTTCTATTGTTCCCCCTTTTAAATGAATCAATGAGACAAGAAGAAGATAACAATAATTAGATTGCTAGACACACCAAATTAAATAACCCATTACATGAAATAAATACGCCGGCTATCCCCTTTTCCCTAATACGGTGTTTATTCTGACAAAAATAATTAAAATCGAGATTTTTCGCGCAAACTTGTTTTATGGTTAATTAGCTGATTTGACAAACACATGGGTCGTGTGGAAATGAACAAGAAGTCATTAAATGCAGATATCACTATGCCGCTAGAATGACTACACAATAATGTTATATTTGAGATTTAGCGCTGACTAACGTATTCACATTACTTTTATTAGAGCAAATACCATATATTCGTAACTGAATAGTTAGTAAACCGATGGATTGCTTTAATTACTAATTAATGTATTCAAATAAGATTGTCTTGCTTAGATTGCGATAGGGACCTGTTATTTTTAGTCAACAAGTGAAATAAATTAATTTAATGCGTTAGTTTATAACGCTAGTGAATAGAGCAAAGAGTCTATACTCTATTTGTAAGTTCTTAACCCTCCTCAGGTTTAGTTCTTACCCTGTTGATTGTAGTTCGCCAAATTTGGTAACTAATTTTAAGGCCACTTTATTTGAAGTGGCCTCTTTTTTACCCAAATAAATGAATATAATTCACCTGTTGGATTAAATTAACGAGTTCGACAATAGAGTTTAGACTCTATATTCTAATCACAAGTTCTTAACCCTCCTCAGGTTTAGATCTTACCCTGTTGATTGTAGTTCGCCGAATTTGGTAACTAATTTTAAGGCCACTTTATTTGAAGTGGCCTCTTTTTTTATCCCTTTATTCTAATAATTAACTAAACACTTCATAGCTAAGCATCCAATTAGTAGTATCTAAGCACGAAACCAATTTGCTATTGATATAAGTCTACACATTAACAATGTTTATCAAATTGGACTGTGACAAGCATAGCTGTTTGTGATTTGTGATTTGTGATTTGTGATTTGAACAAAGATATTGAGTCAACCACCGAAGTTCATACCTTTAAGCAATAAGCAGCATTAGATTTGAGCAGCTAACGGCATAGGTTATCCATTATAATAGTATTTCATCTTCACGAAGGGTTAGCACTTCATAACCTGTTTGCGTAACTAAAATCGTATGCTCCCACTGAGCAGAAAGTTTTTTATCACGCGTGACTACTGTCCAACCGTCTTTTTTAGTTTTTATTTTCTTTGAACCTTGATTGATCATTGGCTCTATAGTGAAAGTCATTCCTGCTTCTAAAACAAAACCTGAATGAGGTTTGCCATAATGGAGAACTTGCGGCTCTTCGTGCATCTCTTTACCAATGCCATGGCCGCAATATTCTCTTACAATACTGTAACCCGCAGATTCGGCATGCTTTTGAATGGCATGACCAATATCACCCAGCGTAGCTTTAGGTTTTACGACCTTAATACCTTCCCACATTGCTTCGTAAGTGGTTTTAACTAATCGTTTCGCTTCAGCGCTTGTTGCACTGAAAGTATACATTTTGCTTGAATCGCTGATATAACCATTTTTTTCTAAGGTGATATCAATATTTAAAATATCTTTGGCTTTTAAAATATGCCTATCATTAGGTACGCCATGGCATACCACATCATTTAACGAAGAGTTGAGTGAATACTGATAACCATATTGCCCTTTACTTGCAGGCCGGGCCTTTAATTCATTAACAATGTAACTTTCAACTTTGGAGTCAATATCTAACGTTGTTATACCTTCACAAATAAAGTCGTCGAGCATTGCAAATACTTTAGATAGAAGCCTACCAGACTCTCTCATAAAGTTAATTTCAGTTTCCGTTTTTATCACTGTTTTATTCATGCAATAACCCTTCAATAGCAAGGTTTTCTTTAAGCAATTGACTTTTAATGATTTCATGAAAGGTAAGTGTTGGATTTAGCTCTGCAAGCATACCCATTTTTATCCAAAATTCAGCTTGTGAGTTGATTGATCTAGACATGACGTTGCTAGACTTTCTAATTTCATCATGTAACTGATCAGATATTTTAACTATTCCCATTATACGTTCCGTATACAAATTGTATTCGAATCATATACTCCATAAAAATAAGTGTCAATTTACTTGTTTCATATTTGATTCGTTAAGACAACTATTGAAAATAATGTCAATTTGGCTGATAGGTTCGGCATCTATAACAATCAGTTACTTACGCCTTCATCTGACTTAAAGACATGGTCATTTGGCTCACCTAGATCACTGGGAAAACTATTAATTAGGGGAAAAACCAAAAACGGATTAACGGCTTACCCACTTTAGTTAATTATTTTGTTTTACTGATTAGCAATCTCAGTCAATATTTTTTTTACGGCAACATGTAAAATCTGCTTAAGATTAATAAAACTGTACAACGCATAAAATTCAATACTGAAAAATGAGTAAAACACTGGGATAAGTTTAGTCAAATGAATAACTATGAACAAAACCTCTTTAGAGTATGTGATTACATTAATCAGAATCTAGATGATGACTTAACATTAGACAGGTTAAGCACGGTTTCGGGGTTTTCTAAATTTCACTTTCATCGTGTTTTTTCGGCATATACCGGGCTTAGTGTAATTAAGTTTATTCAGATGTCACGATTAAAGCGAGCGTCTTTTAGGTTGGTATTTAAAGCTGACATTAAAATTATCGATATTGCTTTTGAGGCTGGATTTGAAAGTGCCGAAGCGTTTTCAAGAGCCTTTAAACGTGAGTTTGGACAAAGTCCGTCTGAGTTTAGAAAGTCCCCAAAGTGGCTTAACTGGCACGATAAAACGGATACATTGACCCTACAGTTAATTGATAAAACGGAACATAAAATGGATGTGAAAGTCGTTTATTTTGAAGAGCAAAAAATAGCTGCATTGGCGCATTATGGTGACCCTAAACTCCACTATCAAACATCAATGAAGTTTATTGCTTGGCGCAAAGCAAGCAAGTTATCACCAATTAAAACCAGTAATACTTACGGCATTCCTTACTCTGATCCTAATGTAGTAAAAGCAGAAGATTTTCATTTTGATCTCTGCGGCTCGGTAAAAGCAGACATTCCAGAAAACGAATACGGTGTAGTAAATAAAATTATTCCAGCAGGACGTTGCGCCGTTGTTCGTGATATTGGGCATCGCGATGACTTAAAAAAAGGGGTTTATTATTTATATCAACAATGGTTACCAACGAGTGGTGAACAATGCAGAGATTTTCCCGTGTTTTTCCATTATGTAAATTTTGTCCACGACGTGCCCGAACATGAAGTGATCACTGATATTTATCTACCAATTAAATAGTTTTTACTTACGAGCCTTTTTCTTACGAGACTTATACTATTAGGACTTAAATAATGCCCCATTCTAAAAACATGTTTCTTGTCGGTTCGTTACCGTCTGTATTTATGAAAACCGCCGCACCTATAATTTTAATGATGTTGGTCAATGGTTCGTTCTCATTAGTTGATGCTTACTTTCTAGGTGAATATGTTGGAGCACATGCACTTGCAGCCGTTACCTCAGTATTTCCTGCTTTTATGTTACTGGTGGCTTTATCAAGCTGGGTGTCTGCGGGCTTTTCAAGTGTGATGGCAAGGCTGTTGGGCGCCAATAAAACGGACCAAGCTATATCGGCCTATAGCCAAGCAATGACACTATCAATGTTTGTTAGCATGGTGCTGATTTTACTGTTTTTAGGCGGCGGTGAACAATTGGTGTTGTTTGTTAATAATGGTTCAGCGAGCTTATCTAGCATGAGTTACAATTATTTATCTTTAATGATATTTTTCTCACCATTGCTATTTATTCTCACTATCAATAGCGACAGCTTACGTTGTGAAGGACAAATGTCTTTTATGGCAGTTGTGCCTTTGTTATCGGTATTCTTTAATATTATATTTAACTACATTTTTATTGCGATGCTTGGCTGGGGCGTAGTTGGTTCTGTTTACGGTACTTTGTTAGCGCAAACCTTATCACTGTTTGCTGTGTACTTATTTCGCCGTTACAGTAAAACCGCGTTAAAGGTGTCTATTGTGCGCTTTACTGCGAACCGTAAGTTATGGGCCGACTTTTTGGCATTAGGCGCGCCAACGAGTTTGTCTTATGTTGGTGTCGCGCTTTCTTCTGCCTTTATTTTATATAACTTACAAATTTGGAGTAATGAAAACTACAGCATGGTTGTGGCAGCTTATGGCATTATCACCCGAATTATGACGTTTATTTTTCTGCCATTGTTAGGCTTGAGCATGGCGTTTCAAACCATTTTAGGTAATAACATAGGGGCAAAAGAATGGCTAAGATCAAACAGTGCAATTAAAATCGCCATCTTCATCGCTTTTATTTATTGTGCATTTTGCCAATTATTTGTATGGCTACTTAAAAACCAGTTAGGTGGCGTGTTTGTTAGCGATATAAGTGTAACTGCAGAAGTCGCACGTATTATACCTATTATGTCATCAGCCTTGTTTTTATTAGGTCCGTTGATGATGATTGGAGTTGTGTTCCAAGCGATGGGAGATGCAAAAAGAGCAGCTATTTTACGCCTGGCAAAAGTATACGTTTTTACCCTGCCGTTGATTTTTATTCTGCCACTCTTGTTTGCCGAAAAAGGCATTTGGTTAGCTGGCCCAAGTGCGGAATTCTTGGCATTGTTGCTGACGGTAACCGTTTTATATCAACGTCGCCAAAAATCAGGTAATCCGTTTGGTTTGTTTTTTAAGGAATAATAAAAGTGCTATTCGATTGGCCCGTTGATTTTGAGTTAAAAATATAAACAGCTAATTTTCTGAGGTGCAATAGCGATGTAAAATGACTTATTTTAAAAGTTCAATTTGCAAACGCTACCTCTGCAAGCACTATTAGGATAGATTGCTAGGACATCGTGAATACAATTATTAGTTGTTGCTAAGCATAAGAGTGGTTCTGCTTATCGTTATTTTAAACGCTTTGACAAACACTAATTGACTCCCAATGGTATTGCCTGATGGGCACTCAAACTAATGTTAAACATTTGGTAACTGTTGCGTAGTTCAATTTTAACCAAAAATTGATGACGTTTGCTTTGGTACAAAAACACCTTAATTTCAAGAGTTAGATTCTAAATCTCATAGATAATAATTATTTAAGTATCGAGTTAAATTAACGCGTTCGACACTAAAGTTAAGACTCTATAGTCTAACCACAAGTTCTTAACCCTCCTCAGGTTCTGATCTTACTCTGTTGATTGTAGTTCGCCATATTTGGTAACTAATTTTAAGGCCACTCTTTTGAAGTGGCCTCTTTTTTAATATCACACATGAAAAAACATTAACCATCTGGTTAAATTAACGCGTTCGACACTAGAGTTAAGACTCTATATTCTAATCACAAGTTCTTAACCCTCCTCAGGTTTAGATCTTACCCTGTTGATTGTAGTTCGCCATATTTGGTAACTAATTTTAAGGCCGCTCTTTTGAAGTGGCCTCTTTTTTTGCCTTCCCTGCTTACTTATTCCCTTATTTCATGTTGCCCGCGGGCGCTATTCGTTAATTCCAAAGCATCTACCAATTAAAATAAAGATAAAATTGTCGAAAATATCGTTGTTTTGTTATTTATTTACACTTTTGTAGAAATATTTCAAAATACCGCTTTACAATTAGAGTAAAGAGTCTATACTCTAATACATAAGTTCATGCCTCCTCGGGTTTGTTCTTACCCTGTTGATTGTAGTTAACCTTATTTGGTAACTAATTTTAAGGCTCCTTTTTTAGGGAGCCTATTTTTTTGCCTAAAATTTACCAAATCAAAGATCCTATATCCTCACTCTCAGCAATTCCCTTTGCTACTAATCACAACTCTCTCATTAAGATTGTCTGGCAGTGCATCCCTCTTTTGGACATATACATAACTTAAATTAATTTAATACTCACCAAACTGGTGCAAATATCACGTCCGATGATTACCTATAATATATTTCCCTTTAAATTCAAACACCTAAAGTTTGGCCTAGGCCTTGCTATCTTATAACTAAAGTATACTTGAAAATTATTTAAGGACGTCCTATGTCTATTCAAACCCCAATTCGTGGTTTGCGCTCGTTCTGTATTGCAGCCCGATGTTTAAGTTTTAAACATGCAGCAAAGCAATTGCACATAACACCTTCAGCGGTCAGTCATCAAATCCGATTGTTAGAAGAGCAGTTGTCTAAACAGCTTTTTAAACGACAAACTCGAGCAATTGAATTGACTCGTGATGGTATAAATTTTTATCAAGCTATTGCACCTGTTATAGAGCAGCTTGAAAGTACAATTGAAAAATTTAGTGAAGAAACAGAAAACTCGGTAATTAGTATTTCATTACCCGAATTTTTTGCGAACGAACTATTTGTTCCAAAATTAAGTCATTGGTCAGATCAAAATCCAAATATTAATTTGCAACTTGAAACGGTAAAGTCTCGTTCTGAAAACAAAAAAGAAACGGACCTATCCATAGTACTTGCGGCATCAAAACCAACAGACGCACTTACATATGAGCTATTTCCCGTAAGTTATATGCCTGCATGTAGCCCAGCGCTTTACCAAAAATTAAAGCCATTAGGCAAACAAGCGTTATACGAAGCGCCACTAATATTACATCAATCTCGCCCTTGGTCGTGGCATCAATGGGCCAGTGAAAACGACGTTGATGATTTCGATCCTAAACGAATTGTCCAAGTTGACAGTATGTTTTCAGTAGCACGTGCAGCTCAACAGGGCCTAGGCATAGCATTAGTACCGTTACCGATTAGCCAAAGTTGGTTTGATGAAGGGGTCATTATGCCTCTTTTTGAAAAGCAACTTCATACTCGAGACCGCTATTACTTAATCCAACATGATTGGCATGCGTCAAGAGATGAGCTCGATGTATTTGTTCAATGGATGCTAACGTCTTTTGCAAAATAAGTAGAAAAGACAACAAACATAATCATTGCCAACCGAATATGCGGCCTGGCAATGATTATATGTTATTCCTCCCACCTCCCACTTAAACTAGACTCAAAACTGATCCAAAGCTCATTTCAAAGACGCATATCAACACCTTCCTCAAACAGTAAATTCAAATAGACCAAACGCTTTATCGCTGGAAAAAGGCTCAAATGTCTTTATGTTTGATAAACACGACTTAGGAACTGTATTTTTAATATAGACATATAGCTATATGCCCACTAGACTCAAATTTACGTCCACCAACCTGTTTTATAATGGATAAAAAGAACTCAACCGTTTCCGAATTAATGTCACAAGCGCTGCATAACAGTAAAGACATTGTTGCGCTATTGGATAGTAAAAATAGATACATCTATTGCAACGCAGCTTTTGCTGGCTTTGTTGATGCGCCAATTGAAGATATAATCGGACAAACTTTTTCTACTCTAGTACGCAGTTGTTTTACTAGAGAAAGAGGGATACTAATCGAAACCGACAATATCGATGAATGGTTAGCGGCGGCAGAATCCAAGCAAAGGTCAGATAACTTTAGAACGTTTGAAGTTGATTTGTATGATGGCCGATGGATTAAGGTGTCTGAATTTATTGTTGAGGACTGTCTTTTTTTACATGGGACCGACATAACTTCGAACAAATCGCTGCAATTTGAGTTAGAACATACCCAGGAACAGCTCCGTATGGCTGCTTCGACAGATTTTCTAACCGGTATTTACAATCGTCGGCAATTCAGCGAATTGGCTGAGACTGAAATAGACAGAAGTACAAGGTACGGTACACCACTGACACTGTTAATTTTTGACCTAGATTTGTTCAAAGAAATAAACGACAAGTACGGGCATGCAGCTGGTGATGAAGTACTAAAAGAATTTGTTGAAAGGATCAAAACGTGTTTACGCCCCTATGATGTATTTGCCAGAATAGGCGGGGAAGAGTTTGCCTTGTTGTTACCAAACACCGACGCTACCAATGCAAAAGGAGTTGCCAATCGTTGTTTGAAAGTAATCAACGGGCAAGTTCTGAGCTGTAACGGGCACAATATCAATTTAACGACCTCTATCGGGGTTTCTAAAACAATTCATGAAACGAGTACTTTAGATTCATTGTTGGTGAGTGCTGACCAAAACCTATATAAGGCAAAAAAAATGGGCCGAAATCAAGTAGTGGCGCCTTAACAAGTGGACAATATGTTAGACAAAAAAGCCCTCATAGAGGCGATTAATACAGAAATGCCTTTTGGTAAATATGCGGGTCGAAAGCTGATCCATCTACCTGAACCCTATTTAGTTTGGTTTCATAAACAAGGCTTCCCAAACTCTAATTTAGGGAAACAACTTGCCCTATTGTATGAAATTAAACTGAATGGACTAGAGGGCATGTTAAAACCCCTAATTAGAGGATAATTGTTGAAGTACATTAAAATATGACTGATTTTTCCGTTGCATCAGGGGCCCTTTAATCATATTAAAATGAATGATAAAAAGCGGAAACTGTATTGCCGAGTAAAATAAACTCAGTCAAATATCCCGTAATCTTTAAAGTAATCACGCCATGTTCACCTGTCCATATCTTTTACAACATTGATATTATACCCATTTGAAAAAAATCTATGACATTGATGCATATACAGTTTCCATCTATGGAACATTCTTTGCTCTGTTAACTTAAATTGATAAAACTAGCCAAATGGTTCGTTATTATAAAGGTGGATCTAAAGATGAAAATTAATAAAATTGGTCACTTATTTAGAATTTTTGCACTTGTATCTGGACTGGGTTTTATGCACAACGCCTATGCTGGCTTAATAATACCGGATAGTGCAACTGTCGAATCTGGCACTGCTTGGAATACCGGTGGTGGTGTTGGACAGCTTGTTGATGGCTATACAACGGCAGGTTCACGCTGGTTTGGCTTTCGTCCCCTATCTGGAAATCAAGATGACAGAGTACGCTTAACACTAGATGACAACTACGACCTTAGCTCAGTAAGTATCTGGAATAATGGTGGCGGTATTGATGGAGATAGTGAAGGTCTTAAAGATTTTCAACTCACCTTCTTGGATGAAAACCTATTTAGTCTCAATAGCTATTCTGGCAGTTTGTTAGACTTACAAAGCATTCAAACGCAGGCAATAAGTGCGACAAATGTTTCCTTTATAGACCTTACGTTTAAAACGAGTCATGGTGCAAACTACGCTATAATAGCAGAAATTCAATTTGAAGGCGTTACCACAGCCGACGTACCAGAACCTCCCACACTGGCGATTTTTGCATTAGGCTTGATAGGATTAGCGTCACGTAAACTAAGAAAGTCACAATAAAAACTTACTTGCACTGGAAAACATCAATATGAAAGATTGATGATTTCCAGTTTAAATTTATAAATTAGTGAAGCAAAATTTAGGTATTTTGTTGCGTTAACCAAACCGACAAAATTTTATTGAACACAAAAACTGCGGTTAGTTTAGAACTCTTTCACTTCCATTCATGCAGCAAACGAAGCGCTCTGTTTCTACAAATTCTACAAACAAAAATTTAAACCCTATAATTTTCAGACTAAATTTAGCGATTCCAACTCTTTATTGAGTTTTTCCATTCGGCGCTTGATCCCACTTTGTTTAAGCGCTTTGGTACGTTTATCAATACGCTCCGCCGTTTTTAGCCAGTCGAATATCTGTTTTCTTGAGACACCAAATTCGTCTGATACATCGCCAATTAATCTGTTCTCATAACGAACTGCGCTCATTATCTTAATTCGGATCTCTTCATTAAATAGACTCATTTCATCCACCTATTCCTATTGGACACAGTGAAATAATGGAATAAACGTACCAAAAATTAACCCATTGAATTCAATACAAAAACAACTTCAACATTATCTAATACTAAGTTACATTCACCAATATTGAACACGCCCTGCACTGAAACTGACTTTACTCCAACAGATGTCCTAGCCTTTTTTGTGCGAGTGCGCTGCCGAGCTTGGCAGCTCGTTCGTAATATTCAAATGCTTTATCAATGTCCTGTATACAACCCCAGCCATTTTCCAAACACTTGCCGTAAAAGTACAACCCGTACGTATCATCCTGAATCGCCGCCTGTTTATACCAATGTGCAGAGCTTGTAAGATCCTGAGGTAGCCAAGTGGATTCGATATAATAATGACCTAATAGAACCTGTGACGTTGGATCGCCCCCGTGAGCAGCATCGCTTAGCAAATCTAGGCCTGAAGGGAAGTCACCGTTTTTAAAATAATACTGGGCCAGCATTCTTTTTGCCGGGAGAAAGTTTAAATTCGATGCCTGCGTTAGCCAATAGACTTGTTCATTAAGTCGCAACTGCCTTGTTTTCTTATCAAGTAGCGCCGTATCGTCGGTTCTGTAGGCTAAAGCAAAATTCATCGCGGCGGGCGTCAAAGCCAGATCAGAATTGGTCTTCATCAACTCCCAATATTGACTCGAAATAGGTAAATCTAAATATTCCATAAACGACGGCGCTGAATAAAACTTATACGCTTTATAACTGGTATTTTTACAGGTGTTCGCTGGGAACAACTCTCTGTGATAGATCGCTTCAAGCTCTGTGATACTAAATTCTTCAGTCGCTACGACTAAGTTTTTCCCTAACGTTTTGTGATTATACGTTTGGCATAATAAAACTTGCTGAGACGGGTGGATTTGATATTCGTCATATAGTTGTAGCCAATGGGCAATTTCATGTCTTAATACTGCTACGTTATCTTGACTGTCGATAAACATGAGACCACCACGTGTATTAGCGTCCCCTTTATCAACAACGACTAATAAGTGGCTTGAGAAGCGCTTAGCGTTATCCTTAGTGGACAACGCCTTATACACTAATGACAATTTTGGTAAATCACAATCAATTCGCCCAACTTCATCTTCTTCACAAAAGCTCGATATTGAATGAGCGACATACACATTTGGAAAACAAACAGATTGGCGCGCCCTATTCTCTTGCTGATATTCCGCGAGCAATTCTTGGGTCGAAGCCAACAGTGACTTATTTGCAACTAGCACGTCAGCGGAAATCTCACATTGAGAAACCGTATTGTATCTGCGCCTATTATCAATATTGCTCAATATTGGTACTGATACATCAACTTTAGAATTAAGTAAGTCATTGTCGGTAGAAAGGGCAAATTCGGTTTGAACCTGCATTTGATTAACCTGTTTCAATTTAACTGCTGTTAGTTTTGGCCAGTCAGCGAGATGTTGTTTGTAATATTTGTCAGCTTGTTGCCAATTTTTTTCCAATATATGCAATTTCAGCAGTTCGAATCGAGCATCTATGCTGCCCAATACACTTGCATGATTTAGCCAAAGTAGTGACTCAGAGATATTATTTTGTTTGTGGGCGAGTTCGAACAACTGAAATGCAGCGCGAGCTACGCCAAAATTTGCAGCTCGTTTTAAATACTGAATGTCACGATTGTTTTGAAATACCGTGTAGTTTGCCTGAGGGTGTCCAAATTCAGCGGCAACATACGGATACGATTGAGATTCATCAAAATGGGACCAGACTATAACTGGAGTAAAAATGATCCCATCACTTTTTGACAAAAAAAGGTAAGTAACAAACACCAAACATTTTAATAACGGTTGCATGATTGTTACTTAATTCACTAATTTTTTACAGGTAACTGATTTGCTGGATTGTATCGTTGCTTAGCTTTTTCATACAGTTTAGCCAATTCAAGTTTTGCGTATTTGTGCTCAACAAATTCAAATACGTTGGTAGATAACGCAAGTCGAAAATAGTTTTTTGCGGTTTCTTCATCACCTTGCTGTAATTTGAGTTTCGCCAAATAGAAATAGCCTTCGCATAGGCGATCAACCAGTTCTCGAGGACTTTGCAGTGATCTGCTCATATTTTCAATAAATTGCTTTTCGTCGATGTCACCAAGGAAAAGGTCGATCAATTGATAAGACCACTTATTTTTATCAATCATTGAGGCGTTATAAATAAGTCTCAAACGTGCATCTTCAGGATTGATTTCATATTCTGCGAGATACAACCACATAGCTCGGTAAGGGTCATTTGGTTGACGCATTAAAAAGGTTTCTAGGTCATCAACTGCCAGTTCATTTTTACCAAAGTAATATAAAGCGATACCTCGGTTTAAATAGACATAACTATGTTCTGGTTCAATTTCGAGAACATTATCGAAAATCTCAAATGCTTGAGAGAACTGACCAATTAATGTCATGTGAATACCAATAAAATTATAGGCATCGGCAAACGCTGGTTTGTACTCAAGAGCACGACGGAAATCGAGTTGAGCTAATGTTCTAAGGCCCATACTGTCAAAAATAACCCCACGGTCATATAACATCTGGGCCATCTTGTCGTTGTCTAACTTAACGTGGTTAATTAGCTGTGACAATTTTGCTACAGCAAGTTCGCTTTGATAGTCAATTTCGAGAGGTTCGGTAATGACCGCATTATTGACAAAATGAGGTCGAGAATTTTGTTCAACCGACTTGGTGGCACAACCACTTAATAAACTCGCTGAAATAACAACTAGCGAAAACAATAGCTTCATACTGACTCCTAGATTAGTAGGCGTATTAATAACATAAATTTGAACCGATGATAAACAGCGTTTTACATTGCAGAGCGCTAAATACAAAAAAGAGAGCCGAAGCTCTCTTTTTTCTAAGATAAAAGCGTTGCTAAATATTATTCAGCTGCTGCTTCAGTCTTTTCGCCCGCTTCTTTCATGCTCAAACGAACACGACCTTGACGGTCAATTTCGAGAACTTTAACGGCAACTTCTTGGCCTTCTGATAATACGTCAGATACATTTTCAACACGATCTTGAGAGATTTGTGAAATGTGGACCAATCCATCTTTACCAGGTAGAACGTTAACAAACGCACCGAAATCAACGATACGTGCAACTTTACCTTGATAAACACGGCCAACTTCTAGGTCAGTCGTTAGTTGCTTAACACGGTCGATAGCGGCTTGAGCGCTTACGCCGTCTGTTGCAGCAATTCTAACGGTTCCATCGTCGTCGATTTCAATTGTTGTACCCGTTTCTTCAGTAAGTGCACGGATAGTTGCACCACCTTTACCGATAACATCAGCGATTTTCTTAACTGGAACTTTAACAGTGTAGATACGAGGCGCAAACTCAGACATCTCTTCACGGTGTCCGCCGATTGCTTCGTCCATAACACCTAAAATATGGATACGTGCAGCTTTAGCTTGAACTAACGCTTTATCCATGATCTCACGAGTAATCCCTTCGATCTTGATGTCCATTTGTAGTGCTGTAATACCTTCAGTAGTACCAGCAACTTTAAAGTCCATGTCACCTAAGTGATCTTCATCACCAAGGATGTCAGACAATACAACAAAGTTGTTATCGTCTTTAACTAGACCCATCGCGATACCAGCAACAGACGCCTTAATTGGAACACCAGCATCCATAAGTGCTAAAGAAGAACCACATACAGAAGCCATTGAAGACGAGCCGTTAGATTCTGTAATTTCAGACACTAGACGAACTGTGTATGGGAATTCTGCTTGTGAAGGCATTACCGCTAAAACACCACGTTTCGCAAGACGGCCATGGCCAATTTCGCGACGCTTAGGAGAACCGATGAAACCAGTCTCACCAACACAATATGGAGGGAAGTTATAATGAAGCATGAACGGGTCACGTTTTTCGCCAAGTAACGAATCAATGATTTGTGAATCACGTTCAGTACCTAAAGTACACGTAACGATAGCTTGAGTTTCACCACGAGTGAACAAAGAAGAACCGTGTGTACGCGGTAAGATGCCAGTTTTAACATCTAGTGCACGGATCATATCTGGTTCACGACCGTCGATACGTTTTTCACCAGCTAAAATACGTGAACGAACAACGTCTTTCTCTAAGTCATGTACAAGTTCAGACACTTCTTTTTCGTTAACGCCTTCTTCACCAGCTTCTTCAACTAGTGTCGCAATTGTTGCTTTTTTCACTTCGCCAACGGCAGCGTAACGCTCCATTTTGTCAGCGATAGCGTATGCAGCTGTAATACCTTCAGATGCTAGTGCAGCAACTTTTTCTTTTAATTCTGTGTTTTCTGCTGGAGCAGACCAATCCCACGCAGGATTGCCAACTTCTGCAGCAAATTCGTTGATTGCAGAAACAACCACTTGCATTTGTTCATGACCATAAACAACTGCACCAAGCATGACTTCTTCAGATAAAACAGCTGCTTCAGATTCAACCATAAGTACTGCATTTTCAGTACCGGCAACAACTAAATCTAAGTCACTTACTTTTAGTTCAGTTTGAGAAGGGTTTAAAACATACTGGCCATCAATTACACCAACACGTGCAGCACCGATAGGGCCATTAAATGGGATACCAGAAATTGAGATTGCTGCAGACGCACCGATTAATGCAACGATGTCCGGGGCAATTTCAGGATTAACAGACATTACAGTACAAATGACTTGTACTTCATTTTTGAATGAAGCTGGGAACAATGGACGTAATGGACGGTCAATTAGGCGAGCAATTAACGTTTCTTCTTCTGCAGGACGACCTTCACGTTTGAAGAACCCACCAGGGATTTTACCGCCAGCATAAGCTTTTTCTTGATAGTTAATTGTTAGTGGGAAAAAGTCTTGTCCAGGACTAGCTTCTTTTTTACCAACAACTGAAATAAGTACAGCCGTATCACCGATGCTTGCCATAACAGCAGCACTTGCTTGACGTGCAATAACGCCCGTCTCAAGAGTGACCTCGTGTTGACCATACTGGAATTTCTTAATAATTGGAGTCACGTTTTTTTCCTTTCATTTTCATTTTTATTCAGCGTTTATCTTAGGGCGTCTTTATGACCACGATGTTGCACTATTACAAAAAAGTGTATCCCCATACTGAATCATGTTTTCATTTAAATTCGCGCATATTATACGCCCGTATTTTAAGCTTGTCAGTAAATGAAATTAAATAATCTGTCTGAGCTTTTAACCCAAAATAACCGCAACAAAAATTGCTAATCAAACGAATTCATTATAGTTTTATAGTGCTGGGCGTTTTTCTAGATAGGGTATAAAAATGACTAAACGAATATTTATTTTGGGTGTTTCATCACTTGTTGCAATTTCGGCATATGCCGCGCAAGTTGAAACATCAAAATTAAAGCAATTGGCTGACATAAAAATCACCGCATACAACCATCAATTGCGCACTACACTGCAGTCAACTATCGACTTAGGAACATTAAAACGCAGCGTCAAAGGGTGTGAGTCAATTGCTCAAAATATGCTAGTTCAAAATGGCACCGGTGGTTGGGACTTGGAACGAACCAGTTTAAAGTTCCGTAATCCAGACAATAAACCGGACGCTTGGGAAGCTAATCAATTAAAGCAATTTCAAAAAGCATATGACAACGGCAAACCCATATCTCAGCTAAGTGTTGAACGCCTAACCAGCGTTGGACCAAAAAAAGTTGTTTATAAATATATGAAAGCTATTGAAGCAGAACCCGTATGTCTAAATTGCCATGGCAGTAATATGTTAGATACGGTAAATGAAAATTTAGCACTCAATTATCCGAATGACAAAGCGATAGGCTATAAAGCGGGAGATTTAATGGGCGCCTTTGTGCTTAAAAAAGTCGTCAGCTCTAGATAATTTTATTTAGAAAAAAACCAACCCGAAATTAAATTCGGGTTGAATACCTATCTATTTTCCTACATTAGAAGATTTCAGTTAGTGCGATACCAAAACCAATCTTTTGTTGCTTGTGATTGTAATCAATCAAGCTTTCACCATAGCCGCTAAAATATTGAACTAAACCGATCATCCGGCCAAAGATTGGTTTCGTGAAGTTTATTTCAATAGCGCCATTCCCTGTTCGCCAATTTTTACGGATCATTACAGCAATTTTACGCGTGTCAGAAAACGCATAAGCCGCGTCAATCGTATAGTGCCCCATGTAATCTTCAATATCAGGGTTATCATCACCGATGGGCGATAAAGGCTCTTCTTTGTCCCCTTCCGGCAACCTGTACCAAGGTCTAAATGCAACAAAATGGTCGCCACGTTCATATAAAATACCAAATTTTATTCGGTTCCAACTTCGAGACAACAGTTGAGACTGACCGTTAGACTGATGTTCAATACCTAATTCAAATCCCATATTCCCACCAAATGGCTTAAATGGCAGTGGCGCTTGATAAAATATTTCTGGTTGATAGTTCGTTTCTCTAAAAGGTCTTGATAGTTTTTCTGAATACAATTGCCACCAAGCTTGAATTGTCATACCAAAATAAAGCGAATCCCCAGGGACAAAAATATCAGAGGTAAATAATGGAACTTTTAAGCTGATTTGGTATTTAGCTTCATAGTTTTTCATATGATCTATATTAGTTCCGACTTCACTATAGGCTTCGGAATTAAAATTGTCTGAATAACTGACTGGCATTATGTAGCTATGTTTATGAGGTGTTATTACAAACGGGTTAAACTCTGTCGCTTTTTCATTAATGATCCGCATTGCGTATCGGCCTGGGTTGTATACCTCTGCCCACGCTTTTGAACGGCAATAACGTTTCAATAATTTGGGCTCGATATAAGTCAAACCTGTATTTTCTATCGTGTCGATACACAATTTGGTTTTTGCCAAAACCTCTTTATCTCGTTCGGTGTATGCATCCGGTAATATATCAACCGCAACTTCAGCGACGATAGTCTGTGACATAAATATCAAAACTGAGTAAAAAAATATTCTAAACATTGAGACCTTTAATTTATGAGTAATGCCAGCAGTAAGATTAGTTTATTCCTACTGAAAAGTAGAAACTTATAGGCAATCAATAAACTTATACCTAAAAAACAGATACAAAAAAAGGAGCATATATGCTCCTTTTCTAATCCAATGACTACTTCGCTTAGCGACGTAGGCCTAAACGTTGGATTAAGTCGTTGTAACGATCAAGCTTGCTACCTTTAAGGTAATCAAGAAGCTTACGACGTTGACTTACTTTACGTAAAAGTCCACGGCGTGAGTGATTGTCTTTTTTGTGCGCTTTAAAGTGGTCTTGTAACTTGTTGATGTCAGCAGTTAACAATGCAACTTGAACTTCAACAGAACCAGAATCGTTTTCGCAAGTACCGAAATCCGCAAGGATTGCTGCTTTTTCTTCTACACTTAGTGACATAGTATTCTCCAAATTTTAATGATTGCCAGCCGATCACTAACTCAGCCAACAGGAACGCCCCCTATAAAGAGGAGGCGCGAATTCTACTTGTTTTAGATATAAGGTCAAGAAAAAGACCAACAAATAAGCATATTTATCGCCAACAAAACACTATTTAACTGTGACAGCTAACATTAAGTCCGCTAAATCGAGGATCCGTGCAACAAAACCGTCTTTAAATTGCATAGCGCTTTTATCCCCAGCAACAAATTGTTGTTCCAATTTATCTATCACCTTGTGTAGTTTTTTTTGGTGCATGCCAAAGTGTTTTTGCAAAGGATCTGTAACAAATCCTGTATATGAAGCGATAACCCCAAGTGCCACTGCAACTCCACCAGTACTCAACGCAATCATAGTTTTGGACGCACTTGCAGTGAATACCGAATAATAAAGTCCCCCTAGGGTATTACCTAAAACAAAACTAGAAACAGCCACATTATGAGCAATACCGGCTGCCAAAACACTGCCCAAACCCATCGCGCCAAAGTTAACCGATTTATTTGCTGCGTAACCAGCGGCTAGAGCAACAAAAGCCGATGACAACTCTGCCGCGGCTTTTCTACTGTCGACATAAACTAATAACTTTTCAGCTAAGGCTCTTTGCCCTGATTCGTTACCAACAAGATCAGCGAGTTGCATTAAACTTTGGTCAAAAAGAGCATTAAGCTTATCGTCCTCTAAGATCATTGCTAACATTCGGTTTTCAGTAAATTTACGAGGACCCTGTTCGTATGGTAATTCCAAAAGTTGAGTTTGAACGCGCCAAGCAACTTCTTGTTCTACATCCGTTTTAATACCTGCCGGCAATTTAACTAAACGGTCACCGAGCCTATTGTTAGAAACTCTTTTGAGAATGCGACCGGTGCCTGAAAGTAAAAAATGGGGTGGTGTCCATAAAATATTCAGTGGCGTTTTTAACATATCCAAACCAAAAGCTTTTTTATTGAGTTCAAAAGCCGGTTTGATCGAAAAATTATTTTCAACAAATTGGTCTACAAGTTCGTGGCGCGATGAAAAATAACGTGACAGTCCTCTTTCAACAACGTCACTAACTAATTTGTTATTTTCGGCAGTTCTTACGTCCAATCTTTAAACCTATTGTATTTTGAATGACCCCATAATAAGAACTTCAAATACACCAATGCAATACAAAGTTTGTAACAAAATGGTACTTTTAGACATCCACTTAGTGTCCAAACATAAACGCCAGAGGTACATGTAATCGAGACTGCCAAGAACGTTCTGTGTGGTCATGGCCGTCAAACAACAAGCTTTGCCATTGTTCTTTAGGGTATTGACGGGTTGTGAAAAGAGCGTCTATTTGTTGTTGATACTTGGGATATTTTACATCCAAGGTTTGATTTCCGTAATCAAAATACAATTTGTGGTCTTTTAGCTTAGATAGGTTTGAAGCAATATAGTTATAGAACTGTTTAAACGCGACGCCATTATCACTTTTTAATCCAACCCAATGCGTCGACATACAAATAGCCCCTGCAAATTCGTCAGGGTATTGCATCAATCCGTACCAAGAGATCAATGCTCCCATACTCGAACCAGCTAAATATCTATGTTTACCGCCGCGATTAACCGAAAATGTTGACTCAACATAAGGTATGACTTTGGTGACTAGAAATGCAAGGTACTCATCTGACGTAACGATAAAGGGCTTATTCTCAGGTAACGGTAGTCCCTTTATTAGCTCTGTTTTTTGCAGATTGTTCATCTGATTTAATGGTACTTTAGGAAAATATTCCGCTGCTCGTTGCAGTCCACCATTAGGTATTCCAACAACAATAAATGGCCTAACACGATGTTCAGCAATCAACTTACTAACCACTTCGTCTACTTGCCACTCTTGGTTATTCCAAGTCGTAGTCGCATCAAATAGCATATCGCCATCGTGCATATATAACACATCGTACGTTTTGTTAATGTCGTAGCCATCAGGGAGCCAAACATTGATAGTCCTTGGTGCGATTGCATCAAATGACATCACCTTATCTTGAATTAAAGTCCCACTACTGACGGTCATGGGTTTAGCGAATAAGCAACTGCTTAACAACAAAAGCATTAACGCTGAAAACCAAATAAATGAATTACGTTCCATAGTTTTTACTTATCCTTACTCAAACTTAAACGCGCCTGACAGCGGCATTAACAAACTTTACATTGTGAAGTTGCATAGTAATTTTTACGACACAACCACGTTTAAATCTACCGTAGATTAATATTTAAAACTATTGATTGGCCTACCGATATCATCAATAAAAGGCTGCTTTAACAGTGAATACGTATGTCTTGTATTAAATGCCGCGTATAAAAAAAGCCACCTAAGTGACTTTTTAACATTACATTTGAGTAGACTCAGAGGTAAAAACGAAATATTTGAATTTACTGAGGTGCAACAACTAGTCGTTTCACTTTTACGACACCAGACTTGATGCTAACTACGCCATGGAATACGTTTGTGTCTTTTTCAAATATTTTTGTTTCTGCAACATCAGGCATATCAACCGCAACAGTTTGACCATATCGCAAAACTTCAATCTGGCGAGCAGTTAACATTGTTTCTGGTAATCCAATTAAAGCAGTTTCAAGGGGTAATAAATGACTATCAAGCGCAGTTGTATCAACAACACCTTCCTCGTCCATATTGTCATCCTTTAGCGCTTGAATTTGATCAACCGTTAACATTTTATCAGCTGGATAATTTGCCACTTTAATCCGACGCAGAGCTTTAACGTGGGCGCCACAACCTAACAGCTGCCCTAAGTCGTCAATCAAGGTTCGAATATAAGTGCCTTTTGAACAATGAACTTCAAAATCAGCTTCATCGCCGTCAAAACGCAATAATTCGAACTTAAATATAGTAATTGGGCGAGCTTCGCGTTCAACCGTTATTCCCTGTCGAGCGAGCTTGTACAGAGGCTGACCATTGTGCTTAAGCGCAGAAAACATGGTTGGGACTTGCTTGATGTCACCAGTTAAGGTTGCTTTGTGCTCAAGAATTTGTGATTCAGTAATGTTCACGTCAAACGTTTCAACCACCTCGCCTTCCGCATCACTGGTATCAGTACGCTCGCCAAATTTTGCAGTAACGATGTAGGCTTTGTCTGATTCCAGAAGATACTGAGAATACTTAGTTGCTTCACCAAGACAAACAGGCAACATACCCGTTGCTAACGGATCTAACGCGCCTGTATGACCTGCTTTTTCCGCACCATAAATTGCACGAACTCTTTGTAAAATATGGTTAGAAGACGACCCTTGGCTTTTATCAACTAAAACGATGCCATTGACCGGCCGTCCTTTTTTACGTCTTGCCATTTAGTCCTCGACTTGACTATCAGCAGGATTATCGCCACTTTTTGCGCGAAGTGTTTGGTCTTTAGATATCGCTTCAGATACCTTTTTAGACATCTCAATACCCGTAACTAAGCTATCGTCATAGATAAACTTGATTTCAGGTACGATACGTAAACGCATACGCTTACCGATTTCATTTCTGAAAAAGCCAGAAGCGTTATTTAAAACAACTTTGGTTTCTTCTATTTTTTCTTGGTTGTCGTCTTGACCTAACAAAGTAAAAAACACTTTTACATAAGCTAAGTCTCGAGTGACTTCAACAGATGAAACTGTTACCCAACCTACACGTGGATCTTTAAAATCACGTTGAAGGATCATTGCGATCTCTTGTTGCACTTGCTGTGCTACACGATCTGTTCTAGAAAAGTTTGTTTGCACTTTCCTCTCCAAATGGCTAAACCAAATAAATTAAAGACAAAAAAGGGGCATATAAGCCCCCTTTATAAACAACATTTGACGGGGATTACAGCGTACGCTGAATCTCTACAACTTCGAATACTTCGATTTGGTCGCCAACTTTAACGTCGTTATAGTTCTTAACACCGATACCACATTCCATGCCGTTGCGAACTTCAGCCACGTCGTCTTTAAAGCGACGTAATGATTCTAGCTCACCTTCGTAAATTACGACATTTTCACGTAATACGCGGATTGGGTTGTTACGTTTAACGTTACCTTCAGTAACCATACAACCAGCAATAGCGCCAATTTTTGGTGACTTAAATACGTCACGAACTTCAGCAAGACCAATTATCTCTTGTCTGAATTCCGGCGCCAACATGCCAGACATCGCTTGTTTAACTTCGTCAATCAAATCATAGATTACGCTGTAATAACGTAAGTCAATGTTCTCTTGTTCCATTAAGCGACGTGCAGTTGCATCAGCACGAACGTTAAAACCAACAACAATTGCGTTTGAAGCTTGTGCTAAAGATGCATCAGTTTCAGTAAGACCACCAACACCAGAACCAACAATGTTCACTTTAACTTCATCGGTAGACAATTTAGCAAGAGACTCGCTAATCGCTTGCAATGAACCTTGAACGTCGGTTTTAAGTACGATGTTAAGTTCAGAAACGTCGCCTTCTTCCATGTTAGCAAACATGTTTTCAAGCTTAGCTTTCTGTTGTCTAGCTAATTTCACTTCACGATGTTTACCGTGACGAGAGTTAGCAACTTCACGAGCTTTACGCTCATCTTTAACAACAGTCGCTTCATCACCGGCTTCAGGAACACCTGAAAGACCTAAAATTTCAACTGGGATAGACGGACCGGCAACATTAATTTCTTTACCGTTTTCATCTTTCATCGCTTTTACGCGGCCATATTCAAAGCCACATAATACAATGTCACCGCGTTTCAATTCACCTTCTTGAACAAGTACGGTAGCAACAGGGCCACGACCTTTATCAAGACGAGATTCGATTACAACACCGTGAGCAGCACCATGATCAACCGCAGTTAATTCTAATACTTCAGCGATTAAGCTAATTGCTTCAAGAAGCTCATCAACGCCTTCACCCGTTTTAGCCGAAACGTGGATAAACTGGGTATCACCGCCCCATGCTTCAGGGATAACGTCTAGTGCAGCAAGTTCGTTTTTAACACGATCTGGGTCCGCAGCTTCTTTATCGATTTTGTTTACCGCAATAATCAGTGGTACACCTGCCGCTTTAGCATGTTGTACCGCTTCTTTAGTTTGTGGCATAACACCATCATCTGCAGCTACTGCAATGATAACAATGTCCGTTGCCTTCGCACCACGAGCACGCATTGACGTAAATGCCGCGTGACCAGGAGTATCAAGGAACGTAATCATACCGTTTGGCGTATCAACGTGGTACGCACCAATGTGCTGAGTAATACCACCCGCTTCGCCGTCAGCAATATTTGCTTTACGGATATAATCTAGAAGAGACGTTTTACCGTGGTCAACGTGGCCCATTACAGTAACAACCGGAGCACGACTTGTTGCATCGCCTTCACCTGTATTACGGTCAGTTAATACGCTTTCTTCTAGTTCATTTTCTTTAACTAGAACGTATTTGTGGCCCATTTCTTCAACAACTAATGTTGCAGTTTCTTGGTCCAACACCTGGTTAATGGTAACCATTTCGCCCATTTTCATCATAGTCTTAACGACTTCAGCGCCTTTAGCCGACATACGTGAAGCAAGTTCTGCTACCGTAATGGTTTCACTAAGTTTAACAACTTGTTCAACCGGTGCTGCTGGTTTTTGGAAAGCATGCTGATTTTCAGACGCTTTCTTACGACGACGGCCAGTTAATTGCTGCGCGTCATCTTTACCACTGCGTTTAGATTTACGACGTGCTTTTTTCTCTTCGTTTTTATCTTGGTCATCTTCTGCAAGCTGAGCGTAAATAGATGAGTGAACGTGAAGATCTTCTTCAGATTCATGCTCTAACTTATATTTACGTTTCTCTTCTTCTTCTGCCCAAGTTTTTTCGTTCTTTTCAGCAAGTTTACGTGCTTCTTCAGTTAGCTTTTCAGCTTCTGCTTCTGCTTTTTTTATTGCTTCTTGTTCTAATGCTTCACGTATACGTTTCGCTTCTGCTGATTCGTTAGGATCAACTGGCTTAGCCGCTTTTGCCGCTTGTGCTTCCGCTTTACGTTTTGCTTCTAATTCACGCTTTGCTTTTGCTTCAGCATCTTTAAGCGCTTTATGTTCTGCGTCTTTAAGTGCTTTTTGTTCAGCTTCTACGCGTGCTTTTTCTGCTGCTTCAGCACGTGACTTCTCTTCCGCTTCTGCAATTGCCGCAAGTTCTGTTTCGCTGCGTTTAACAAACGTACGTTTCTTGCGAACTTCAACTGTTACGTCTTTAGCTTTTCCAGAGCCACTGTTTACACTCAACGTACTTTTTGTCTTACGTTGCAATGTCATTTTTTTAGGTTCAGCACCTTCGCCACCATGAGACTTGCTCAAGTGGTCAAGTAACCGTTTCTTTTCATCTTCGGTAATCATATCACCGGTATTTTTGCTGATGCCTGCATCTGCAAATTGCGTTACCAGCTTGTCAACCGGAGTTCCCACGTCTTGGGCTAGTTTTTCTAAACTAACATCTGTCATATTTAATTTAACCTCCGTTGAACCTTAAACTTCGTCACTGAACCATTGAATATTACGGGCAGCCATGATTAATTCACCGGCTTTTTCCTCGGTCAATTCTTCCACGTCTGCAAGGTCATCAACACCTTGTTCAGCAAGATCTTCAAGGTTACAAATACCTTTACTCGCTAATACATATGCTAAATGACGATCGACACCTTCAAGATTTAATAACTCTTCAGTGGGTTCTGCGTTTTCTAACGACTCTTCATTTGCTAAAGCCTGTGTCGTCAATGTTGCTTTAGCTCGACTTCGTAGTTCCTCTACAATGTCTTCATCTAATCCGTCAACTTCCAATAATTCAGAAACTGGCACATAAGCTACTTCTTCTAGTGAAGAAAATCCTTCTTCAACTAACATAGTGGCAAAATCTTCATCGATTTCTAACCCAGTCATAAATAACGTGACTGTTTTACTATTTTCAGCCTGATGTTTTTCAGCCATGTCGGCTTCTGACATCACGTTTAATTCCCAACCAGTTAATTGGCTAGCTAATCTAACATTTTGACCGTTACGGCCAATAGCCATTGCTAAATTGTCAGCAGCAACTGCAATATCCATCGACTTGCTGTCTTCATCTACGATGATAGACGCTACTTCTGCTGGTGCCATCGCATTGATAACAAACTGCGCAGGATTGCCATCGTATAATACGATATCAACACGCTCACCATTTAATTCACCGGATACTGCTTGAACTCGAGCACCACGCATACCAACACACGCACCAACTGGGTCAATACGACGGTCATTTGACTTAACAGCGATTTTGGCTCTTGAACCAGGATCACGTGCTGCAGCGATAATGTCTAACATTTCTTCGCCGATTTCCGGAACTTCAATGCGGAATAATTCAATCAGCATTTCAGATTTAGTACGACTCACAAACAATTGTGGCCCACGAACTTCAGGTCTTACAGCATATAAATATGCTCTAACACGGTCGCCCGGACGGAATGTTTCACGTTGGATCATGTCTTCGCGAAACAATACAGCTTCAGCATTGTTACCTAAATCAAGGATAACATTGTCACGATTCATTTTTTTAACGATACCAGTGATTAATTCACCAACTTGGCCAATATACGCTTCTGCGATTTGGCCACGTTCCGCTTCACGAACTTTTTGGACGATGACTTGCTTCGCCATTTGAGTCGTAATACGGTCAAATTTAATTGAATCGATTTGATCTTCTACGAAATCACCTAA
This sequence comes from Psychrosphaera sp. 1_MG-2023, assembly GCF_030548245.1. Taxonomy (NCBI): domain Bacteria; kingdom Pseudomonadati; phylum Pseudomonadota; class Gammaproteobacteria; order Alteromonadales; family Pseudoalteromonadaceae; genus Psychrosphaera; species Psychrosphaera sp. 1_MG-2023. The sequence continues at coordinate 308,862 of NZ_JAUORW010000003.1, forward strand.
TTGTAACTCAGGTTCGTCGTATTGCGCAGCAGAAAGACTCATTTCTGCACTTGGGTTTTCCATTACATGGTCGTCAGGTACTACTAACCAACGACGATATGTGTCGTACTCACCAGTTTCTTGGTCGATATGTACTCGAACTTCGATATCTAACTCATATTTCTTTTTAGTTGCAGCCGCTAGAGCAAACTCCAGTGCCTCAAAGATTTTTTCACGAGGTACCGCTTTTTCGTTCGATACTGCTTCCGCTACTAGTAATAGTTCTTTTGCCATTATTACTTCGCTCCTTTAATTATCAGTCGAACTTCGCGACCAAGTTTGCTTTTGCGACATTATCAATAAATAGGGTAAATATTTGGTTATCGATTTCAATATTAAGCATATCTTCTTCAACGCTAACCAATTTGCCTTTAAAGTTACGACGCCCATCTTGTGGCACATTAAGTCGTACATTTACAGTTTCATCTACAACCAAAGCAAAATGCTCAATGGTAAATAAAGGTCTATCCATGCCTGGTGATGACACTTCTAAGGCGTATTCAGTTGCAATAGGATCTTCAACATCCAAAATTGCGCCTACCTGATTTGATACATCTGCACAGTTATCAACTGTAATACCATTTTCATGGTCAATATAAATACGCAATGTTGAGTGATTACCCGCTCGAACGAATTCAACACCAAGTAAATCAAAACCCAGCGCAGTTACCGAAGATCTCATCATTTCAGTTAAACGTAATTCTAAACTAGTCAAATCTTTTTCCCATAACATAAGTACAAAAAAAGGGCCTAAAGCCCTGTTGCATATGCCCCAGTTACATAATGTGGGCATACAAAACATACTGTAAAAACTAAAATGCCTCGACATTGCGAGGCATCAGCTTCTGAACTCAATCATCTCGTAATAGTTTACTTAATGACCAAGTTACGAAATCAACCTAAGTTAATTTCAAAAACTTGCACTATCAGTGTTGAAATTTTATTCAAAAATCCAAAACCCAGCGCTATGCATTCGAATTGGTTGCGGGAGCCGGATTTGAACCGACGACCTTCGGGTTATGAGCCCGACGAGCTACCAGGCTGCTCCATCCCGCGTCCGAATGCTTCTCAAAAGAGAAGGTGCCTACAATATTTT
>NZ_JAUORW010000030.1:0-29214 GCF_030548245.1 Psychrosphaera sp. 1_MG-2023
TGGTGGGTCATGATGGATTCGAACCATCGACCAATTGATTAAAAGTCAACTGCTCTACCAACTGAGCTAATGACCCACTATATTCTGTTAAAACTGCGTCTCGAAAGGAAGTATCTTCCCCCTTGCCGCGGGCGCATATAATACTTATTTAAAAGTCTGGTGCAAGTTATTTTATCAATAATTTTTGATTTTAGACGCTTTCGGACAAATATCGTACGAAAGCGTTAAAAAACATACTTATCTAATTTAAACTCGTCAATCTAGACTTTGCTAAGCCTGCTGCGTTTGAATCTGGGTATTCACTAATAACCTGTTCAAACAGCTTTTTAGCTTCACTATTATTATCCAGCTTTTGATAAACTGTTCCTTGCTTCAATAGTGCGTCACTGCGCTTATTAGAATCAGGGAATGAACGAATGACTTTGTCAAAATGTACTTTTGCCTCGTCATACTTCGCTTTATTAAATAATAACTGACCCAACCAATAATGCGCATTGGCAATATAGATAGAATTTGGGAATGTTTTTATAAAGGATTGAAACTCAGGAATTGCGTCGTCATAACGACGTTCTTTTAAGATCAAGTTTACAGCTTGGTCGTAGGCTTCATTTTCGCCTAAAGTACCGCCATAAGACACTTCATTTGAGTCAGCAGTATCGTTTACTGTTTCCTCAACCTGGGGTTCAATTGCCTGAACAGATGATAAACGTCTTTCGATTTCAAGATAAAGCTCTCGTTGTCGATCCACTATTTGTTCAAGTTTATGGCTGTGAGTTTCTGTTATCCCTCTAAGTTCACTGACTTCCTCTTGCAATTCATTTAGCTGTTGCTGTAAGGCAACTTGCGAAGCACCACGCGCCTGAATCAGACGTTGCAGTTGTTCGATTTGACTAGAGGTAGTAGAACTCGATGAAAGATCAGAAACAGGAGCAGCCGCTAAGGCTGCTCCGTTCACAATCATCAACGCTATAAGCGAGAATCTCATATGCATCCAAATGGAAGATTAGTAAACTAATTCAGCACGACGGTTTTTAGCAAAACCTTCAGTTGTACGGCTTAAATCAATTGGCTTCTCTTCACCGTAAGAAACAGTAGAGATCTGCATTGCTGAAACACCTAAGCTTTGTAGGTATTGTGCTACCGCTTTACCACGACGTTCGCCAAGAGCGATGTTGTACTCAGGAGTACCACGTTCGTCACAGTGACCTTCAACTTTCACTTTTGCAGAAGGATTTTTAATTAGGTAGTCAGCATGTGCTTGCAACAACTCAAGATATTTTGCATCAACCTTTGAACGGTCATAATCAAAATAGATTGTTTGTGTTTGCATTAATGCTGCAAATTTTTGCTGTTGTACTTCTGCTGGCGTTAACGCTTTTTCAACAGTAGCAACTTCAATATTGTTTGTTTCAGCGGCCATAGATTCTGTTTGTGCAGACTGTGCTTGCTGACCATTAGTTTGTTGCGCTGCACCTTGAAGTTCTTCTTCTGAAGTAGAACCACATGCAGTTAATACTAAAGCTGGAATAGCGATTAATAAACCTTTAGTAATTTTGCTAAATTGCATTATTTAGTATCCTTTTTTTGTAATACGTTAATTAATTATTTAAAAAATGGTGACCACGCCGGAGACTTAACTTGTCCGTTCGCAGCCGGTAATCTTGCTTTAAATCGTCCGTCTATCGACACTAATGCCAATACCTGCCCATTGCCATGCATGGTGCTATAAATAATCATTGAACCGTTTGGTGCAATGCTCGGACTTTCATCTAATCGAGTTGTTGTCAGGACTTGAAAGTTACCCGTCGCCAATTCTTGTTTAGCGATATGGTATTTACCCTGTGTCCTGTTAACTAAAACCAACTCTTTTCCATTTGGGGTAATCGAACCACCAAGGTTCATTTCACCCTCAAATGTTAAACGTTTAACTCGTTTAGTCGCCAAATTTACGCTATAAAGTTGCGCATTTCCACCCCGTTCTGAACTGAAAACGATAAATTTACCATCTGGAGACCAACTAGGCTCGGTGTCGATACTGCGATGTCGTGTCAATCTCGTCAAGGTTTTATTTGCTAGTTCTAGCACATAAAGTTCAGGATTGCCGTCTTTCGACAAAACTAATGCTAAACGTTTACCCAACGGCCCCCATTGTGGTGCACCATTAATACCGTCATATGAGGTGACTAATTGACGTTTCCCCGTATAAATATCCTGGATGTAAATCTGCGAACGATCGTTCTCAAACGTAACATACGCAAGCTTAGCGCCATCTGGTGACCAAGATGGTGACATTAACGGCTCTTTAGAACGAAGTAAAATTTGTTCATTCGCACCATCGTAGTCAGCTACAATTAGTTTGTATGGGTAACTCTCGTCCTCATGATTAATTGTGACATATGCTATACGTGTTAAAAATGCGCCGCGCTCGCCGGTTAATTTCTCATAAGCGATATCACTAATGCGATGTGCGTAACGGCGGAACTGGCCAGTACTGATAACAACTTGACGGCTATCCATAATATGATCTTTTGTTTCTACCAAACGACCATTTTGTAAAACTTGTACTGCACCGCCTGTAATTTGACCACGAAGTACATCAATTAATTCAAAACTAACGGTAAAACGATCAAGCGCGTTATCAATAATTTCACCGACCAATATCGCTTCAACACCTTCGGCTGTCCAAGACGAATAATCCACTTCACCATCATTTTTTGGCAACTGCGGCATTTGATCAATTAATAAAGGCTTAAATTTACCACTGCGCATTAAGTCCGCTGCGATGATTTCAGAAATATTCAACGGAATTTCAGCTGTACCTTCATACTTAAATGGCACTACTGCTATTGGACGAGCAGTATCGATTCCTTCTGTAATTACTATTTCTAGGGCGGCTTTGGACGTTTGAGAGAACGCCAACAACGTCAAACCTAAAATTAAAAACAGTTTACGACTCATTTACAGCTCCGGTTTTACAGTTAAATTGATGTCTTTTAATTGTTGATAGACATCGTCTTCTTTTGATACAGGTAACGTGTCGGCTTTTAATACTGCTCGCTGGGCCGCCTCACAAATAGAGGTTTCCCCAGATAGCACAGTTACTTTAATAACTAAGCCGCTTGATGCCAATCTAATATTAAGAAGGCATGATTTACCTCTCATACTCTCATCCACAATGAGTTTTTGTTTAATTTTCGAGGTAATAAGCGCTTTATACTTGTTGACCTCTGTAAGTACAACTTTTTGTCGCGCTTTATTACGAATTGCTTGCTCTTGTTGCAATTGTTCTTGCAACATTTTTTCCTGAATAGCTTGTTCCGCGGCTAACGCTTTGGCTTCTTTTTCTTTTCGTTCTTTTTCTAGCCTTTCTTTTTCCAGACGTTCAGCTTCAGCTTTACGCTTTTGCTCTGCATCTTTAAGCGCTTTTTGTTCACGCTCTTTTTTACGCTTAGCTTCTGCTGCTGCTTGATTTGCTTTTGCCGCCTCTTTTTCACGTTCAACACGTTCTTTTTTGGCTTTGTCTGCTTTCGCTTGTTCTTTTCTTGCTTTTTCTTTTTCTAATTTAGCTTTTTTCTTGGCGTCTTCCGCAGCTTTTTTACTGTCTTTTTTCTGCTTATCCAAGTCTTTAAGATCTCGCTTAGCTTGCTCGGCACGCTTTTCGAGTTCACGTACCCGCTTTTCTTCCGCGGCTTTTTTATCCGCTTTCTCTTTTTGAATACGTTTCACTTGCTGATCTAACGACGTTTGGTCGATAACAACAGCGTCGATAGTTGAAATTTCTGGAGATTCATCTGGGGTTTCTTTTGGTGCTTCAAAACTGAAACTGGCGACCAAGATCGTTCCAAATACGATATGAATACCAAAAGACTTCGCTAAATGGACTAACGATGTTGACTGACTCATCACTCTTTTGGCTCCGTCATAAGCCCAACAGAAGGTGCGCCAGCTCGTTGTAATAAGACCATAAGTTCTATCACATAGTTGTATGCAATTTTACGATCAGCTTTAACGATTACTGGGGTTTCTGGGTCAATCTGCAATTGCGCGGCCACCAAGACAGCAAGATCTGTTGCTGACATCGGATCTTCTGAAGGCTCGCCGCCGGTCGATAAAAAGTATTCCCCTTTATCGTTAATCGAGGCGATCATCGGTGGTTTAGATTCATCTTCTAACGGTTCAGCAGACGCTTGTGGTAAATCGACTTTCACGCCCTGCGTAACCAAAGGCGCGGTAACCATAAAGATAATAAGCAATACCAGCATAACATCAATGTAAGGAACAACATTGATCTCAGCGACTGGCTTTCGTTTTCGTTTGTTATATTGCATCGACATTTAAAGGGTTGTGCTCACGTTAGCAGTAACTTGACGATGCAAAATGTTGGCAAACTCTTCACAGAAGTTAACATAGCTCGTTTCAAGAATTTCGACTCGACGGGCAAAGCTGTTATAGGCTAGAACCGAAGGGATAGCTGCAAATAACCCCATCGCGGTTGCGATAAGAGCCTCTGCAATACCAGGTGCTACCATGCTTAGTGTTGCTTGTTGAACTTGGCCAAGGGCTAGGAAAGCATTCATGATCCCCCAAACCGTACCAAACAACCCAATATATGGGCTAATTGAACCAACCGTCGCCAAAAAACTAAGATGACTTTCCAGTTGCTCCACTTCACGAGATAAGCGAACACGCATGGCTCTGTGGGTTCCGTCCATATATACTTGAGCAGAACTGACACTGTTCTTCTTTAGGCGAGCAAACTCTTTAAATCCATCTTTAAACAATGCTTCTAAGCCATCAACATTTTGTCTCGCGGTCATTTCGCTATATAAACGGCTTAAATCAACACCCGACCAAAATTTGTCTTCAAACTTTTTTGTATTTATTTCTGCATCCGCAAGGACTTTTCGACGTTGGAAAATAAGCGCCCACGACGCTATCGACAATCCCAACAGCGTTAACATTACCAACTTAACAATAAAGCTGGCTTCCCAAAACAATCCCCAAAAACTAATATCAGCTTGCACTTTCTAAAACCTCTAAAATGTCTGACGGGATAGCCTTAGGCTTCATCTTCGTCAGATCAATACAAGCAACCTGTACATCTGCAGTAAAAACAGATTGCTCTTTGTTATTTATAATTGTTTGAATAAATTCAACACTAGCGCGTTTAATTTGTTTTATTTCTGTTAGTACCACAACTTCATCATTAAATTTTGCGGCGACTTTAAAGTCAATTTGCATGGACTTTACGACAAAGGCTATATTCTGCTTAAGATATTCGTCTTGTTCAATACCCAAATGCCTTAAATACTCAGTTCTACCTCTTTCACAGAACTTTAAATAGTTTGCGTGGTAAACGATACCACCTGCGTCTGTGTCTTCATAATAAATTCGGATAGGTAATTTAAACACTTTACTCCCTCATGTTTATGCACGTCCGATGAATAATAAGCCGATTATCCCCTCTGTAGAGTAAAAACTCTGCATAAAGTTGCATTTTTATTTGGTGAAATAATTTTGACATTACTTATTTTTGTATCGTTCAATAAAAAGACAAATCGCCACACGCGCTACAAACAAAAAGGCTCAGCCGGTCTAAATTTAATATTAACGTCATATTTGTATGAACACAGCAAAAATCAGATTAGTAATTCTAATCCGAAATATCAATTTTTTTAGTTTGAAGTAATTGCTCTAGATAATTAATATACGCACATCTTCTGGACGGGTTGTGTCGTTCAGATGTGAAGTTATCGAATTTTGTAAACTTCTCCTATTCATGTTCCCTGGAATTTATTCCTCCTTTATATTTTGCCCGTTCAATTTGAACGGGTTTTTTTTTGCCTTAATTTAAGGACTGACAGCATTCATGAACCCATGCTGCTCGTCATATTAGCAATTTATTCTTGGTTATAGTCATAACCTAAATGCTGATAAGCCCTTGGTGACGCAATTCGACCGCGCGGCGTACGTTGCAAAAAGCCTTGTTGAATTAAGTAAGGTTCAATGACATCTTCAATCGTTTCCCGTTCTTCGCCTATTGCAGCAGCAATATTATCTAAACCAACCGGACCGCCGTCAAACTTTTCGATCATAGTAATCAGCATTTTTTTATCCATAAAGTCAAAACCTTCGCTGTCTACATTAACCATATTAAGTGCTTGTTTGGCTATATCTTGATCTAACCGCCCTTCGCTTTTGACATCTGCATAATCTCTAACTCTTCGCAGTAAGCGGTTTGCTATCCGAGGCGTTCCACGGGCACGTCGAGCGATTTCTAATGCCGCATCTGTGGTCATTTCCATATTTAACACATTGGCTGAGCGCTCAATAATAAAAGCAAGATCTTCAACTTTATAAAACTCGAGGCGTTGTACAATGCCAAATCGGTCACGAAGAGGTGATGTAAGCGCTCCGGCACGCGTTGTCGCGCCAATTAAAGTAAACGGCGGTAGATCCAGCTTAATTGACCGGGCAGCAGGACCTTCGCCAATCATAATATCAAGCTGATAATCTTCCATTGCAGGGTATAAAACTTCTTCAACAACAGGACTAAGTCGGTGGATTTCGTCAATAAACAAAACGTCGTTTTCTTCAAGATTAGTCAACAATGCTGCGAGGTCTCCAGCTTTTTCTAAAACCGGACCTGATGTAGTTTTAATGCTGACTTCCATTTCGTTTGCGACTATGTTGGCTAAGGTGGTTTTACCCAGTCCCGGAGGTCCAAAAATAAGCAAATGGTCGAGAGCTTCCTGCCGATTTTTTGCGGCCTGGATGAATATTTCCATCTGTTCTTTAACATGCGGTTGACCACGGTAGTCTGCTAATAACTTTGGACGTATTGCACGGTCTATCACTTCGTCTTCGCGGGTTTCAATTGCGCCGACTAATCTATCTGCTTCAATCATTATTCACTCTACAGCATGTTTTTTAAGGCTAAACGGATCAGGGTTTCTGAATCGTCGCCGTCTTTGAAAATCAATTTTACTGCTTTATTGGCTTGTTGGGAACTGTACCCAAGGGAGACCAGTGCGGAGACAGCATCGTCAAATTCGTTTGCTTTTTTCATCACCGAACCGGTCATTATAGGTTCAAGCGGTCTAAATTCTGGTGCGAGGTTAAGTGCCTGGATCCGATCTCGCATTTCAATCAATAATCGTTCCGCTGTTTTTTTACCAACGCCAGGCAATTTAACTAATGTCGTCACATCATCCTGTTCAACACAAGTTACAAACTGTTCTGCGGTAAGCCCCGAAAGTATAGTGAGTCCTAACTTAGGACCTACACCATTAGCTTTAATCAATAATCTAAATAAACTGCGCTCTTGCTTAGAGCTAAATCCGTATAACAACTGAGCGTCTTCTCGAACCACAAAGTGGGTATAAATAGTCGCTTGAACCCCCTCTTCAGGCAATTCATAAAAGCTTGTTAGCGGTAATTGCACTTCATAGCCTACACCGTTAACGTCAATTAATACGTCAGGGGCTTGTTTGTCGGCAACGATGCCAGTGAGTCTTCCAATCATAGTTAACTTTTATATTTACCTTCAATTACTGTAAATATACCCAGTTATCCATACAGTTGAAAGCCCTAGCTTAAAATTTATCGCCTTAGGCGACCTCTGACGGTTTTTTTCGCTACACCAGCCATGTTTATCAAACTTTGATTTGTGTTGCCATGGCATATTGCTACGGCTAATGCATCGGCTGCATCGGCCTGAGGTTTTCCCGTTAGTTTTAAAATCTGTTGAACCATATGCTGAACTTGGCTTTTATCTGCAGCTCCACTGCCAACTACGGCTTGTTTTATTTGTCTTGCGGAGTATTCAAATACAGGCAATTTTGCCTGTGACGCCGCAACTATCGCGCTGCCACGTGCTTGACCCAGCTTGAGTGCTGAATCTGGGTTATGAGCCATAAACACTTGCTCAATGGCAAAGTTATCAGGCTTATATTGTAAGATGATTTCGCTGATCCCAGAAAATATTGTGTCGAGCTTATCCGCTAAACAAGTATCGGGGGTCCGAATACAACCACTTCCTACGTAACTGAATTTAGAACCTACATGGTCGACTAGGCCGTAGCCCGTGATCCGAGAACCGGGATCAATCCCTAAAATTAGTGCCATAACGTTCGCGCCATAAAAATTCAACTTCTACTGATCTAATGCTTAGCCTTACCACTTATTTGAAGTAAAGACGGCTTTGATTCATTAACTACTTAAACACAAAAAAGCCCGAATACCTAAGGTTTCGGGCCTTCTTTATATGGCTAATAAAACAAGTTTAGTTTTGTTTTACTATTTCTATTCCAAGATCTTTTAGCGCATCAGGGTTGGCAAAGCCTGGTGCTGCAGTCAACGGACATGCCGCCGTTGTTGTTTTCGGGAAAGCCATAACATCACGAATTGAGTCAGCCCCAACCATCAACATTAACATACGGTCAAGACCGAATGCTAAACCAGCATGTGGTGGCGCGCCAAATTGTAATGCATCTAACAAGAAACCAAATTTCTCCTGCGCTTCCTCTTCACCAATACCAAGAATTCTAAAGACCTCAGATTGCATATCTTGTTTGTGGATACGAACCGAACCACCACCTAATTCACATCCATTAAGAACCATGTCATATGCGTCTGACAATGCGCCAGCTGGGTCGGCAGCAAGTTCAGCTGGTGTCATGTTGCTTGGTGCAGTGAATGGATGGTGAAGCGGAGTTAATGCACCGCCTTCAAGTTCTTCAAACATTGGGAAGTCAACAACCCATAAAGGCGCCCACTTGTCTTCAACGAGCTCTAAGTCAGTACCAACTTTCAATCTAAGTGCACCAAGTGCATCGGTTACCACTTTGTAGCTATCAGAACCAAATAATAAAATATCACCCGTTTGAGCGCCAGTTCGAGCCAAAATAGCATTAACCACTTCTTCATTTAAAAACTTAAGAATTGGTGATTGTAAGCCTGCTAAACCTGCTTCTAAGTCATTCACTTTAATCCAAGCCAGACCTTTTGCTCCGTATTTACCAACAAATTCGGTATAACCGTCAATGTTTTTACGTGTCATTGAAGCACCGCCTGGCACTTTAATTACCGCAACACGTCCCTTAGGATCGTTGGCTGGGCCGGCAAAAACTTTAAAGTCGACATCTTTCATGATATCGGCTACGTCAACCATTTCTAATGGGTTACGAAGGTCAGGTTTATCTGAACCAAAACGTGTCATCGCTTCCAAGTAGGTCATGGTTGGAAAGTCACCTAACTCAACGTTAAGCAACTCGCTAAATACTGAACGTACCATGCCTTCAGCCATTGCCATTACGTCTTCGCCAGACATAAAGGTGGTTTCAATATCGATTTGAGTAAATTCTGGTTGACGGTCGGCACGTAAATCTTCATCACGGAAACATTTAACGATTTGATAATAACGGTCAAAACCAGCAACCATTAACAACTGTTTAAATAACTGCGGGGATTGCGGCAACGCAAAAAATTGACCTTTATGAGTTCGGCTTGGCACCAAATAATCACGAGCGCCCTCTGGCGTTGCTTTAGTAAGTATTGGGGTTTCCATATCCAAGAAACCGGCGTCGTCTAAATATCTGCGAACAGCACTGGTAACTTTTGAGCGGAACTGAAGACGTTGATTCATCACTGGGCGACGTAAATCTAAGTAGCGATATTTTAAACGTTGTTCTTCAGAGTTATCTTGATTGAAATCTAAAGGCACTGGTGCAGAAGCATTAAGAATTTCTAAATCTTTAACGTACAATTCAACTTCACCAGTCGCCATATCTTTATTAGCTTGGCTTTCTGGACGTACACGTACAACACCAGACAATTTGATGCAAAACTCGTTACGTAGTTTATTTGCACTTTCAAAAATAGCAGTTTCATCAGGGTCGATAACTGCTTGCACAATACCTTCACGGTCACGTAAGTCGATGAAGATCAAACCACCAAGGTCACGGCGCTTATTCACCCAACCACAAAGAGTAACATTTTGGTCAACTAAACTTTTATTTAACTCGCCACAATAATGAGAACGCATTGCAAATCCTATTTCTAAAATAATAACCGCGCTAAGCAGTTTAACTTAGCGGAAATGGCGGACATTATAAGGATTTGAACGCTAAAGTCACCGCTTTAACAAAATAAGATGTGAGTTTTAGCGTGTGGCAAAATGATAGCTGTTTTTACCAGTATCTTTAACGACATACATAGCGTCATCGGCACCTTTAAGCAATTCATCAACGGTTTCGCCATGCTCAGGAAAACAAGCGACACCGATAGAAGCACCAACATTAATAATTGAAGCGGACAAATCAAACGGACGGACAAAGTCCGTAATAATTTTTTCTGCTACTTTACTTGCCTGTGCCGTATCATCTAAGTCGGTCACTAAAATAACAAATTCGTCACCACCAATACGCGCCACTGTATCCGACGCCCTGCCAACAACCCGCAATCTATCAGATACCATTATTAATAACTCGTCACCAACATCGTGCCCAAAAGTGTCATTAACTTGTTTAAAACCGTCGAGGTCAACAAACATCACAGCCAGCACTTTGTTGTTTCTCCGATGGCTGACAATGGCCTGATTTAATCTGTCATTAAATAACGCCCGATTGGGCAGTCCGGTCATTAGGTCGTGTGAAGCCAAATGCTTTAATTTTGTTTCTGCGGTAATTCTAAGTTTGATTTCATTTTGCAATCGTCGATTCCAAAACAATACACTGGCAATTACGACCGTCGCGATAAAGATAAACGCAATAACATTGCGGAGGTATATTTTTGAATTTATTCCCTGTACAACATCAATTTTTGACCAACGAGTAATTATTTTCTCCCGGTCTTTGTCGGTAATTGAACTGACAATTTTTTCCATCATTCGCAATTGTTGTTTTAGATCCTGACGGACGCCAATATTTGAAATATCGTATGGAAGATCTTCGATGACATGGATCTTAAATTGATAAAGATTGTTTTCCTGCAGGTAGCCGGCAGACACCAACATGTTGTCTAATACGCCGTCAATAACCCCCGCTTTTAATAAGGTGAGCGCTTCGTCAAAGCTTTCGACGACTTGGATAATTACTTGCGGATATCGCTCGCTTAATTCTTTTATCATCTGATATCCCTCGATCAACGCAATGCGCTTACCGTAGAACTTCTCAATCGAGTCGACGTTTTCCTGGGACTTATGGGTAGTAATTGACCAAGGTGTTTGCCAATAACTAGAGGTAAAATCCGCAAACTTACTGCGACTTTCACTTGCCGTTATATTGGCCACCATATCGATTTTACCAGAACGGAATGACGTCATTAAGTCACCCCATCTGTCAAACACAACAAATTTATAGTGCTGCCCAGTTAGCTCTGTCGCAATTTTAAATATATCAATGCTTATCCCCTGCGGATTTCCCTCGTCATCAATAAATTCGTAAGGGAACCAATCCTTTACCATGCCGACCGTAAGTTCAGGCACCATTTTAACCCAATGTTTTTCATCATCGGTTATAGAAACGCGATGTTTTCTACTTTGAAAATACTGATCGCTTTCTTCCCTTATCCAGCGACTTTCAATCTCTATTTTTTCTTCAAGTGTTATTAAGTCAAATCCCGCTTGGATTTTTTGGATTAGTGCTCGATTTTCGTCGTTAACTATAGAGTAAATTTTTGCTTCGTATGTAACGTCTTTTATAACTGAAAACTTATTCTCAACATTATTCTGAACTAACCGCACGTGAGCAACTTGGTTGGCTGAAATAAATCCCAAAATTTCATTATTCATCGCCATGGTTATCCCGGCGTCTAACGACTCAAGCCACACAACATCAACTTTAGGAAATCGCTTTTGGAATTCAGTTTTATAAGGAGCGCTTTTAAACAAACCTATTTTTTTTCCATCCAACTGCGACAACCCTTTTTTAGGGTCATACAGCCCACTGACAAATAGATTCGAGAATACAGAATAAAGGTGTAATGCTCGTGGTAATCCGGTATTTACTATCTGGCTCTCAGGGTAGGCAATATGGACATTTGACTTGCCTTCTTGCAAAGCTTGTAACGACAAATCCATTGAATTAGGCATAAACTCAACTTCAGTCTTGGTTTTTTCTGCCCATTTACGCCACAGGTCGACAAACAATCCGGTTGCCTCACCATTAGGCGTAATACTCATATATGGTTCATTGCCCGTTGTAAAACCAAGTCGAAGAGCCGCGTTAACATTCGACGTACCAAACCATTTCTGATCAAGTGAACCGCGCTCCTTTGCTGTTATTTGGGCGATACCTGCGTCGACAAACGGCAACAGATATTCGTTCAACTTAGTGACGGCATAAGATGCGTCGACTGCACCTACACTGATCCTCTTATATGCAGGGTAAAGCTGATTTAGGGAGGCATAACCAGCGTCACTAAACGTGTAATAATCAAAAGTCACAAACGTTTTGACTTCCTCCCTTTGAATACCACTCAACATGGCTTCACGGGAGTCATAGAAACGAAAATTTAGGTCGGGATTTTTGTCGATTAAAATGGATTCAAATACTGAGTCTTTTAAAATACCAATGCGGTACGGGACCACATCATTAATACTAGAAAGACCAATTAGATCTCGGTGGATATAAATACTAAGCGCCGAAGTGTAAATATTACCGCTAAAAGTAAACGTTGCTTCACGTTCAGCATTTTGTCCCAGCGCTCCGTGGACGTCTGCATTCCCATTTTTTACATTTTTTAATGTATTCGGCCAACTGGAGGTGACAAATTCGACTTCTATTCCGGTTTTTTCCTGCCATAAACGCCAAAAGTCGATAACGTAGCCAACAGGCTGATTTTTTTCATCAGAGAATTGGTAAGGGACAATATTGTTGGCTACGGCAACCTTAATTTTTTCAGGTTTAACAATTAGCGGGGTCGCTAATACCAAAGATGTCCACATCATCAATAATAGAAAGGAAAAAAGAAAGCGAATTCGAGTCATGCGAACCTAATTAAATTATTATTAAGCTCAGTGTAGAACGTTTCTTTACAATTCGGCAATCACATTTTCTTTAGGCTATGTGATTTTTAAGTTAAAATGCGGCTATTTCCACGGTATAAAAGATTTTTCAATGCGCGACAACCTATACGCAGACAGTTTAAACAAGGTTAAAGATTTCACATTTGACGAGTCCGTCGTTGAAGTTTTCCCTGACATGATACAACGCAGTGTACCAGGCTATTCCACTATGGTGAGCGCTATTGGTAAGCTTGCCCAACAATTCCAACAACCCAATAGTGCAGTCTATGACCTTGGCTGTTCATTGGGTGCAGCAACCTTATCGATGCGTAAGTATATCGACAAACCCAATTGTAAAATCATCGCATTAGATAACTCTGTGCCTATGGTCGAACGTTGCCGAAATAATATAAAAGCGTATAAATCAGATGTAGAAGTCATTGTTGATCTAGCCGATATACTTGAAGTAGAGCTACAACCCTGCTCATTTGTTGTGATGAATTTTACTCTGCAGTTTATCGAGCCGGAATTACGTTCAGTAGTATTATCAAAAATACATAATGCCTTATTACCCGGTGGCGCGTTTGTAATGTCTGAAAAATTAAAATGGGATGACAGCAAAATACACGACGCTATCAATAACTTGCATCTCGACTTTAAACGAGCGAACGGCTATAGCGAACTTGAAATCAGCCAAAAACGCTCAGCAATAGAAAACGTGATGAAAATTGATACTGAGCAAACCCATTTAGCACGATTGCAACAAGCTGGGTTTTCCAGCCAATCAATTTGGTATCAATGTTTTAACTTTGCCTCTTTTATTGCCATTAAAGCCTAACCGGAACACCAACATGACCCAACTATTTAATTCGTTTTACCAACAAATTGCGGGCAATCGACTGGCACCGTGGTTAGAAATTTTGCCTGCTCAAATCAATCACTGGTACAAAAATGCCCTTCATGGTGAATTTAAAGATTGGGTTAAAAACATTGATTTGTTGCCCCCTGTTGAGCCAAGTCAGGTCGACCTAGTCAATTCTGTTTCAGTTGGATCGACTGCAACAATGAATGATGGTTTAAAGAAAAAAACAACTCATCACTTAATGCAATTGAAGCCATGGCGCAAAGGGCCATATCAATTACACGGCATAAATGTCGATACGGAATGGCGCAGTGATTTTAAATGGCATCGACTAGCCCCTTTTATAAGTGATCTAACAGACCGATACGTATTAGATGTTGGTTGCGGAAGTGGCTACCATTTGTGGCGTATGCGCGGTGCTGGTGCTAAATTTGTGGTGGGCATAGATCCGACTCAACTATTTCTAGCTCAGTTTTGGGCTGTACAACACTTCATTCAAGATAAAGACGTAAACCTTCTACCGCTTGGCATAGATGATCTTCCAGCAATAAAAGGTTTTGATACCGTATTCTCAATGGGCGTATTGTATCACCGCAAATCACCTATGGACTTTTTGCAACAGCTTAAAAATCAATTAGTCAAAGGTGGTGAACTTGTTTTAGAAACACTTATCGTCGATGGTGACGAAACAACTGTTTTAGTTCCAGAAGACCGATATGCAAAAATGCGTAATGTTTGGTTTATCCCAAGCGCCAGTGCATTAGAATTGTGGCTAAAGAAAGTTGGGTTTAGTAATATTCGTTTGGTTAATATTGACCAAACAACTTTAGATGAACAAAGAAAAACAGATTGGATCGACACTGAGTCTCTCGAAGATTTCCTCGATCCGAGTGACCCTACAAAAACAATTGAAGGCTATCCAGCCCCTAAACGGGCAATTTTTATCGCCAATGCGTAAAAATTGAGGGCTATTTGGCCATTTTATCTTATAACTTGCGCGGTTTTGGTATAAAATCCCGCGCAATAGTCTATATACAATTTAGTGTACAAAACATCACCAAATTGCTTCACTCCATTTTGAGGAAACAACATTGAGCGACAATCAATCTCTTAGCTACAAAGACGCAGGTGTAGATATCGATGCAGGTAACCTGTTAGTTGAACGTATTAAAGGTGCGGTAAAACGTACGACTCGTCCAGAAGTTATGGGTGGTTTGGGTGGATTTGGTGGTTTATGTCAAATTCCTAAAGGTTACGATGAGCCCCTTCTTGTAGCGGGTAATGACGGCGTTGGCACAAAATTACGTTTAGCGATTGATCTTAAAAAACACGACACCGTTGGTATCGACTTAGTTGCGATGTGTGTGAATGACTTGATCGTACAAGGCGCAGAGCCTCTGTTTTTCCTTGATTACTACGCCACGGGTAAACTTAATGTAGATGTGGCTGCCGATGTTGTAAGTGGTATTGCAGACGGTTGTGTCATGTCAAACTGTGCATTGATTGGCGGCGAAACAGCTGAAATGCCAGGTATGTACGAAGGTGATGATTATGATCTCGCGGGCTTCTGTGTTGGTGTGGTAGAAAAGGCTAAAGTCATTGACGGCACCAAAGTTAAACCTGGTGATCAACTTATTGCCTTAGGTTCTTCTGGTCCTCATTCAAATGGTTATTCTTTAATTCGTAAAGTCATTGAAGTTTCAAAAGCAGACTTAAGCGCTGAATATGAAGGAAAACCTTTAGCTGACCATTTGATGGCCCCAACTAAAATATACGTTAAACCTGTATTGAAATTATTAGAAACCGTTGATGTTCATGCGCTTTCGCACATCACAGGTGGTGGATTCTGGGAAAATATTCCTCGCGTACTTCCGACGCAAACTAAAGCTGTAATTGATGGTGATTCGTGGCAGTGGCCAGCCGTGTTTAACTGGTTGCAAGATAATGGCAACATCGAAACACATGAAATGTATCGTACCTTTAACTGTGGTGTTGGCATGATCATCGCAGTTGACGAAGCCGACCTAGCGAACAGTATTGACATATTAACTGCTGCTGGCGAAAAAGCATGGCACATCGGATCAATTGCTTCTGCAAACGATAATGAAGAGCAAGTTGAGATTTCAGGTATTTAAATGTCATCAACTCAATCTACTACCGGTGCTGATGCGTCAGCACCGTCAATTGTTGTATTAATATCTGGCAGTGGCAGTAATCTTCAAGCCATAATCGACGCTTGTTTGCAAAACAAAATCGACGGCCACATAAATGCCGTGATTAGTAATAAAGCAGATGCTTACGGACTCGTCCGTGCAGCGCAAACTAACATTAATACGCATGTTGTAAGTCATAAAGACTTCGAATCTCGGGAACTATATGATCAAGCGTTAGTCGAAGTCATTGACCAATACCAACCACAAGTTGTTGTACTGGCCGGTTTTATGCGGATATTAACGGCAAACTTTGTAGAGCACTATAAAGGGAAACTGATCAATATCCACCCATCTTTATTACCTAAATATCAAGGCTTAAATACGCACCAAAGAGCTATTGACGCAGGTGATGAAGAACATGGTTGTAGTGTGCATTTTGTTACGGAAGAGCTCGACGGTGGGCCAGTTATCTTGCAAGCTAAGGTTCCTGTGTTTAGTGACGACGATGCCGACGACTTGGCACAACGAGTCCATGTTCAAGAACATTTAATCTATCCTATGGTGGTTAAATGGATGTGTGAAGACCGATTGAAAATGGCAACTGATGGTGCCTATTTAGATAATGAACGGCTCCCAATTCAAGGATATGCTTTTGATGATTAAGCGAGTTTACAACTTGGCGATAACAAGTTTGTTATTAGGATTATTTACCACGGCAATTGCAGCCGCCGAATTACCTGATGACAATACGATTAAGCCCTTTACGGCTATTTACGATATGTATCGTCAAGGTGATAAACTTGGTCAAGGGAGTCGCATTATGACGTCCCTTGGCGACAATAACTTTTCGATAGAGCTGACAAGCAACATTGAATGGTTAATATTTTCAGACCGTCGTTCAGAGTTAAGTATCTTCAATTATGTAGACGGTAAAGTTTCACCGCTGTCTTATTCTTACGAACGCAGTGGCACAGGTTCAGACAAAGAGCTGACAATCGAATTTCGTCAAAATAAAGATCTCATCGTTAAACCTGAAGCAAAACAATCTCCAGATAAATGGGAAGATGGTTGGTTAGACGAAATGTCACTGCATGTACAAATTCAAGCAGACCTGATTGCAGGTAAAACGGCTTTTGAATATAGCTTAATTTCAAATCGCGGAACGCTAAGAACCTATAAATTAGAAGTCATCGGACACGAAATTATTAGCACTGGCTTAGGTCGATTTAACGCAGTTAAAGTCGCTAGAGTTTACGACAAGCAAAAGTTTTATGCCCAGCATGCCTGGTTTGTTCCAGAGCTAAACTATACCCTTGCCCGTATGTGGAGAATGAAAAAAGGTGTAGAGCAATATGACTTAGTGATAAGTCAATATACTCAACACTAAGTCTACATCGCACCACCAAAGCTAATGTATTTGAACACCTAGTTTAAATAATACGTATTCTTCTGGGGCCAACTTTGTCCAACATTCATTGTCGGTTAGTGGCCTCGTTGCGATTACAGTTACAATATCATTTTCAGTTGTGACTTCGTTAAAGTTGACATTAAACTCTGTGTCGATCAGATTCGCCTCTCCAAATGGCGCACGACGGGTAATCCAACTCAAATTATTGCTGCAATACGCCAATAAATGCTCGCCATCAGATATCAATGCGTTGAAAACACCGTACTGATTCAACTGCTTACATAACCCAGCGATATATTTAAATACACTTTGCCAATTTCTCGGTTTTGTTTTGTATCGAGCCTTTAACTGATCCATTATCCAGCAAAATGCAAACTCACTGTCAGTATCCCCCACAGGATGAAACTGGGACAAGCGGAGTTTTTTATACCCCGACAACTGGCCATTGTGCGCAAAAGTAATATGCCTCCCCCAAAATTCGCGAATAAAAGGATGGGTATTTTCTAACTTTATCCCGCCTCTATTTGCTTGTCTTATATGGGAAATAACCGAACAACTTTTTATTGGGTAATCCATAACCAAGTTAGCAATTTTTGATTCAGCGCTGGGCCTTGGGTCTTTAAATGTTCGACACCCTTTTCCTTCGTAGAAAGTAATCCCCCAGCCGTCGGTATGAGGTCCTGTCTTACCGCCTCTTTGCACGAGTCCTGTAAAACTAAATACAATGTCAGTTGGCACGTTTGCCGACATCCCTAATAATTCGCACATAATATTTTAATCTCTACCTAAGTGATTGCAGATGATATCGTTCTTCGTTATAACTCTCATCCTAAAAGTAATTCCGTCAGATTAAAAGCGAGAATCATGACAGACACTAAATCAATTCGTACAACGCTCAGAGCAAGATTTAGGGCACTAAGGCAATCGTTATCGCCTAACGCTCAGCAACAGGCCAGTGAAGCCTTAGCTTTGGCCTGTAATAGCTTGTCCAAAAACACCCAAGTTGTTGCACTTTACTTACCAAACGATGGCGAAATTGATCCAACCTTAGCGATTAAACATTTATGGCAACACAATAAACATGTGTTATTACCGGTCATAGACCCAAACAATAAAGGTCATCTCATTTTCCAGCGTTATGAACAAGATACAAAATTACCCCTAAATCAATACGGCATTCCTGAACCTAAATATGACCCAGCTGAAATTGTCGATATCACGACGATTGATATCATCTTTATGCCACTCGTTGGATTTGACTCACAGGGCAATAGACTCGGCATGGGTGGCGGTTATTATGACCGAACATTAAGCGCCGTCGCACCACACAAGCCAGTTCTTATAGGCCTCGCGCATGATTGCCAGCAAGTTGATAGGCTTCCTGTTGAAGTCTGGGACATACCTTTGCATATCATTTTAACGCCAAGCCAAAAATTAATCACAAAACACGGTGAAAAGTTATTCGAGCTACCGTTATAATACGCTTTACTTAGTACATAATAAGCCCACAATGAAAGCTCATTAACAGCCTACAATCTGGAACAAAAATGACACAAGATGAATTAAAAAAAGCCGCGGCTTATGCAGCCCTCGATTTTATTGAACCTGATACGATTGTCGGCGTTGGCACAGGCTCCACTGTAAATCACTTTATCGACGCCTTAGCCACTATTAAGAACAAAATTACTGGTGCCATTTCAAGTTCAGATGCATCCACTAAAAAGTTAAAGGATTACGGAATCGAAGTTTTCGACTTAAATGAAGTTTCCTATATAGATGTGTACGTCGACGGTGCGGATGAGATCAATTCTGATAAGGCTATGATAAAAGGGGGCGGTGCTGCCTTAACTCGTGAAAAAATTGTCGCAGCCGTTGCTCGAAAATTTGTTTGTATCGTAGACAACACAAAACAGGTTCGATTTCTTGGCGAGTTTCCTCTACCAGTTGAAGTCATTCCAATGGCTCGCAGCTACGTTGCCCGTGAGATTGTCAAACTTGGTGGTGACCCGGTTTATCGTGACGGTGTTGTTACCGACAACGGCAATGTGATCTTAGATGTCTTCAACATGAAAATAGCGCAACCAAGAAAACTTGAAGAACAATTGAATAATATCGTCGGTGTTGTGACCAATGGATTGTTTGCCCATCGCTGCGCTGATGTCGTGATCGTTGGTAATCCCGATGGCGTCGAAATTCTATCCTAATATTTGCTATCGCTAATTCGTCTTTAACTAAAGTTGTTCAAAGGTGTAAATTATTTTGAAATACGCATTAGAATTTCTAATTTATACCAATAAATTACTTTATTAAAGACGCAAAATAGAGTATTAATTCTAAATTAAGTCAATTTCTTCACCGTGGGGACAAATAAAAGAATGAGCAACGTATCACTAGCCAAAGATAAAATTAAGATATTACTACTTGAAGGTTTACACCAAAGTTCAGTAGATACACTTAAAGCACAGGGCTACAACAATATTGAATCCCTTAAAACGTCTCTTCCAGAGGATGAGTTGATCGAGAAGATCAAAGACGTTCATTTCATTGGTATTCGTTCTCGCACACAATTGACTAAAAATGTATTTGCTCACGCTAAGAAACTAGTCTCTGTTGGATGTTTTTGTATTGGTACAAATCAGGTTGACTTAAAAGCGGCTAAAGAAAAAGGCATCGTGGTTTTTAACGCGCCCTTCTCTAATACCCGTTCGGTTGCCGAGTTAGTTTTAGGTGAAATTCTTTTACTTATCCGTGGCGTTCCAGAAAAAAGTGCTAAAGCGCACCGTGGAGAATGGAATAAGTCTGCTGTTGGCTCATTTGAAGCTCGTGGTAAAACACTTGGTATCGTTGGTTACGGTCACATTGGTACTCAGCTCGGTATTATGGCTGAAAATATTGGTATGAAAGTCCAATATTTTGATATTGAAACTAAGTTAAGTCTTGGTAACTCTTCGCAAGTCGCATCAATGCAAGAATTGCTAAATACGTCTGATGTCATTTCACTTCATGTTCCTGAAACTGTGCAAACCCAAAACATGTTTGGTGCTGCAGAATTCGAACAAATGAAACAAGGCGCTATTTTCATTAACGCATCTCGTGGAACAGTTGTTGATATTGACGCATTGGCTGAAGCTATCAAAGGCAAAAAATTATCTGGTGCAGCAATAGACGTATTCCCTGTTGAACCAAAATCAAATGATGAAGAGTTTGTCTCACCACTTCGTGGATTAGACAATGTTATCTTAACGCCACATGTTGGGGGATCAACTCAAGAAGCCCAGGAAAACATTGGCATCGAAGTCGCTGGAAAAATGGCAAAATATTCAGACAATGGTTCAACCCTTAGCGCGGTAAACTTCCCTGAAGTATCCTTACCTGAACATACGGGTCGAAGCCGCCTGTTGCATCTTCATAAAAACCAACCTGGTGTTTTAACAAAGATAAATGAAGCATTTGCTAAACACAATATCAATATCGCGGCTCAGTATTTACAAACTGACGACACTTTAGGTTATGTTGTTATCGACATTGACGCCGATGATCGTAAAGTGGCTCTTAAAGAACTAAAAGCCATCGAAGGTACAGTTAAAGCTCGTATACTTCACTAAGCATTCGCTCTCGCCAACCAAAAATGACGATAAAATTAAGCCGAGTTTTTTAACTCGGCTTTTTTATTTGTAAAAATTTTCAAGTGGTACTTTACACTAGTAGTATTTACTGTATATTTAAACAGTCTTTTGTTTAAATAATCTACATCAGGAGTTTACTATGGCTGTTGCAACCCAATATGTTGTGATCCGTACGACTAGACAAAATGAGGAGCAAGAAGTAATGACATTTACCGACAAGCGTGCCGCTGACGATTACGACAAAATGTTAGATATGGCAGACGGCATGTTTGAACTTCTGCATAATTCAGACGTAACCTTGTCTGAAGAACAATGTGAAGAACTCAGTATTTTTCTTGCCAAAGAGCGCGAAGAGGTTCTTATAGCCCTTCAAGCGAAGAAAAAACCAGTGCCAAAAAAAAGTGAAAAATCAGTAAAGGCGAAAGCCACTGATAAAAATCAGGCAGATTTACTAGACGAAGAGCAGATCAGTAATCAGAGTTTGTCAGACACTTTAATCGTTAAAAAAGACAGTAAAAATAAACAAAGCAAGCCGGTTGCTGAAACAGACAGCGACGACAAACTTGTCGATTTTGTTATAGAAAAAGACGAAGCTGCTTGATATTTAATTGATTTAACTCCATAAAGAGCCAATTAATTTAGTTTAACGCGTCTCTTGTGGAGTTTAACCTTGAATAAAAGTCTTTTAACAAACCTAATTGCATTTGTCGCCTGTGTAATTGGATGGCAATTTTCTATTGAATGGCTATTTATTACCGCGCTATTTGCTTTGTCTGGTGCAGTTACTAACTGGCTAGCTGTACATATGTTATTTGAAAAAATACCGGGGCTATATGGCTCTGGTGTTGTGCAAGTTAAGTTTAAACAGTTTAAAAACGGTATCCAAACATTAATAATGGAGCAGTTTTTTACAGAAGAAAACTTATCTAAGTTTATGTCTGAGCAAAATACCTCTCCACAACCAGCTGGTTTTGATCTAAAGCCGATCATCGAAGATGTTGACCTATCCCCCGCTTTTGACTCTCTCATTGTTACAATTCAAAACAGTTCATTTGGTAGCATGTTAGGTATGCTTGGTGGTGTAGAAGCGCTAGCACCAATGCGTGAACCATTTGTCGAAAACTTAAAAACATCAATAGTAGAAATTAGTCAAACAGATGATTTTCAACAAAAGCTGTTAACTAACCTATCTGATCCGCAGCACATGTCAGATATAAAACAAAAGGTAGATGCCGTTGTCAGCCAACGTCTTGATGAATTAACGCCGCAAATGGTGAAAACAATCATCCAAGATATGATCCGTACACATTTAGGTTGGTTGGTCGTGTGGGGTGGTGTTTTTGGCGGCTTAATAGGCTTTGGTGCGCACTTAGCCGGTATTTAAATACCGGCTAAAACCAGCAACCTCATATTAGTAGCCTAAAAGCTAATATAGTCTCGTTGCTGGCGTTTACCTATCGTTCTTCATTATGGTTTGGACTAACGACGTAAATCTAGTCGATTTGACTCTTGCAACCATCGCATATATTCAATAAATGGCATTGGTTTTGAGTAGAAATACCCTTGGCCAATGAGTCCTTCATAGTCTTTAAGCATATTTGCGACAACTTCTGTCTCAATACCTTCTGCAACAGCTTTGACTTTCAGTCGGCTTGCTAACGTAATTGTCATGTCAGTAATTGTTTGGTTCCGCTCCGACACATCAATATTCATAAAACATTTATCAATTTTTAATTCATGGAATGGTAACTGCGACAAATAGTCTAGGCTCGAATAACCTGTACCGAAGTCATCGATAGCAATTTTAAATCCTTGTTCGTATAAATCGGTCAGAATACGTTTGGCTAATTTAGGATCTTCTGCTGTCGCTGATTCGGTTAATTCAAAAATGATTGATGCCGGTGGGATACTAAAACGACTGACTGTTGTTAAAATATGCGCGACGAGACTATTATCATTTAAATCTTTACCCGAAATATTAATCGATACTGTGTGTTCAAATCCTAATTTCAGCAGTTTACTATGCTGCGATAACCCACGCTCAATTACCCATTCAGTCACTTGATGAATAACACCGGTTTCTTCTGCAATATCGATAATATAATCTGGTGGGATAAAGCCCATTTCAGGGTGCATCCAACGTAATAACAATTCACTACCGACAACGTCTCCAGTGGCAATATGGATCTGTGGTTGGTGGTATAATTCTAAATCGTCATCTTCTATCGCTTTCTGTAATTCCGCAGCTAACGCGAATCTTTTGTGCATATCATCAGACCGAGATTGATCAAACTTAACCCAACTCAAGTCATTGTTTTTTGTCGCACGAATCGCCTGATAGGCGGAAATTAGTAATTTATCTCTTTCTTTAATATCGGTAGGGTAATTCACCATACCGGCAACGCAGCTGACTGATAGTGAAACGCCATTTATTTCAATTAAAGAAGAAACCCCTTCTTGTATCGTCAAAAAGTTGTAGTTAAGTGCCTCATCATCTAACTCTCCCATAAAGAGAATTGCAAAGTTAGAATCTGAAATTCGAGCGATATTGTATTGCTCTGCTTGGCTATCGACTTCATCAAAAAAATGTGTGGTGCTAAAACCTTTTGCGTAATCGGCAACATTTTTAAATAAAGTTTTAAAAAACGTATTTGCACTTTCTATCCCTAAAGCAGGAATGATTTCTTTTGCTTGAGGTACTTCAAACACAGCAAGACTGAATGGAACGCGGGCATCAACTAGCTTTTTCAAGGCTTTCTCCAATGCCAACGAATTAGGCAATCCGGTCACACCGTCGTGATGCATTCGGTACTCCTTATCAATTTCATTAGCACGGAATCTGTCCATCAATGCCACAGACATAATGCATATTTCAGCTAATACCCCTAAAACAGCGCCATTTCGCGTGACAAAGTTGTACGGCACACCACCATTAAAGGCTGCAACGCCAACCCCTACTCCCACAAATAAAGGAAGCCAACTCGCAATATAATATTTAACCCACAACATTTTACTTTTGACGCAATTCATTATCAAAATGACGGCATAGCAATAAACACTCGCCACTGCAGCAAAATAATAAGGTGTTAATGTGGCTTCAGTAAAAACAAAACCACTTGCGGCAAAAACAAACATCAGTGACGACAATTTTCGGCCTAAATTAATAAACCAAGGTTCAATCTTATCCATTCTCAAAAAGGAAATCGCAAATCGGATAGCAAACGCTAACCCACAAAAATGCGAAATCATGAGATGCTGATTAAACCACTGGGCAATACTGATAGGCAGTATGTAAAAAATAAAGCCGTTTATTAGGGATAATGTAAAACACGCAAAAAATACATAACCGATGTAGTTCATGTAAGACGTATCGCCTATACCTCTGAACATAAAGAAGTTATAGATGATCATGATCAAGGATACGCCAAGAAACGATCCCAAAAGTAAAAATTGCGCGGTACTTCTAAAAATTGAATCTTTAATTGGCTCGATGATTATTGGACTTGCACTGGCACCATTGGTTTGAACATGGATGTATATTGATTTAGTACCATCGAATAGTTTAAAGATGTTAATTTGAGGGACGACATAATCAAGAGTTAAGTCGTTAGTGGACTTATCTCCAAGATGGCGTTCATCAATTACATTACCATTTTCAATTAGATAAAATGAAATCGTATCTAATGTAGGGTTATCGACGGTAACGGCAAAGGCTTGGTCAATTGGTGCGGCAAAGTCGTTGAGGCTCAATCGGTACCATACGGAAAAATCGAGCGACTGTGGTTTATGCATATGAACTTTACTATCAGCAAACATCCCTACAGGGAGTCTCTGAATTTGTTCAATGTTTAAAGGACTTGTGGAGTCATCAACGTATAATATATCAATGCTATTACTAAGATCCGTGCCGTCGATTGCGACTATGTCGTTAGCAAAGCTTGAACTTAATGTTAATAAAAATATTAAGGCTGCGAGTAAATATCCACCTTTGTATCTTTCCAATCGTTTTATGACCAAAGTCAACTCCGTTTGCCTCTCGCAAGCATCAATTTCAACACGTTTAATAGTTACAGTTTAGAACAGTTAAAAATAATTGAAATGATTTTTTCTAAAAATCAAAGCTTTGATTTCACTTCGATTTTTAGAAATGCACTTGGCGTTTATCCTAAAGACTTTTCGTCTCGGTCAATACGACTCGCAATTGCTCCGTCCTGGTCTTTGTATTTTGCATCTATTCGCGAACGATACGGGTTAGCCGCAGGTCCTGATAAGGTTTCAAAGCTAAGTGCGCCAATCTTCATATGCGGCTTTAATGCCAATGGCAATTTACCTGAATTGTAGAATTCTAGTACGATATTACCTGACCAGCCTGGATCTATGCGGTGAGCCGTTACGTGCACCATTAATCCTAAACGGGCTAATGAAGAACGGCCATCTAACCAACCAACAAGGTTGTCTGGTATCGTGATAGATTCATGTGTCATCGCTAATGCAAGTTGTCCAGGGTGAAGAAAAAACGCTTTTTCCTCACTAATAATAATTTCGTCACTCATTATCGATTCAAGCGCTTTTTCAGTCTCAGCTTTCGGACCACTTAAATCAATGTAAGGCGCGGCATGATCTTGGAATACACGAAAGCGATTTCCTAACGTTAAATCGACAGTAACCCCGGTGATATAATCGTCCGAAGGTCTAGGCGAAATGGCAATAAGCCCCTCGTTTAAATGATTGATTATGTCGGTATCGCAAAGACGCATGAGTTTTTTCCTATTGGGTATTGGCTGTTACGCCAGCGTAATAATTTGTTGAGTCTGTTTAGACAGTTGCATCATAAGTGAAAATGCCAATTGCTGGTACTCTTTATCTTCATTTTCTGACATTACAAACGGTACACCTGAATCGCCAGAACTACGTACTAATGGATTTAACGGCAATTCAGCTAACAAAGGGACGTTATGATTAGACGCACACTTTTCGCCACCACCTGTACCAAAAAGATGATGGATATGGCCACAATTATCACAAACAAATTGACTCATATTTTCGACAACGCCAAGCACCGGAGTAGCAACTTTTTGAAACATCTCAATGCCTTTTTCAGCGTCAGCCAACGCCACATTTTGTGGTGTTGTGACGATTAATGCTCCGTCACACTTAACGTTTTCTGACATCGTCAGTTGTATATCACCAGTTCCCGGCGGCATATCAACTAATAAGATATCTAACTCAGGCCAATTAGTCTCGTTGACGACCTGCATCAAAGCGCGTGATGCCATCGGTCCTCGCCAGATTGCCGCTTTGTCTTTTGGAATAAGAAAACCTATAGAATTGAGCGCGACGTCAAACTTAACATGTGGTTCCATCGTTTTTTCATCTTTCGTGGTAACCGATTCCCCTTCCAAACCAAACATCATTGGCATCGATGGCCCATAAATATCCGCGTCAAGCACACCGACTTTGTGGCCTAATTTGGCCAAGGTTACAGCTAAATTTGTTGTAACCGTTGATTTACCCACTCCGCCTTTACCAGACGCAACCGCGACGATACTTTTAACGCCGCTGACGTTTGAATGATTTCCTACCGTTGGCTTGTAGACATATTCAACATGGGGATAAATATCGTTTACGTACTCTGCCAAAAATGTTGATACTGTTGCAGATTCGAAAGGCAATGACACGACTAATCTTTTGCCTTTTTGCTCAATTTCGATCTGACCAAAAATCCCCTTAGGAAACCATTTGTTGTTAACTGATTTGAGTCTATCTCGTATCTGATTTTTTTGTTCAGAGAGATCTTTACCGGTAAATAGTTTAGTTAGATTCATTTTATTCAATTTCTAGGTGTATAGATGGGTGCATATTGAGGCTAAATTATGTAACATCACGGCTTTGATTAGTAGTGTTAACTGCACTATCTTTTTTCTACTTATTAAGTCCGCCTGACCACAGGCCACTAAAGGTTTTTTCAACATTATGACAGCGACTCGCAAAATCCTTATTACGAGTGCATTACCATACGCAAATGGTTCTTTGCACTTAGGCCATTTGATGGAATATGTGCAAACCGATATTTGGTACCGTTTCCAAAAAGCACAGGGTAACGAATGTTATTACGTTTGTGCCGATGATGCGCACGGCACACCTATTATGTTAAGGGCACAACAACAGGGCATAGCTCCTGAAGATATGGTTGCTGAAGTTCGAAAAGAACGAATTCAAGACTTTGCCGACTTCCATATCGAGTTTGACAATTATCATAGTACGCATAGCGATGAAAACCGCGAGCTTGCTTCATTAATTTATAACAAACTAAACGATGCGGGTTATATCGCTCGTCGTTCGATTAGTCAGCTGTTTGATCCTGAAAAAGAAATGTTTTTGCCAGACCGTTTTGTAACCGGAACTTGTCCTAAATGTGATTCACCAGATCAAAATGGTGATAACTGTGACAAGTGCGGCGCTACATACGGTCCAGTAGATTTAAAAAATCCTAAGTCGGCTATTTCTGGTGCAACACCTGTACTGAAAGATTCTGAACATTACTTTTTTGACCTGCCAAAATTTGAGCCTATGTTAAAAGAATGGTTGCACAGCGGCAGCATTCAAGCCGAAATGGCAAACAAATTAGAAGAGTGGTTTGAGCAAGGACTACAACAGTGGGACATCAGCCGCGACGCGCCATATTTTGGATTTGAAATTCCAAATGCGCCGGGCAAATATTTTTATGTCTGGCTTGACGCACCAATCGGTTACATGGCCAGTTTCAAAAATTATTGTGATAATAACAATGTAAATTTTGATGAGTTTTGGCAAGCGGATTCAGAGGCTGAGCTATACCATTTTATAGGTAAAGACATCATCTATTTCCACAGCCTATTTTGGCCTGCTATGTTAGAAGGCGCAAACTTCCGCAAACCGACTAATGTATTTGCCCACGGGTTTGTTACGGTTAACGGCGAAAAAATGTCTAAATCTCGTGGCACGTTTATTAAAGCAAGAACGTACCTAGACCACCTCAATCCAGAATATCTTCGCTATTATTTTGCGGCGAAACTCAATAGCGGGATCACCGACCTAGATCTTAATCTTGACGACTTTGGCCAGAAAGTGAATTCAGACTTAATAGGTAAAGTAGTTAACATCGCAAGTCGATGTGCCGGCTTTATTAAAAAACGCTTTGAAGGTCAGTTGTCGGCCACTATCGACAGCCCAGAATTATTGCTTGAGTTCCAACAAGCCAAAGCATCTATTACAGCAAACTATGAAAACCGCGAATTTGCAAAAGCAATCCGCGAAATCATGGCGTTGGCAGATAAAGCCAATAAATACATTGACGAAAAGGCACCATGGGTAACCGTTAAAGATGAAAACCTGCAGCAACAAACACAAGATGTTTGTTCTATGGGGATTAATCTATTTAGAATTTTGATGATCTATCTTAAACCGGTATTACCAGCGATGGCGAAAGAAGTTGAAACATTCTTGAATAACGAGCTTACTTTTGACGGCGTAGACGCACCACTTGTTAGCCACGAAATCAACAAATTTAAAGCTTTAATGCAACGTGTCGACATGGACAAAGTTGCTGCAATGGTTGAAGATTCAAAAGAAAGCTTAGCTGCAACGCAACCTGTAAAAACAGGACCATTAGCAGATGACCCAATTGCCGATGAAATTGAGTTTGACGACTTTGCCAAAATTGACCTTCGTATTGCTAAAATTATAAAGGCGGAACATGTTGAAGGCGCAGAAAAACTGTTGAAGTTCCAACTTGATATTGGTGGTGAGACACGCCAAATTCTATCTGGTATTAAGGCTGCTTATTCGCCTGAAGATTTAGAAGGAAAACTAACCGTTGTCGTGGCGAATCTGAAACCACGAAAAATGCGATTTGGTATGTCTGAAGGCATGATCTTAGCGGCCGGACCTGGTGGCAAAGAGTTGTGGATATTAGAACCACACGAAGGCGCCCAGCCTGGTATGCGAGTTATGTAGCTTGTATAAATAAATATTAGAGCCAGCCGTCGTGCTGGCTTTTTTGTATTAGACTGCAAATTGTCAAGCCAACTGCCTCAAACGCTAATACCATTTTGGTTAAATATCTGATCTAATATGGCTAGGTTCATCATAGAGGAATATTCGAAAATTGGCTCATACAT